>DATMIX010000014.1:0-34028 GCA_035554095.1 Gaiellaceae bacterium | reverse complement strand
GGAGGTCTCTACGCCGCCACGCTGGTAGCCCTGCTGCTCGGGGCGCCGCTCGCCCTGAGCGCGCCGACCGACCAGCCACAGCCGCCGACGATCGACTCGAAGCCGCAGAGCTTGAGCACCGAGCGCAGCCCAAGCTTCGCGTTCTCGGATTCGGACCTCACGGTCGTCTCGTTCGAGTGCCAGCTCGACGGTCTCGCTTTCGTCCCCTGCACAAGCCCTCAGAGCTACAGCAACCTGGTCGACGGCTCGCACACGTTCGAGGTGAAAGCCCTCGACGCGGCTTTGAACGCGAGTGACACCACGTCGTACACGTGGACGGTCGACGGGACACCACCGCCGGCGCCTGCGGTGAGCGGACCGCCGGCCCAGAGCAATTCCAGCAGCGCGAATCTCAGCTTCTCGGACACGGAAGCAGGCGTCTCGTTCGAGTGCCAGCTGGACGGCGACGGCTTTTCCTCCTGCAGCAGCCCGAAGAGCTACAGCGGCCTGATCGACGGCTCGCACACATTCGAGGTGAAAGCTCTGGACGCGGCCTCGAACGCGAGCGGCGTCGGGTCGCACACGTGGACGGTCGACACGACGCCACCGCCCTCGCCAGCGGTCACGGGGCCGCCTGTTCTGAGCAATTCGAGAAGCGCGACGCTCAGCTTTTCGGACGCGGATCCAACCGCCGGGTTCCAGTGCCGGCTCGACGGCGCCGGGTTCGGCCCGTGCACGAGCCCAAAGAGCTATGCCGGCCTCGGCGACGGCCCACACACATTCGAGGTGAAGGCGCTCGACGCGGCCTCGAACTCGAGCAATGTCACGTCGTACACGTGGACCGTCGACGCGACGCCACCGCCGTCCCCCACGGTGGCCGGGCCGCAAGCGGAGACGAATCAGAGCACGGCCACCTTCACGTTCTCGGACACCGAGCCGGGTGTCTCGTTCCACTGCAGGCTCGACAAGGGGCCATTTCCGTCGTGCACGAGCCCGGTGACCTACTCGGACTTGGCTGTGGGACCGCACACGTTCCTCGTCAAAGCAACCGACGCTGCCGGGAACGACAGCGACGTCGCCTCGTACGCATGGACGATCGATACGAGCCCGCCTCCCGTGCCGACGATCGACTCGAGGCCGGCGAACCCCAGCGCGTCGAGCAGTGCACAGTTCACCTTCTCCGACGCCGAGGGCGGCGTCGGTTATCAGTGCCGCCTTGACGCGGGCGTCTTTTCGACTTGCTCGAGCCCGACGAGCTACCTGAGCCTCGCCGAGGGCGGCCACTCGTTCGCCGTGAGAGCTGTGGATGCGGCCGGCAACCCGAGCGGTTCAGCGCTCTACTCCTGGCTGGTCGACACGGTCCCGCCGATCACGACCATCGGCGACAAGCCTCCGCTGTCGACGGATCAGACGGGCGCCTCGTTCACCTTTACGTCGGACACGCCTGGGAGCACGTTCCAGTGCAGCCTCGACGGCGCCGGGTTCGCGGCCTGCACCAGCCCGAAGAGCTACAGCGGCCTGGCCAACGGCTCGCACACGTTCCGGGTGAAAGCCCTCGACGCGGCAGCGAACGAAGGTCAGGTCGCCTCTTACACGTGGACGGTCGACACGGCCGGCCCTCCGGCGCCTTTGCTGAACGGGCCCCCGAATCCGAGCGGCTCGGACGATGCGACGTTCACCTTCTCTGACAGCGAAGCCGGGGTGGCGTTCGAGTGCCGGCTCGACGGCGCTGCCTTCGCCGCCTGCACGAGCCCCAAGAGCTACAGCGGCCTGGCCGACGGCTCGCACACGTTCCGGGTGAGAGCCGTGGACGGGCTCTCGAACCCCGGCGCTGCCACGGTCCACACCTGGACGGTCGACACGACAGGGCCACCGGCGCCCTCCGTTCTCGGGCCGCTGACGCTGACGAAACTGACAACGGCCACCTTCACGTTCTCGGACAGCGAGCCCGGAGTCACGTTCCAGTGCCGGCTCGACGCCGCCGCTTTCGCCCCCTGCACAAGTCCGAAGAGCTACAGCGGCCTGGCCGACGGACCGCACACCTTCCGGGTGAAGGCGCTCGACGCGCTCTCGAACGAAAGTGGCCTGGCCTCCTACGCGTGGACGATCGACACGACGACGCCGCCGGCCCCCTCGGCGAGCGGCCCGCCGGATCCGAGCGGCTCGGACGATCCCACGTTCACCTTCTCGGACAGCGAAGCCGGGGTGACATTCGAGTGCCGGCTCGACGGCGGCAACTTCGCCCCTTGCTCCAGCCCGCAGGGCTACACCAGCCTCGCCGACGGCTCGCACACCTTCCGGGTGAGAGCGGTCGATGCGGCCACGAACGCGAGCGCCGCCACGCTCGTCACCTGGACGATCGACACGACCGGGCCACCTGCCCCGTCGCTGGGCGGGCCGCCGGCCTTGACGAACTCGACAATCGCCAACTTCACGTTCTCGGACAACGAGGCCGGGGTCACGTTCCAGTGCCGGCTCGACGCCGCCGCTTTCGCCCCCTGCAGCAGTCCGAAGAGCTACAGCAGCCTGGCCGACGGCTCGCACACGTTCCGCGTGAAGGCTCTCGACGCTCTTTCCAACGAAAGCCAGGTCGCGTCTCAGACGTGGACGATCGACACGGCGCCCCCGCCGGCGCCCCTGGTCACCGGGCCGGACAACCCGAGCGGAACGGGCACCGCGACCTTCACGTTCTCAGACGCGGAACTCGGTGTCACGTTCAAATGCCAGCTGAATGGCGGCGGGTTTGCCCCCTGCGTCAGCCCGAAGCCCTACACCTTGGCCGACGGCACCCACACGTTCGAGGTCGAGGCCGTGGACCCGGCAGGCAACGCGAGCACCGCGGCCTCGCACACCTGGCTGATCGACACCGTCAATCCCGTCGTGACGCTGACCGACAAACCGGCGTCGTTGACGAACCGGACGTCCGCTTCATTCAGCCTCAAGTCGAACAAGGCCGGCAGCACGTTCGAGTGCCGGCTAGACAACGCGATCTTCGCCTCGTGCCTGGCGACCAAAGTCTTCACGGGCCTCGGCGATGGGAGCCACACGTTCGCCGCTCGAGCCACCTTCCTCGGAAACACCGGTCCGGCCACACTCTTCTCCTGGAAGATCGACACCTTGGCGCCGGCGACGACGATCACGTCGGGGCCGACCGGAACCACGACCTCCGTGTCCGCGTCGTTCGCGTTCGCCAGCAGCGAGGCCGCCTCGAGATTCCTCTGCAGCCTCGATTCGGCCGGATTCACGCCCTGCACGTCCGCCAAAACCTACGACGGCCTCGGCGACGGGCCCCACACGTTCCGCGTGCAGGCCGTCGACCTCGCCGGCAACGCGGACGCTTCCCCGGCGACGTCCACGTGGACGATCAACCACCCGGGGCCCGAGACCGTCGACCACACGCCTCCGGGCGACATCCGGAGCTTGGCTCGAACCGTCGGCTACGGCGTGCTCAAGCTCAGCTGGGTCAAGCCGACCGACCCGGACTTCGACCACGTCGGCGTCTTCCTCTCGACGAACGCGAAGCGTTCCGCGCGCGCAATGGTCTACCAAGGCGGAGCCTCGAGCTACACCGTGAAGCGTTTCAAGAACGGGCTCTACTACAGCTACGCGATCGTCACCTACGACCGCGCGGGGAACGCTTCGCGCGGGGTCGCGACGGTCGTACCGGCGAGCATCCTCTTGCGCTCGCCGCGCGACGGGGCGGGCGTGCGGACGCCTCCGCGACTCGTCTGGAGCCGGGTGCCGAAGGCGAGCTTCTACAACGTCCAGCTCTACCGCGGCTCGCAGAAGATCTTCAGCGCCTGGCCGCGTGTCGCGAAGCTGACGCTCGGCCGGAGCTGGGCGTACGCAGGCCATCGTTACCAGCTGAAGCGTGGCACCTATCGCTGGTACGTCTGGCCGGCCTTCGGACCGCGTTCCAAGGCCCGGTACGGGCAGCTGCTCGGCCAGAGCACGTTCAAGTTCCGCTGAGAGAGCGGCCGGGCTAAGCCCTCTCGGCCTCCGGCTCCTGCAGGACGACGCACACGACCTGGCCCGTCGTGACCGATTGGCCGGGCTCGACGGAGAGGTCGGTGACGGTTCCGTCGCGGTGCGCCGTGATCTCGTTCTCCATCTTCATCGCCTCGACGATGCAGATGACCTGTCCCGCTTCAACGTCGTCGCCCTCGGCCACTTCGACCGCGAGCACCGTTCCCTGCATGGGAGTCACGACCGCGTCCTTCGCCGCACCGTGCCGCGAGCCACCGGCCGCGCGCCGGCGCCGTCGGCGCGCAAGCTCCGCAAAGGGGGGCTCGGGCACCATCGCCTTCACCTCGTAGCGGCGGCCGTCGAGCTCCACCGTCGAGACGCGCTCCCGGAGCCTGCCGTCCGGGGAGACCGCTACCGTTGTTTTCTCGTGAGACAACTGCTGCGCTCGCTCCGCCAACCCCTTCGACTCGACGATGCCGTGGCACGTCTGCCCGGCGACGAAGCACGGATGGTCGAGGAGGGCCCGATGGAAGCCGAGCAGCGTCGTCACTCCCTCGATCGCGTACTCCCCGAGCGCACGCAGCATGCGCCGCCGGGCGTGCTCGCGGTCGACGCCGTGCGCCACCAGCTTCGCGACCAGCGGGTCGTACAGGCCCACGACCTCACTGCCCGCGGTCACACCCGAGTCGACGCGCACCCCAGGGCCGGACGGCTCGCGGTAGCCCGTGATCCGGCCGGGGCTGGGCAGGAAGCCGTTGGAGGGATCCTCGGCGTTGATCCGGCACTCGATCGAGTGCCCGCTGAGCCGCACCTCCTCCTGGCGCAGCGATAGCGGCTCCCCGGCCGCGATCAAGACCTGCTCGCGCACGAGGTCGAGGCCAGTCACAAGCTCGGTGACCGTGTGCTCCACCTGGATGCGGGTGTTCATCTCGAGGAAGAAGTAGTTGCCTTCGCGGTCGAGCAGGCCCTCGATCGTTCCGGCGCTCCGGTAGCCCACGGCGCGCGCGGCCTCGACGCCGATCTCGCCGATTCGAGCGCGGAGCGTTTCGTCCACCGCCGGGGAGGGCGTCTCCTCGACAAGCTTCTGGTGCCGGCGCTGAATCGTGCAGTCGCGCTCGCCCAGATGGACGACGTTGCCGTGACCGTCGGCGAGCACCTGCACCTCGACGTGGCGGGGATCCTCGAGGTAGCGCTCCACGTAGACGGCGGGGTCGGAGAAGTAGGCCTCGCCCTCGCGGCGCGCCGACTGGAAGGCGCGTTCGGCCTCGTCGCGGCCGCCGACGACCTTCAGGCCCTTGCCGCCGCCGCCCGACGAGGCCTTGATGGCGATCGGCCAGCCGATCTCCTCTCCGAGCCTCACGACGTCCGCCGCGGACTCGACGGGCGCCGTCGTGCCCGGCACGATCGGAACGCCTGCCGCCGCCATCGCCTCGCGCGCGGCGGTCTTCGACCCCATCACCTCGATGGCCTCGGGCGGCGGCCCGATCCACACGACACCCGCGGTCTCACACGCGCGCGCGAACGCCGCGTTCTCGGCGAGGAACCCGTATCCGGGGTGGATGGCCTGCGCCTCCGCGCGTCGCGCCGCGTCGAGGAGCCGCTCCTGGTTGAGGTAGCTGTCCGCGGGGGCGCCGGTGCCGATCAGGAAGGCCTCGTCGGCAGCCGACACGTGGAGCGAGTGGCGGTCGGCCTCCGAGTACACGGCGACGGTGCCGATGCCGAGCTCGCGCAGGGTGCGGAAGATGCGAATCGCGATCTCCCCACGGTTGGCGACGAGGACTTTCGAGAACGCGGCCATGCCCGCGTATTCTCCCCGTCGATGGGTCTCGCCGACCAACTGACGGTCGCGCGCGCACTCGCGGTGCCGGTCGTGGCCGTGCTGTTCGTGTGGGACTTCCAGGGGCACGACTACTGGGCCACCGGCCTGTTCTGCCTCGCCATGAGCACGGACTGGCTGGATGGACGGATCGCGCGCTCGCGCGGTCGCACCTCCGAGCTCGGGTCGCTGCTGGACCCCGTCGCGGACAAGCTTCTCGTCCTGACGGTGTTGATCGTGCTGATCGACCAAGGCGTCTTCCCCGCCTGGATGGTCGCGGCGATCGTCGCGCGCGAGTTGCTCGTCTCCGGCCTGCGCCTCGCCGCGCTCGAGCGTGGCGTCGTCCTGCACGCGCGCGATCTGGGCAAGCTCAAGACGTGGTCGCAGGCCATCGCGGCTGCGGTTGGAGGTCTGGCCGCAGCCGGTGCCTGGAGCGACTCCCTCGCGTGGTGGTCGCTGCTCGTCGCGCTCGTGCTGACCTGGGTGTCCGGCCTCGACTACGCGCGCGTCGCCCCGGGGCTTCTTCGGGGCCGCGCGGTCGCCTGATCCCCGCCCGCGTTCTCCACGATCCCGGCCTGACGCCACACGCTTCGGTAGGGGGCCGGTAGGTCTTCCCCCGCGAGGAGTCGCTCGAGCGCAGCGGCGAGCGCCTGCTGCTCCTTTGGACTCGGTTGGGGCTCGATCGAAAGAGCCATGGCGCCAGATTAAAGACCGTCGGGGCTCCTGACGATACGAAGCCCGGGATGAGCCGCATCCTTGCCATCAGCGCAGTCTTCGCCGTGCTCGCCGCGCCCGCCGCGGCCAAGTCCGGCGGGGCGGCCTCGGCGAACGCCAAGCCGGCCTCCTGGGCCCAGCGGGAGATCAAGCTCGTCGTCTCGCACGGCCTCATGGCGAAAAGCGTGGGCGCCTTCCGCCCCAACGACCCGCTGACCCGTGGGGCTCTCAACGCGCTCGTGGCGGGGCTTCGCCCCGACAAGGCCGGCCCGACGACGCAGTCCGCGGCTCCGGTCACGATGGCACAGCTCGACGCGACCCTCGTGCGCGCGCTCGACCTCACGGCGCCCGCGATCGAGTTCGCGACGATCGCACGGGGCGCTGGGCTCAACCCGCCCAGCCGCTTCGGCACCGAGGTCGTCGCGCGCCTGCTCGGGCTGCGCACGAATCACCCGGCTGCGCTCGACTCGCTCGAGCTCCTGCCGAACCAGCCCGCAACGCGGGCCGAGGCCGCCTACTCGGCGGCGAGGATCCTGGGCTTCAAGGGCTGGGAGGTCGAGCAGGTGGAGCAGCTGTCGGAGGGATTCCAGCTGCCCGTGCTGACGGCGTGGCAGAAGCGCGTGCTCTCGACCGCCGTGCAGTTCATCGGGTTTCCGTACGTCTGGGGAGGCACGAGCGAGAAGGCCGAAGCTCCGTTCGGCGTCCAGGCGGCGGGCGGCTTCGACTGCTCGGGCTTCGTCTGGCGCGTCTTCAAGCTCCAGGCGTACCCGGGCGGTGCGAGCCTCGCCGGCACCCTCAGGGGACGGACCACCTTCGCCATGAGCGGCGAGGTGGGAGCCGCCAAGCGGATCAGATTTTCCAAGCTCAGGCCGGCCGACGTGCTCTTCTGGGGCGCGGGTGGACCTCGCTCGAGGCCGGGACAGGTCGATCACACCGGCATCAATCTCGGGAACGGCTGGTTCATCCACTCGTCCGGCTACGGCGTGGCCCTCGCCCCGCTCGACGGCTGGTACAAGCGGCGATTCGCGTGGGCGCGACGGCCGCTCGCCGAAGCGGGCCTCGCCTAGCCGTCCCCCGGAAAATCCCGCAATTTGCGTGATCCCCCTTCCGGGGGATGGCTCGCGACTCTGGGCGCGAGAAAATCGCGGAGTCCGCCGCCTAGGAGAGGGAGGTCCCGAATGTTGCAGTGGAAGCCGCGTCTCCGCACTGCGCTGTTCGTACTGGCGATCCTGGCGTTCGCGCTCTGGTTCGGCTGGTTCGACAGCAATCTGTTCCTCGAGTGGTAGCCCGCTCGCGATGAGCGAGACCACACGCGCACGACCCCGCCTGTATCCGGTCGTCGCGCCCGTGTGCGCCGCCGGGCTCGCCACCGTGGCCGCGGCAGCATTCGCCTTCGCGACCACACCGCACAGTGCGACCGAGTTGGCCGGCCTCGCGGCCTTCCTCGGCGCTTCGCTGCTCGCCGACCGGTTCCCGGTCCCCGTCGACGACCTCGACGCGAGCGGCGTTTCTCTCGCGTTCGTGTTCGGCCTTTCCGCGATCGTCCTGTTCGGCTGGGCCGCTGGCGTGCTGGTCGTCTTCGCGACCCCGCTCGTGATGCAGCTGCTCGACCGCCGTCCGCCGATCCGGATCGCCTACAACTCCTTCGCCTTCGCCCTCACCGCGGCGAGCGCCGGGCTCGTGATCGCGCCGATCGACGGCGGCCAGCCCGCCGACACGGCTGCGCGGGTCGTGGCCGCGACGTATGTCTGCTACCTCGTCAACGTCCTGCTGATCACGGCGGTCGTCGCCCGTGGCACGGGCCGATCGTGGAGCGGTCTCATCGCGTCGAGCGTCCGCAAGACGATCCTGCCCTTCACGCTGATGGGCTCGGCCGTGCTCACCCTCGTCGTACTGTGGCAGCGCGCGCCGCTTCTCTCGGTCGCCCTCGTCGGGCCGCTGCTCGCGATCCAGCTCTACCAGCGCGCGCTGTTGCGCGCGCTCCGCGCGGTGCGCCTCGCCCTCACCGATCCGCTGACCGGCCTCGGCAACCACCGGCACTTCCACGAGCGGCTCGCACGCGAGCTGGAGCACGCCCTGCGGTATGGGCGTCCCCTTGCGCTCTGCCTCGTCGATGTGGACGACTTCAAGCGGATCAACGACCGCTTCGGCCACCCTGCCGGCGACCGGGTGCTTTCGCTCGTCGCCACCCGCCTACGGCAGACGGGTGAGGCATTCCGGCTCGGCGGCGACGAGTTCGCTGTCCTGCTGCCGGGCTACGAGGAGTCCGAGGCGACGACGGCGGCCGAGTCGATCATCGACCGCATCGCCGCCCTCGATCTCGAGCAGATGGGCACGATCACCGTCAGCGCCGGCATCGCCGTCGTGCCACAGCACGCACGGGAGCGCGACGAGCTGCTCCGGCTCGTCGACAGCGCGCTCTACTGGGCCAAGGAATATGGGAAGAACCAGGCCAGGCGCTACCGGCCCGACGTCGTCGAGCTCGCGGAGCTGAAGCGACTCGCGTCCGGCGGGGATCGCGTGGCGCGACTCCGAGCCGCAGCGAGCCTCGCGCGCGCGGTCGACGCCCGCGACGTCTACACCGGCTTCCATTCGCAGCGGGTCGCCCAGCTCGCCGTCCGGATCGCCGTTCGGCTCGGGCTCGATCGTGAGCATGTCGAGCTCACGCGCCTCGCCGCGAGCCTCCACGATCTCGGGAAGCTCGCCCTCCCTGAGGAGCTGCTGCGCAAGCCGGGCCCGCTCACCGAGCCCGAGCGACTCGTCCTCGAGCGTCACCCTCAGATCGGGTTCAGGATGCTCGACAGCCTTGGAATCGACCCTGTCGCCGACTGGGTCCTCCACCACCACGAGCGCTGGGACGGGCACGGGTACCCGGACGGCCTGGAAGGCGAGGGAATCCCGCTCGGCGCCCGGATCATCTTCGTCGCCGACGCCTACGACGCGATGACGTCGGATCGGCTCTACCGTGCCCGCCGCTCGCCGGAGGCCGCCCTCGCAGAGCTCGTCGCCTGCGCAGGAACGCAATTCGACCCGGCCGTGGTCGCCGCGCTCGAATCGGAGCTGGGCCTCGAGCCTGTGTTCGAGGCGTTGCCCCGCCCGCAGCTCGCCGCCGTCTAGTCGAGGCGAGTCCGCCGCAGTCGGCACCGTTTTCGCCACGGCCGCGTCACCCACCTAGAGCGGGATGTTGCCGTGCTTGCGGGGTGGCCGGCGCTCTCGCTTCGTCAGCGCGGTCTCGAGTGCGTCGATCAACACCGGCCGCGTTCGGCGCGGCTCGATCACCTCGTCGACGTAGCCGCGCTCGGCGGCCGCGTACGGGTTCGCGAACTGCTGCCGGTAGTCCTCGATCAGCTCGGCGCGCCGCCCCTCCGAATCGTCGGCCTGCTCGAGCTCTTTCCGGAAGACGATGTTGACGGCGCTTTCCGGCCCCATCACAGCGACCTCGGCTGTCGGCCAGGCGAAGTTGAAGTCGGCGCGGATGTGCTTCGAGCTCATGACGTCGTACGCGCCGCCGTAGGCCTTGCGGGTGATCACGGCGAGCTTGGGAACCGTTGCTTCGCAATATGCATAGAGAAGCTTGGCGCCGTGGCGGATGATTCCGCCCCACTCCTGCGCCGTCCCGGGCAGGAAGCCGGGCACGTCGACGAAGGTGACGAGCGGGATGTTGAAGGCGTCGCACGTGCGGACGAAGCGCGCCGCCTTGGTCGACGAGTCGATGTCCAGGACACCGGCGAGCGAGCGCGGCTGGTTGCCCACGATCCCGACCGGATGCCCGTTCAGCCGCGCGAAGCAGCAGACGATGTTCTCCGCCCAGCGCTCGTGGACCTCGAGGTAGTCGCCGTCGTCGGCGACCTTCGCGATCACGTCCTTCATGTCGTACGGCTTGGCGGGATCGTCGGGAATGAGAGAGTCGAGCTCGGCCTCCTCTCGCCCGGCCGGATCGGCGGGCTCCGCGTAGGGCGGGGGGTCGACGTTGTTCTGGGGCAGGAACGAGAGCAGATACCGCGCGTCCTCCAGGCACGCCTCCTCGTCCGACGCGATGAAGTGCGCGACCCCCGACTTCGCTGCGTGCGTCGCCGCGCCGCCGAGCTCCTCGAAGGTGACCTCCTCCCCGGTCACCGTCTTCACGACGTCTGGCCCCGTGATGAACATGTACGACGAGCCCTCGACCATCAGGACGAAGTCGGTCATCGCCGGGGAATACACGGCTCCACCCGCGCAGGGCCCCATCACCAGGCTCAGCTGCGGCACGACGCCGGAGCACTGGACGTTCCGCCAGAAGATCTCCGCGTAGCCCGCGAGCGAGACGACGCCCTCCTGGATCCGCGCGCCGCCGGAATCGTTGATGCCGATCACAGGGCACCCGAACTTGGCGGCGAGGTCCATCACCTTGCAGATCTTCTCCGCGAACACCTCGCTCAGCGAACCGCCGAAGACGGTGAAGTCCTGGGAGAAGACGAAGACCTTCCGCCCGAAGATCGTCCCGTAGCCGGTGACGACCGCATCGCCGTAGGGACGCCGCTCGAGCATCCCGAAGTTCGACTCGCGGTGGCGGACGTAGCGATCGAGCTCGACGAAGGAGCCCGGATCGAGGACCTTCTCCGCACGCTCGCGCGCTAGGAGCTTCCCCTGGCCCCGCTGGCGCTCGACGGCCTTGGCGCTGCCGGCGTGGCGGGCCTCGTCGCGCAGCGCCTCGAGCTGTCGAAGCTTCTCCTCGGTCGTCGACGTCGTGTCGGCGCTCTCGTCGGTCGCGGCCATCCGCGGCAGCCTAACCCCGAATCGAGGGCCGAAAGCCGGTTTCCCTTGGCTCGTGGATCCCCCGATCGGGGGGCACTCGTGCCTAGATCCAGGCCTACGCTCCGCCCGGCGGCCCGTATTCAGCCGCCCAAAGGCGACCATGCGGCGTTCATACATCGACCTGCCGAAGCGGCTACCGGCGGCCCAAGGGCGTTCGCGCCCGCGTGCCCGGCTGTTCCCGTTCGTCGTCGCCTTGCCGCTCGTTGTCGTCCTCTGGCTGACGATCGGAGTGCCGATGCTGGCGGTCATCTCTCGCGCCGACGCCGGCCACCGGAGCGCCCGTGAGGTCGTGTTCGGCGGCTCGTCGCGCACCGGGGGAGATCGGCACCCGGCGCGAACCGAGGCCGCGACAGAGCTGACGACCGTGGGGCGCAGCTCGGGTTGGACGCCCGGCGAAACGCATACCTGGGAGATCGGCAAGCCGACGCCGCCGGCTTCGGGCACCGAGGCGGATCAGCCGGTCTCAGAGCTGATCGACCGCAGCTCGCCGGCGAGCGGGCTTCCCGGCGCAGCCGTCGTCGGAGTCGCAGAGGCAACACCTCCGCAGGCCCCGTCCTCGATTCCGCCCGCGGCGCCCGCGCCTCCCCCGCCGACGTCCCCGCCTCCTCCTCCGCCGACCTCCGCATCTCCGCCGCCGCCACCGGTCACGCCGCCACCACCTCCTCTCGCGCCTGCAGCGCCGGCTCCCCCGGCCTCATCGCCGCCGCCTGCACCCCCGCCTCCGCCTGCTCCGCCGGCGCCGCCGCCCCCGCCCCCGCCTCCGCTTCCACCCCCGCCACCCCCGCCTCCGCCGGCGGCGATACCGGCCCCTGCAGACATCCAGACGGCGAACGGCGGCGCCACGGCTGGCAGGGCCGAGTCGGGCGACACAATCGTCTTCACGTTCTCCGGGCCGGTGGCGCCGTCGCTCGTGCTCGGCGGCTGGGACGGCTCTGCCACGAGCGTGACGGCGCACTTCGATCACCAGGCAGGGATCTCGAGCCTCGAGATCGAGAGCACGACCGGGACGCCCATGGCTGCTCTCGGCAATGTCGACCTCGCCGGCCACTACACGAACGCGGTCGACTTCACGGGCTCGACGATGACTGCCGTCGGGAACACGATCACGATCGTGCTCGGCACGCCCGGGGCGGGCGGGCTGCACACGATCGCCGTCCCCACGGCGATGGTGTGGACCGCGCCGAGCGGTTCGGCGAGCGAGTCCGGCCTCGCGGACGTCGAGTTCTAGCTGCCTGCGGTCGCCTAAAGCACGGGCGGCAACGCGTCGATAACGCACGCATGACGACGCCTGCGGCGGCTGCCGTTACCCCTGCGGACGAGCCGAAAGCTCCTCGGCGTCGCCGCCCCCATTTCACGGTGACCCGGAAGTCCGGCGTTTACCTGCTCGGCGGCCTGCTCGTCCTCGCCGCGATTCCGGTTGTCGCCACCGTGCGGATCCTCGACCAGAACGCAGTCGGAAACGCGCGCGCGCGAGCAGATGCGGTTCTTCGCCTGGAGCTCGAGGCGGGCGTCAGGAGGCTCGGCCAGCTGGGAGACGACGCATCCGCTCGAGCCGACGATCTCGTGCGCTCGCCCGCGATCGCGCAGACCTTCATCGTCCGGGACCGGCAGGCGATCGCGCAACTCGCGCGACGGCACCCTGGGATCGTCTTCACGCTCGACGGCCGCACGGTGGCCGGCCGACGGCCGCCAGTGGCGTTGACCCGGACGGTGTGGCTGACCGTGAACGGCAAGCGGATCGGCAGCCTGGTCGGCACGGTTGCGCTCGACCAACGCCTGGGACCGCGCCTACTCAGGGCGGCGCCGCACGACCAAACGGACAGACTGCTCGTCGTTCGCGGCGGCGCCATCGTCGGAACGAAGCAACGTTTCACGCTCGAGAGCGACACGGTCGATCTCGGCGGTAAGGAGTACCGGGCGCTCTTCACGCCGATCCCCAACGGCCAGGGCTCGCGGCTGCTCGCCCTGAGGCCCGTCGCGACGATCAGGGCCGGGGTCGCACCGTACCGCCGGCGGATCCGGTACGCCGCCCTCGGCTCGTTCGCGATGCTCGCGCTCGTAAGCCTGCTGTTCGCTCGGCCGATCCTGCGCGCGTTGAGCGACTTCCGCAGGGTCGCCTCGCAGGCGGCGACCGACTCCCTCACCGGCCTGGCGAACCGGCGCTCGTTCGACGAGGAGCTCGCACTCGAGTGGCGCCGCGCCGAGCGGGTCGGCGACTCCGTGGCGCTCATCCTGGCGGACATCGACGATTTCAAGCGGATCAACGACACCTACGGCCACCAGGTCGGTGACACCGTGCTTGCGACGATCGGCGAGGTGTTGCGGGGTCACGTGCGCCAGCTCGATTTCGCGGCGCGATACGGCGGCGAGGAGTTCGCCGTGCTCCTGCCCGAAACCGACGTCGCCGGCGCCCGCACCCTGGCGCAGCGGCTGCGCCGCGACCTCGCGAAGACGCGGATCTCCCTTCCCGGCGGGAGGGAGCTGGGAGTCACGGCGAGCTTCGGCGTCGCGGCTAAGGGAGATTTCGAGCGGGCGGAGGAGCTGATCGCGGCAGCGGATCTCGCTCTCTACGACGCCAAGAAGCGCGGCAAGAACCGCGTCGCGTCCCGCCGGAGCGGCGTGTTCGCAGCGGCTTAGCGGCTCGGCCGCCCAGCTAGATTCTCAGCCGTGAGGGTCTCGGCCAAGGTCGACTATGCGCTCCGCGCGTCAGCGGAGCTCGCAGCGGCAGGAGAGGGCCCGGTAAAAGGCGAGCGGATCGCGCAGGCGCAGGAGATTCCGCTCAAGTTCCTCGAGAACATCCTCCTCGACCTGAAGCACGCGGGGCTCGTGCAGAGCCAGCGCGGCGCGGAGGGCGGTTACTGGCTGTCGCGCCCGCCAGACGAGATCACCCTGGCGGAGGTCATCCGGGCGGTCGAGGGACCGATCGCAAACGTCCGTGGGATGCGTCCGGAGCAGGTCGAGTACGCCGGCGCCGCGGCGTCGCTGCGAGAGGTCTGGATCGCCGTGCGGGGGAACCTTCGCTCGATTCTCGAGACAGTCACGGTCGCCGATCTCGCCGAGGGGCACCTGCCCGAGGCCGTCTCCTTGATCGCGGCCGACCCCGACGCCTGGGAACCGCACTAATCCTTCGCGAACACGGTCTGCCGGCCCGGTCGGACGTAGACGATCAACCCGCGCTCGAGCTCGAGCGCCTGCGCCTCGTCCTGCGTCAGCTGCGCGAGCAGATGATGCCCGTCGTCCCGCACGAGCTCGACGCGAACCTCGAAGCCGAGGTGCACGACGCGCTCGACCATGGCCTCGGTCGAGTCGGTATCCGGCTCGAGGCTGAGCGAGATGTCGCGCGGCCTGACGTACGTCTCCCCGATCTGGTTGACAGGGCCGACGAAGCTCATCACGAACTCGTTCGTCGGCGAGTCGTAGAGCTCGCGGGGGGTCCCCACCTGTTCGACGCGGCCGTGGTTGATCAGCACGATCTGGCCCGCGACCTCCATCGCCTCCTCCTGATCGTGCGTGACAATGATCGTCGTCACGTGAACCTCGTCGTGCAGCCGCCGCAGCCAGGCCCGAAGCTCCTTCCGCACACGCGCGTCGAGCGCGCCGAAGGGCTCGTCGAGTAGAAGCACCTGCGGCTCGACCGCCAGCGCGCGAGCCAGGGCCATACGCTGGCGCTGGCCGCCGGACAGCTGCGCCGGATAGCGCTTCGCGAGACCCTCGAGCTGCACGAGCTCGAGGAGCTCGTGGACGCGATTCTGGATCTCCCGCCTGGGGCGCTTCTGGATCTGCAGCCCGAACGCCACGTTGTCCCAGACGGTCATGTGCTTGAAGGCCGCGTAGTGCTGAAACACCATCCCGACGCCACGCGCCCTGGCGGGTTGGTGGGTGACGTCGTCTTCGCCGAGCAACACCTGGCCCGCATCGGGGTCCTCGAGTCCGGCGACGACGCGGAGAAGGGTCGACTTGCCGCTCCCGCTCGGGCCGAGCAACGCGGTCAACGACCCCTCCGGGATCGCGACCGAGACGTTGTCCAGGGCGACGAAGTCGCCGAACTTCTTCGTCACTTCCACGACGGTGATGGCCATCAGACCTCCTCGTTACGGCGGAACAGGCGCATTGCCAGGACCGTTGCCAGCGCGATCAGCGCCAGGACGACCGAGGCCGCGAATGCTCCGGTGGTGTTGAACCCCTCGAACTGCGACTGCACGTAGAGCGGCAAGGTCTCCGTCTTGCCCTCGATCCGCCCCGAGACGACGCTGACCGCGCCGAACTCGCCGATCGCGCGCGCGGTCGTGAGAACGACCCCGTACGCGACCGCCCAGCGGATCGCCGGCAGCGTGATCCTGCGGAACGTCGTGAACGGCGCTGCCCCGAGCGTCTCGGCGGCCTGCTCCTGGTCGGTGCCGATCTCCCGCAGCACCGGGACGACCTCGCGGACGACGAACGGCAGTGAGACGAAGATCGTCGCCAGGGTCATCCCCCAGAGCGAGAACAGCACCTTGATCCCGTGCTCGGACAGTCCCGAGAGCCAGCCGCCCGTCCCGTAGAGCAGGTAGAGGGACAGGCCGACCACCACCGGCGAGAGCGCGAGCGGTAGGTCGACGATTGCGTTCACGAGGCCGCGGCCGGGGAAGCGGTGCCGGACGAGCGCGATCGCGAGCACGATCCCGAAGACGGTGTTCAGCGGCACGGCGATCGCTGCGATCAGGAGCGTCATCCACAGCGCGTGCCGAGCCTGAGGGTTCGTCACGGCGTCCCAGGCCGGCTCGAACCCGTGCTCGAACGTCCGGTAGAAGACGAGCCCGACAGGGACGAGCAGCAGCAACGTCAGGTAGCCGAGCGCGCCGAACCGCAGTGCGTACCTAGCGGTCATGCCGGGTCCTCCAGTGGCGGAAAGCGCCGATTGCGAGCAGCACGCCGAGCGAGATCACGAGCAGCACGACGGACACCGCCGCCGCGCCCGTCGGGTTGTCGGACTCGATCTGGCCGGAGATGTAGACGGACGAGACCTCGGTCTCGAAAGGGACGTTTCCGGAGATCAGGACGACCGCGCCGAACTCGCCGACCGCCCGCGCGAATGCGAGCGCAACGCCCGAGAGAACCGCCGGCAGGAGGTTCGGAAAGACGATTCGCCGAAAGGTCGCGAGCCGGCCCGCCCCGAGCGACTCAGCCGCCTCCTCCATGTCGCGATCGAGCTCGATCAGCACGGGCTGCACGGCCCGCACGACGAACGGCAGGGTGACAAAGAGGAGCGCCATGATCAGACCGGCGCGCTTGAACGCGACGTCGACCCCGAGCGGGCTGTTCGGCCCGTACAGCTCGAGCAGGACGAGGCCCGCGACGATCGTCGGCAGCGCGAAGGGCAGGTCGATCACCGCGTTGACGATTCCCTTCCCGCGAAACGAGTCCCGGACGAGCACCCAGGCGATCGCCGTTCCCGTCACGGCGTTGAAGGCGGCCACGAGCAGGGCCGAGACGAGCGTCAGCTTCAGGGCCGACATTGCCTGCGCCTTGGTCACCTCGTCCCAGAACGTGCCCATGCCGTCGGCGCGCGAGCTCCAGACGAGGGCCGCGAGCGGCACGAGCACGATCAGGCTGAGGTAGCAGATCGCGACCCCGCGCGCGAGAGCGCCGCCGGCGCGACCCGCGGCCGCGCCGGGGCGGGAGACGGCGGCTGCGGAGCTAGCGGCCAATCACCTTCACCATGATCCCGTTGCTGTGGTCGAAGAAGCGGTACTGCACCGACTTCCAGCCACGCAGGCCGAGCGACCTCGAATTGATCGTGAAGAGGCTCTTCGGCTTCTTGAACCGGTACTTGGGGCTGCTCGCGACCGACTTCAGCACCGGCCTGTAGCCGGTGTCCGCGAAGAGCTTCTGCGCCTTCGAGGACCAAAGGAACTTCTCGAACGCCTTGACCTCGGAGTGCTTGAGGCCGTCCTTGGTGACGGCTACGGGGTTCTCGATCAGGATCGTCTGCTTCGGCAGCACGTACTCGGTGTGAACGCCTTTTTTGTTCGCGTAGATCGCCTCGTTCTCGTACGTGAGGAGGACGTCGCCCTTGCCGCTCGCGAAGACCTGCGTCGCCTCGCGGGCGCTCTTCGGAAGCACCGGAACGTTCTTGAACAGGCGCTTGAGGTAGTCGATCGCCTGTTTGTCGGTCTTACCCTGCGCGCGCTGCGCCCCGTAGGCGGCCATGACGTTCCAGCGCGCTCCTCCGGAGGTGAACGGGTTCGGGGTCACGACCTCGACGCCCTTGCGGGCGAGGTCGCCCCACGTCCGGATCTTCTTCGGGTTACCGTCGCGAACCACGAAGACGACCACGGAGTTGGTCACCATCCCGTGGAAGCGGTTCTCGTTCCAGTTGCCGGGGACGATCCCCTTTTTGACGAGCGTCGCGACGTCCGGCGCGAGCGAGAGCGCGACGATGTCGGCGTCGAGCCCGGCCGCAACGGCGCGGGCCTGATCACCCGAGGCGCCGTAGGACTGGTTGAACGAGACGTCCTTGCCCGCCGCCGTGCCCTGGAACTTCGGGATGATCTTCGCGTACGCGTCCTTCGGGGTCGAGTAGGCGACGAGGCTGATCGTCGTCTTCTCCGTGGCGGCCCCAGCGCCGACCACGAGCCCGGCCGCGAGGATCAGGAGCGGCAGGAAAGTAAGTGAAATACGTCTCATTCAATTCTCCTTATCTGTCCCGTTTCTCGACCAAGATGCTGGACAATACGCAGACCGCTCGGACGGCGTCAAACGGGAACGTAGGCTTCGATCCGTGAAGGCGCTCGACCGTTCCACGATCTGGCCGTACGAAGGCGGTCGGCCGGGCGAGTTCTACTACCAGCGGTACGCTCATCCGGCCGGGGTCGAGGCCGAGCGCGCGCTGGGCGCGCTCGAAGGGGGCGAGGCGCTGCTCTTTCCCTCGGGCTCGGGTGCGATCACCGCGCTCGTGCTCTGCGAGCTCCGCCCGGGTCAGACGATCGCCCTCGCCGAGGGTGCGTACTACGGCACGGCGACGCTCTTTCGGGCGCTGGAGCCCTGGGGCCTGCGGTTCGTCGAGTTCGACCAGACCGGCGCTCCGCCGGAAGGCGTCGACCTGATCTGGCTCGAGGCGCCCTCGAATCCGTTTCTGACGATGCCTGACTTCGACGCGGCGGCCGCACACCCCGCCCGCGTCGTCGTCGACTCGACCGCCGCGACACCGGTGTACCTCCGTCCGCTCGAGCGCGGCGCGGACTACGTCGTGCACAGCGCCACCAAGTACCTGGGCGGGCACCACGATCTGCTGCTCGGCGCCGTGGTCACACGTCGGGAAGAGGCCGAGCGGCTGCAGGACTTTCGGAGCCGCAGCGGCATCGTCGCCGCGCCGGATCTCGCCTGGCTGCTGCTACGAAGCCTGAAGACGCTCCGGTTGCGCGTCGAGCAACAGACGTCGACGGCAAGGCAGTTGGCCGAGCGGCTCGCGGACCACCCGCAGGTCGAGCGCGTGCGCTATCCCGGCTTCGGCGGGATGCTCTCCTTCGACGTCGCGGGCGACGCCGAGGCCGTCGAGACCGCGGTGCGGGTGATCGCGAACGCGACGAGCCTCGGTGGAGTCGACTCGACCATCGAGAGCCGCAGCCGCTGGGAAGGCCAGCGCGTGCCCGAGAACCTCTTGCGGCTCAGCGTCGGGCTCGAAGATCCGGACGAGCTCTGGGCCGATCTCGAACAAGCGCTCGGCCGCCTCTAGAGCCGGAGGCGGGACTCGAACCCACGACCTACTGATTACAAATCAGTTGCTCTACCAGCTGAGCTACTCCGGCGCACCCGGATCGTAGCCGGGCTCCTCAACGATGACCTGAACGCGTTGGACGGAGTTGTTCGAGTACCCGCCGACATTCCAGGCCGCTTCCTCGGGTTGCACGTTCCCGGCCGCGTCGCGGGCGCGGCAGCAGAGGACGCGGGGTCCGGGCTCGTCGGCCTGCCACTCGTACGTCCACCGCCGCCAGGCCCACTCCCCTGCCGGTGGGGCCAGCTCGACCTCCGCCCATGTCTCCCCTCCGTCGACGCTCACCTCGACTCCCGCCACGGCGCCCCACCCCGACCACGCCCGGCCCTCGAGCATGCAGACGCCGACCGGCACGGTCCGCACACGGGTATGGAAATCCGGGATCCCGGGCGGAACCATGAGCGCTCGGGGTTGCATCCGCGTGACCGGCGTGCCGTCGTCGTCCTCGTCCGCCCGGATTCGATACGCAGCCGTATGCTGGTAGCCCTCGAAAGGCTCCGAACGGACCTCGATCGACGCGAGCCATTTCACGTTCGTCATCCCGTACCAACCGGGAACGACGAGGCGAAGCGGGAAGCCGTGCTGCGGCAGCAGCGGCGCGCCGTTCATCTCGTACGCGAGCAGGACATCGTCTACGAGCACGGTCTCGAGCGGGAGGCTGCGCTCGTAGCTCTGCGCGACCCCCTTCTCGAGCCCGCGGTCGAGCCCGGTGAACAGCACCTCGACCGCGTCGGCCAGGACTCCGGCCTCCTCGAGCACGCGTCTCACCGGAACTCCCCGCCACCGCGCGTTTCCCACGGCTTCGAGCAGCCACGGCTGGCTGATCGGCCTCGGCGACAACCGCGCTCGGCCGTTTCCGGCGCATTCCATGGTCGCCACGACCTCGACCGGCTCGTAACGCTGGAGCTCGTCCAGCGCGAGGGTGAGCGGGCGCTCGACCCGCCCGGCGACCGCCAGACGCCATTCCGTCGGGTCGACGGGCGGGATGTCGTAGTGGACGAGGAGGTAGTGGAGGCCGACGGGCGTGACGTCGTAGCGCAAAGCCTCGAGCGGCAGGCCGTGGTTGCGCGCCGCGAG
The DNA here is from genome assembly GCA_035554095.1 of Gaiellaceae bacterium. Lineage (GTDB taxonomy): Bacteria > Actinomycetota > Thermoleophilia > Gaiellales > Gaiellaceae > 13-2-20CM-68-14. The sequence goes on along the minus strand of DATMIX010000014.1, from coordinate 13,929 downwards.
CTGGAGCTCGTCGAGCGTGATTCCTTCGGCGCCGGTCTCCGGCGGCGCACTCATGACGGGGACCCTAGTCCAGGACCTGGCGGAGCTGCTGGTGCTGGAGCACCTTGCGCTTGACGCGCTGCAGAGCGTTGTCGATCGTCTTCGTGTCGCAGCCCAGATCTTCGGCCATCTCTTCGTAGGACGAGCCCTCGAGGTAGAGCTTGAGAGCGTCGGCCTCGAGCTTCGAGAGTCCGGTTCCGAGCGCGAAGACGAGACTCTGGAGCTCCTCGGTCGAGATCACGCAGACGGAGGGATCGTCGACGGTTGGCCCCGGCAGCGCGTCGCCGAGCGTCACGTCCGAGTCGGAGTCCTGCCCCGCCGGCGTGTTCGAGAACGACACGTACGTGTTGAGCGGCGAATGCTTGAACCGCGTCGCCGTCTTGATCGCCGTGATGATCTGGCGGGTGACGCAGAGCTCGGCGAAGCTCCGGAACGACGTCTCCTTGTCGTGGCGAAAGTCCCGGACCGCCTTGTACAAGCCGATCAAGCCCTCCTGGATCAGGTCCTCCGGATCGCCCCCTGCGAGGAAGTACGAGCTCGCCTTCAGGCGGACGAAACCGGTGTAGCGGCGAATGAGCCCGTCGAGCGCCGCCTGGTCGCCGTTTCGGGCGCGCACCACCAACTGCAGGTCGGCAAGCTCGCGCTGCTGTCTCTGAACGGAGTGCGCTGGGGCTGAACGGGCCGGCATGAGCTCCCCTCTCTGGCTGGCGAGACGACGGCGTCGGACCGAATCTCACGTTGAGGTTGAAGGTGACGGTAGCAAGGTCCCAACGAAAACACAAGACCTTGCTTTTTGCTCGTCTTAACCGGACCGGTTGCGCCGAAGCCGCTCCAACCGGTCCCTTGTCGCCCGGTCGAGGCGCTCGGCCAGCCTATGCGGCCGTTCCTCTTGGTGTGGGCTCACGTCCAGGTCGCGGACGAAGGTCTTCGAGCTGAGCTTCGCGACCTCCTGCCCCGACGTGCCACGAACGGCCATGTCGGAGGAGACGAGGCAGACGCGCTCCGTGCCGCGGTGCTCCGCGGCGAGCCGTTCGAGGACCGCGTCGGCGTGCTCGGCGTAGCGCACCTCGAGCGGGCCGTGGCTGTGCTCCTCCCCGGCCCCGTCGAAGACAACGACGCCGCGGGCACCCTTCAACGCGACGAAGCTCGCGAGCCGGTCGACGAGCTCGCGCGGATCGGAGAAGTCGCCGGCGTGGAGGACGTTGTAGCCGTCGAAGAGGTAGAGAGTCGGCTCAACCACGGCCGCGCTGCCTCCTCGCCTCGTAGAGCAGCACGGCCGCTGCCACGCTCACGTTCAGCGACTCGATCCTTCCGTAGAGCGGGATCGAGACGGCCGCGTCGCAGGTGCGACGAACGAGCGGTCGCACGCCCCTCCCTTCCGCGCCCAGCACGAGCGCGATGCCGCCCGTCAGGTCGGCGTCCCAGACGGCCGTCTCGGCGTCGCCGGCGGCCGCCCAGGCCCAGAGCGTCGTGCTCTTCACCTCGCCGAGGTACTGGGCCATGTTCCTGACGACCGCGACGGGGAGGTGCTCGATCGCGCCGGCCGAGGCGCGGCAGACGGCCGGGGTGACGCGGGCGGCGTTGTGCGCGGGCACGACCACTCCAGTGGCGCCGGCGCCCTCGGCGCTGCGACAGACGGCTCCGAGGTTGTGTGGGTCCGTGACCTGGTCGAGGCAGACGAGCAGTGGCGCCTCCGCCGCCGCGAGCTCGAAGGCGTCCGCGTACCGGTACGGCTCGGCCCAGGCAACGACGCCCTGGTGATCGCGAGTCCCGGCCGCTTCGCTCAGGTCCCGTTCGGGCCTGACCTGGTGCCTGGCACCGGGACGTGTCTCCGCGAGCCACGGCTCGGCCCGAACGGCCCGCTCCGTCGCCCACAGCTCGAGCACCTCGCGCGGGCCGCGCAGCGCCTCACGAACGGGCCGCCGTCCGTAGACGAGCTCGCGCGTCACTTCGGGACGAGCTGGAAGCCGTCGGCGACGTCCCGGATCTCCCAGCCCTCGGCTTCGATCTCTCCACGAAGGCGGTCGGCCTCGCGGAAGTCGCCGCGCGAGCGTGCCTCCGCCCGGGCGCGGGCGAGCTCTTCGAGCTGCTCCGGGGCCTGGGCTTTCTCGAAGGCGAGGCCGAAGAGCTTCAGGCCGCGTTCGAGCAGCTCGAGCTGGTTCGCAACACGCCACTCGTGCAGGATCGCCAGGGCCTGCGGCGTGTTGAAGTCGTCGTCCAGCGCGGCCGCGAGCTCCTCCCATCGCGGAGCCTCGCGCGGCGGGCCTTCGGGCGTGAGAAACGCGTTGGCGAAGCTCGCCCACTGTGCCTTCGCCTGCTCGAGGACATCCTCGTTGAAGTCGATCGGCTTGCGCCAGTGCGCGGTCATGAAGTAGAGCAGGATCGTCTCGCGACCCCAGCGCGCGACGGCCTCGCGCAGCGAGACGATGTTCCCGATCGACTTCGACATCTTCTCGCCGGTCAGCTCGAGCATCCCGTTGTGCATCCAAATCTGCGCGAAGTCGCTGCCCGCGCCGCGCGACTGGGCGATCTCGTTCTCGTGGTGCGGAAAGATCAGGTCGTTGCCGCCGCCGTGGATCTCGAAGACCGGGCCGAGGTGCTTCTCCGCCATCGCCGAGCATTCGATGTGCCAGCCGGGGCGGCCGCGGCCCCAGGGCGACTCCCACCAGGTGTCCTCGTCCTCCTTGTTCGCCTTCCAGAGCGCGAAGTCGCGCGGATCCTCCTTGAGCTCCGCCTGCTCCGGCTCCTCCGAAGGGTTGCGCAGCGAGTCCTCGTCGCCCTCGCGACCCGACAGCCGGCCGTACTCGGGGAAGCGCGCCACCCGGAAGTAGACGTCGCCGCCCGCCGGGTAGGCGAGCTCGCGGTCGACCAGCTTGCCGATCAGCTCCACGATCTCGTCGACCGACTCGGTCGCCTTCGGCTCGACGTCCGGGCGCCCCAGGCCGAGCAGGTCCGTGTCCTCCACGTACCAGCCGGCTGCCTGCGCGGCGAGCTCCGAGCTCGGGATCCCCTGCGGGCGCGCGGCGTCGTAGATCTTGTCGTTGATGTCGGTGATGTTCTCGGCGAGCTTCACCTGGTAGCCGGACTCCTCCAGCCACCGCTTCAGCCACATCGAGATCACGAACGGCCGCCCGTTGCCGATGTGGATCCGCTGATAGACGGTGGGCCCGCAGAAGTACATGCGGATCGGCCCGGGCGGCTCGGGAAGCTCGACGAGCCCGCGCGAGTAGGTGTCAAAGAGCCGCATCGACTCTCCGGAGCGCTTCGTCCTTCGGCAGCGCCTGGAGGACCGCGGCGAGCTCGGGGCCACGATCGCGGCCGGTGAGAGCGAGCCGCAGGGCCTTGAGATCGCCCCCGACGGCCTTCAGCTCTCGCAGCAGCTCGCGCGCGGCGTCGTGGTCGAGGCCGTTGGCCGCCCCGTCACGCAGCTCCCTGAAGCGCGCGAGCGTCGGGGCCGCAGCCTCGCCCAGGCGCGCCGGCTCCGGCTCGGCGATCTGCCGCGCGAGGTCCTTCGCCTCGTTGAGGTCTCGCGCGCCGCGGAGGGCGGGAACCGCCTCGAGCGGGGCATCCACCGCAGCGGCGAGCTCCTCGTCCGGCAGCTCCGCGATCGCCTCGATCGCGAGGCGGCGAATACGCGGCAGGTCGTAGTGGACGTCGTGTCTTGGGATCCCGAGCTCCTCGAGATAGCGCCGCACGGCCGCCGCGGGGACGCCTTCCCCGCGGAGCGCCGCGACGGTTGCACCGGGCGCGCGCTTGGAAAGCTTGCGCCCGTCCTCGCCGAGGATCAGCCCGTGGTGCACGTAGTCGGGCGGCGTGGCACCGAGCGCCTCCGTCAAGCGCCGGTGGAGCCCTTCGTTCGGCCGGTGGTCGTTGCCGCGGATCACCTGCGTGATCCCGAAGTCGACGTCGTCGACGACGCTCGCGAGGTGATACGTGGCGCTGCCGTCTTCGCGGACCAGCGTGATCCCGTCGAAGCGATCACCTAGCTCGGCGCCCGCCTCGCGATACCGCTCCGCGCGCTCGCTCTGACGAATCGGCCCTTCGTCCCACTCGATGCCCAGCCATCGGAGGTCGCCGAGGATCGCCTCCTCGCCCCCGGCCACGTTTCGCGCCGGATCGGTGTCGTCGATCCGCAGCAGAAACCAGTCGCCGGCGGCCCGATTCGCCACCGCGCTGAGCGCGTTGCCGACGTGCAACGAACCGGTTGGGCTCGGGGCGAAACGGACTCTGCGCATTCCGCGACGAAAGTTACTGTCCCGGCAATGCGTGAGTTGTTGCTCGCGTGGTTCGAGGCCAACGGGCGCGACCTGCCGTGGCGCCGGACGCGTGACCCGTACGCGATCCTCGTCTCGGAGGTGATGCTCCAGCAGACGCAGGTCGAGCGCGTGATCCCGCGCTATCTCGAATGGCTCGAGCACTGGCCGACGGCGGCGGGGCTCGCCGCCGCCCCCACCGCGGACGTCATCCGCGCCTGGCAGGGACTCGGCTACAACCGCCGCGCCGTCAACCTTCACCGTGCCGCGCAGCGAATCGCCGCGCACGGCTGGCCCGACGACCTGACCGAGTTGCCAGGAGTCGGCCGCTACACCGCGGACGCGATCGCCTGCTTCGCGCTCGGCGCGAACGTCCTGCCCTTGGACACGAACGTCGCGCGGGTGCGCGAGCGCACCGGCGCGGCGTTCGACGGCGCGTGCGGCCAGGCGCTGATGGACCTCGGTGCGACGATCTGCCTCGCCCGCGTGCCGCGGTGCGGAATCTGCCCGCTCGCGGACGCTTGTCCCTCCCGTGGGCGGCGCTACGAGCCGTTGCGAAAGCAGGGCCGCTTCGAGGGCTCCTTCCGGCAGCGGCGCGCGGCGATGCTCCGGCTGGTCGCGGACGGCCCGCAGCCGCTGCACCGGTTGGACCGAGAGGTGGTCGAGGCGCTCCGCCGGGACGGCCTCGTCGAGGTCGACGAGGGCCTAGCCGCTCTGCCGAACTAACGCGGCCGCCTGGGCCGTCAGGCCCTCGCCGCGGCCGGTGAAGCCGAGCTTGTCGGTCGTCGTCGCCCGAACGTTCACGCGCCCTGGCTCCACGCCGAGCGCCTCCGCGAGCCGTTCGCGCATCCGCCCTCGCACGGGCGCGATCCGGGGCTCCTCGCCGACCAGGACACAATCGGCGTTGACGACCTCCCAGCCTGCCGCGCGGACGTCCGCCGCCGCGCGGCGGAGCAACTCGAGCGAGGAGGCGCCTTCCCATTCCGGGTCGCCCGAGGGAAACAACGAGCCGATGTCGCCGAGCCCAGCGGCTCCGAGCACGGCGTCGACCAGGGCGTGGGCGATGACGTCGCCGTCTGAGTGTCCCGCGAGGCCCCGTGGCGACTCGATCTCGACGCCGCCGAGGACGAGCGGCACTCCGTCCGCGAACGCGTGTCCGTCGAACCCCAGTCCGACGCGCAGCTCGCTCACCCGAGCGGCTCCTGGCGCCGCTCGCGCCGGTCGAACACCGTGACCGTCTCGTAACCCGCCGAGCGGGCGAGCTCGACGGCGCGGTCGAGATCGCGGCCGACGTTCTGCGGCACGTGCGCGTCCGAGGCGAGCGTGATGGGCACGCCCCTCGCGGACAGCGCCTCGAGCAGCGGGGGATCCGGATACAGCTCCCCGACCGGCTTGTGCAACCCAGCCGCCGACACCTCGACGCAGACGCCTGCTGCCTCGATCGCGTCCGCAGTCTCCTCGTGCAGCCACTGCACGGCCTCGGGATCCGGCCGCGGTCCGTGGTGCTTCACCAGATCGGGATGTGAGAGCGAGTCGAAGAGACCACTGCGGGCCGCGTTTCGCAGCCAGACGAAGTAGCGGCGCCACCCCTCACCGGGGGAGAGCTTCTCCACCAGCCCCGGCTCCTGGTCGACGGCGAAGCCGTCGACGAAGTGCACCGATCCGAGCAGGTAGTCCCACGGGTACGGCGCCAGCGCGTCCGCGATCTCCCGCTCCCGCCCGAACACATAGTCGACCTCGAGGCCGAGTTTGACCGGCAGGCCGCGTTCCTGCGCGGCGAGCACCGCTTCGACGTAGCGGTCGAGGTCGTACACGCAGCGCCGGAGCATGGAGTCCTGCTCCCAGAGGTGCTTCGTCTGCACGAAGTAGTAGACGTGCTCGGTGAAGCCGATCTCGTCGACGCCCCGCGCCGTGGACGCCTCGACGAACCGCTCGACCGCCTCGACCGTGTGATCGATGCGTTCCTCGGGATCGCGGAGGTGCATGTGGTAGTCGACGATCACAGGAGCGCCTCGACGAGCTCCAGATCGCAGCGGTCCGTCACCTTGACGAGGCGGCGATCGCCGGCCACCGTGGTCACCCGTCCCCCACGCGCCTCGACCAGCGCCGAGCAATCGGTGGCCCCGGACAGATCGCCGGCGTAGGCCTCGCGCAGCACGGGCGCGAGGAAGGCCTGCGGCGTCTGGGCGGCGGCGAGCTCGTCGCGAGGCAGCGTCTCCACCACCTCCCGACCCCGGAGGCGCTTGACGGTGTCGGCGAGCGGAAGCGCCGGCACGGCGCCGTCCCACCCCTCGTTCAGCGCCTTCAGCACCCGCTCGATCACCTCTTCGGGAAGAACGGGCCTCGCGGCGTCGTGAACGAGGACGACCGTCGCGTCGTCGTCCACCTCGGCAAGCCCCGCGCGCACCGATTCTGCCCGCGTCTCACCGCCGCGGACGGTGGCCACGACCTTGGTGCAGACGAGTTCCTCGGCGACGAGAGTCGAAGGCTCCTCCCAACCCTGCGGCGCGACCACCACGATCGCCTCGATCCACGCGGAGCCCTCGAGTCGCTCGAGGCTCTCCGCCAACAGCGGCCGGCCGCGCAGCTTTGCGAACGCCTTCGGCCGGTCCGTGCCGAGCCGCTCGCCGCGACCCGCTGCGACGAGGACAGCCCAGACCGCCACTACCTAGGCGGTCGCCGCGACTTTCGTCTTCTTCTTCGGGCTGCCGTTCGAGAGGACGCCGTCGAGCCATTCGGCGGCTTCCTCCTCGTCCATGTCCTTGGCGTACATCAGCTCGCTCGCGAGAATCTTCTTCGCCTTCACGAACATCTGCTTCTCACCCGTGGACAGGCCCTTCTCGTGGTCCCGAAGCGACAAATTCCGGACGACCTCTGCGAGCTCGAAAATGTCGCCCGTCTTCATCTTGTCGCGGTTGTGCTTGAAACGCCGATTCCAGTTCTTCGGCATCTGGGTTCCACCGCCGGTGAGCGCTTTCAAGACCTTGGTGACCATCTGCTCGTCGATCACCTTGCGCAGGCCCACGGTCTCGGCGTTCTCGGCCGGGACGTTGACGGTCATGTCGTTGTGAAGGATCTTGATGGTCAGGTACTCCCGCTTCTGGCCGAGCACGGTGCGGGACTCCTTCTTCACGACCGTGCCTGCTCCGTGGTGTGGGTACACCACCTTGTCGCCGACCTTGTACAAGCCGGACCTCCCCTTGTCGGTTAACTCGCCAGAACGCCGACGGCTGCGACCCGTCGGCGACGCGATCGAGTATACCGAAAATGGCTCGAAAAGGCCATTATTTCCAGGGATTTTGGCGGCTAGGCCAAAAAAGCCCTGCTCATAGCTGCAAGTAACGGTCGACGAGGTTGTGCTCCTGAAGCCTCCGCAACCCCTCGCGGATCTCTCGCGCGCGGACGGTGCCGACCCCGTCGACCGCCTCGAGATCGCGCTGGGAGGCGCGGACGATCCCGTCGAGTCCGCCGAGCTCGCCCACGAGGCGCTGGATCACGTTCTCCGGCAACCGCGGGATGTGGGTAAGCAACCGGTAACCACGCGGAGCGACGGCGTAGTCGAGGGGATTCGTCGTCGCGGGGTACCCGAGCACCGCGAGCAGCTCGAACTCGAGCAGCTCCTGGTAGGGCAGCTGTGCAAGCGCCTCGAGCGCCTCCCCGACTCGTTCCGCGCCCCCTTCGGCGTGGTAGTCGAAGAGGATCGCTCCCTTCTCTGCGGGTACCTCGCTGACGTGCGCCTCGAGCTGCATCCGGATCAGGCGCCCTTCCGAGCCGAGCTCCGTGCACGCGCGCTCGATGTAGTCGGCCATCCGCGTGGTCAGCTCTGCGCGCTGCAGCACGACCAGGACGTCGTCGAGCATGACCGCGTTCTGGAACTCGAGCGCCGTCAGCCGGGTCAGCACCTGGTCGAGGCGCGCGCGGTACGTCTCCAGCGTCGCGAGCGCCTGGTTCGTCTTGGCGAGGACGTCGGCGATCGGGTCGAGCTGGTAGCGGGTGAAGCCGACGAAGACGGTCACCGTCTCGCGCTGCTGGGAGATCGAGATCACGAGCGCGTTCGTCTGCTTCGCGACGCGCTCCGCGGTCCGGTGCCGCGTCCCGGTCTCGCTCGACGGGATCGTGGGATCGGGCATCAGCTGGACATTCGCGCGCGCGATCTTGCCGATCGCCGAGTCGACGATGATCGCCCCGTCCATCTTCGCGAGCTCGTAGAGCAGCTGCGGCGTGAAGGGCTGGTCCAGCCGGATCCCGCCCGAGAACATGAACGCGAGCTCCGACGGCTCGCCGACCACGATCAACGCGCCCTCGTGCGAGCGGATGATGTCGTCGATGCCCTGGCGCAGCGGCGTCCCCGGTGCGATCCGGGAGACGGCGGTCAGGACGTTGGGGTCGATTCGCGGGTCGAGCTCGGCCGCGCTGCGCGGAAAGCCGAGCGGCGCTGCGGGGCGTCGTCCCTCCCTATCTCCCCTCGGATCCGTCGCCATCGAGCCCGGCCCCAACCGCCCTTCGAAGTGTGTCGGCTTCGAGAATGCGTAGTTTGCCACTAGGCGTTCCGGCAGGGGCGACGACCTGCCCGAGGCCGAACTTGATGCACTCCTCGAGTCGGCGCTCCGCCTGACTCGCCGGCCGGAGCCGCCCGGTGAGCCCGATTTCCCCGAACGCGGCGGTCGAGGGTTTGACGGGGGCTCCACGCGCCGCGGACGCGATCGCGAGCGCGATCGCCAGATCCGCGCCCGGCTCGTCGATCCGGACGCCGCCGGCGACGTTGACGAAGACGTCCGCGGCTCCGAGGGGAACGCGCGCGTGCCGTGCGAGGACAGCCACGATCATGGCGAGCCGTTTCGCATCGACGCCCGTGGCCACACGGCGTGGCATCGCGAGATCGGTCGGCGCGACGAGCGCCTGGATCTCGAGCAGGATCGGGCGCGTCCCTTCGAGCGCACAGACGACCGCGGCGCCCACCTCGCCGTCGCCGGGTCGGCCGAAGAGCTCTGACGGCTCCGGGACGCCGACCAGCCCTTCGCCCGTCATCTCGAACAAGCCGAGCTCGTTCGTGGAGCCGAAGCGGTTCTTGACCGCGCGCAGGACTCGGTGGGCGTGGTAACGGTCGCCCTCGAACTGCAAGACGCAGTCGACGAGGTGCTCGAGCACCCGCGGCCCGGCGACCGTGCCGTCTTTCGTCACGTGCCCGACGAGGAAGGTCGCGACGTGCGACTCCTTCGCGACGCGTAAGAGCCGGGAGGCCGCCTCCCGCACCTGCGCGACCGAGCCGGGAGCCGAGCCGACCTCCGACGAGTAGAGCGTCTGCACGGAGTCGATCACGCAAACATCCGGCCGCTCACGCTCGAGCGTCGCGCAGACGGTCTCGATCTCGGTCTCGGCGAGTATCTCGACCTTTTCGGCGCCGCCCAGCCGCGCCGCGCGGAGCTTGACCTGCGCCGTCGATTCCTCACCGGTCACGAGCAAGGCCCTCCTGCTCTTCGAGATCGCGGCGAGCGCGGACAGAAGCAGGGTCGACTTCCCGACACCGGGCTCCCCGCCCACGAGGACGAGCGACGCCGGCACGAGGCCGCCGCCGAGGACGCGGTCGAGCTCGGGAACGCCGGTCGAGATCCGCTCGGCTTCCTCGGCCTGGACGTCGACGAGCCGGAGCAGGGGTTTCGCCCGGGCGTCCGCGCTGGAATCACGCGTGAGCTCCTCGATCAGGGTTCCGAAGGCCCCGCAGCCGGGGCACTTGCCGAACCAGCGGCCGGCGCTGTAGCCGCATTCGGTGCAGGCGTGTTGAACGGCAGCTTTCGCCACGGAGCCGAGTGTACGGAGGCGGTCCGACGCCCATCGTCGCGAAAGTGGAACAACTTCGTGTCGTTGTCTCGAGAGACAAGTGACGGCCAGGACGCCGCTCTCTACGGTCGAGTCAGTCGACCAAGGAGGACGGATGACGAGATCTTCGCGAGGAGTGATTGTGGCAGTGACCGCTGCGGTCGGGGTCGCGATCGCGCTGGCATTCATCGGAGTGTTCGGGGCGAGCGGTGCTTCGCCGCGGACGGGCCCGCTGGTCGTCGATTCGAGGCTTGCCGCCCCTCCGGCCCGCTTCGTTCGCGGCGACGGCCTCTACGACGGCAAAGGGGCGAAGCAGCGGCTCGAAGCACCTGTCTCGGGGGCGCTGATGGGGCCGCTCTCGCCGGTCGCGGTCGCTTCGCCCGACGGGTCAAGCGTCGCCTACAGCGCCTGGCACGAGCTGCGCAGCGTCGACTCCGCCCTTTCGTTTTCGGCGCAGCGGATTCGGCCCGGCGATGCGCTGGCGGTTCCGTCGCTGCGAGTCGCGGACGACGAGGGGCACGACTTCCTCGTCGCCCGAGGCGCGTACTCCGCGGCCTGGCGCACCGACGGCGCGCTCGCGTACGTGCAGGGCGTGGAGCCGAGCTTCCGCGCGGGCGAGATCTACGACGGCCGCGTTTACGTGCGTCGCGGCATCCACGGCCCTGCGGTTGAGTGGACGACCGAGCCAGCGCGCTATGTCGTCTACGCCTGGGCCGGCGAGCGGCTGCTGCTCTACCGAATCGGCGCCGGTGAGAGCCTCGAGCTCCTCGTGGCCGACGGCCCCGGGCGTGTGCGCCCGTTTGCCGACGGGAGCGCTGTCGCGGTCAGCCCCGACGGGACACGCGTCGCAGTCCTCAGCCCGGACGCGGCGAGCATCCGTGTGCTCGATGTCGCCAGCGGGCGCGAGCAGGCGTGGCTCGACGTCACGACGAGCTCGCCGGCCCTTCGGTGGATCGGCTACTCGGGCTCCTGGACTCGCGACCGTGTCGTCGCGCCGGCGAGCTCCGGGCTGGCGGTCTTCCGGGTCGGGCAGGAGTCGATCCAGCTGGAGCAGGCACTCAGCCTGAGCCAGGCGGAGTTCCCGGCGGGCGTCCAGGAGCCCCTTTTTGCAGGCAAGGAGACGGACGAGATCGTCGCGACGGCCGAGGCGCCGGCAGGCGACGGCGACGCCGCCGCGTTCTTCCTCGACTGCGACCGGCTCGCACGGACGTGCGCTCGCGGCACGCCTGTGCCCGCGAAGGAATGGCCACGGCTCGTCCGCAATCCGAGCCGGCCGGGAAGGGAGCTTCCCTGATGCCGGCCCGCCGACTAACCGCACTCGTGGCCGCGGCGATCGCGCTCGCGCTTCCCGCCCGAGCTTTCGCGTACTACACATACTTCGATTTCGCGCGGAGGTCGAACACTGGTTCGACGCTGACGATGGTGTGGCAGCAGATCCCCGGCCACTTCAGCACCGTCGCCTGGCGCGCGGGCTCCGGCTCTTCGACCGACCCTTGCTGGGTCGGCCACGGCTGGCTGCCGACGGGGTGGTACGACCTCAACGGCCACTGGGACAACTACAACGGCACGATCAAGGGCCGCGTCTTCTACCTCCAGAACAAGCCGTGCTGGAACGGGACCTGGCGCACTGAGCTCTTCGTCCACTCCGAAGAGACCGCCGCACAGGGGCAGTACTGTCCGTCGGCCGGAGACGACCCCTACTGCTGGGAAGCCGATTACGACTACATGTCGAACGGCTGCATCAAGATCTCCCGCGCCGGCAGCCCTAGCGACCTACGCCTGATGCACGACGGCTGGCACGCAAAGACGGGCGACTACCGGCACGGCTCGTTCTGGATCAACGACTGGCTCTACGTGCACGACTGAGCCGGTCGTCCACGAGGCCCTCCCCAGGGAGCGAAGCGGCGGGCGGTTGTCCGCCGTTTCGCGTTGGTGGCTATTCGTCGTCTGCCGAGTCGTCCTCGTCGGCGGAGCTCTGCGGCTCCTCCGGCGGAACGGTGACCTTCTCCGGCGTGATCTCGCCGGGGATGATCGAGATGTCGACTTCGTCCTCGTTCTTCCGCTCGACGAGGATCGTCGAGCCGGTCTCGAGGCTGCGGCCGAGGACGAAGTCCGCGAGCGGGTCCTCGATGAACCGCTGGATCGCGCGGCGCAGCGGCCGGGCGCCCATCGCCGGGTCGTAGCCCTTCTCGACGAGCAACTCCTTGGCGTCGTCAGTGAGCTCGATCGCCACCTCGTGCTCGCCCATCTGCTCGCGAAGGCGGCGCAGCACCAGGTCGACGATCGTCGTGATCTCTTCCTTCGTCAGCTTGTGGAAGACGATCACTTCGTCGATGCGGTTGAGCAGCTCGGGCCGGAAGACCTTCTTCAGCTCGCCCAGGACTCGATCCTTCATATCCTCGTACGACAGGCCACTTTCGTCGCCGATCGAGAACCCGAGCGTCTGGTTCTTCGAGATCGTGCCGGCGCCGATGTTCGAGGTCATGATCACGATCGTGTTTCGGAAGTCGACCTTGCGTCCCTGGGCGTCCGTGAGGCGGCCGTCCTCCAGGATCTGGAGGAGGATGTTGAAGACGTCGGGGTGGGCCTTCTCGATCTCGTCGAGAAGCACGACCGAGTACGGCTTGCGCCGAACGGCCTCGGTCAGCTGACCACCCTCGTCGTAGCCGATGTAGCCGGGCGGCGAGCCCACGAGCCGAGACACGGAGTGCTTCTCCATGTACTCGGACATGTCGACCTGAACCATTGCGTCCTCGTCGCCGAACAGAAACTCGGCGAGCGTGCGCGCCAGCTCGGTCTTGCCGACGCCCGACGGGCCGAGGAAGATGAACGAGCCGGTCGGCCGCTTCGGATCCTTGATGCCCGCGCGGGCGCGACGGATCGACTTCGAGACGGCGACGATCGCCTCCTCCTGGCCGATCACGCGCTTGTGCAGCTCTTCCTCCATCCGGATCAGCTTCTGCGACTCCGCCTCGGTGAGCTTGAAGACCGGGATGCCCGTCCACATCGAGACGATGTCGGCGATCTCCTCCTCGCCGATCTCGGGCTGCTCCTCTGCACCTTCCGAGTTGCGCCAGTCGTCCTCGAGCTCGCGCTTCTTCTGCGAGAGCTTGCGTTCCTTGTCGCGCAACGAAGCGGCCTTCTCGAACTCCTGCGACTCGATCGCCTCTTCCTTGTCCTTGCGGACCTTCTCGATCTCGTCCTCGAGCTCGCGGTAGCGGGGAGGCGCGCTCATCGTCTTGATGCGCATGCGCGAGGCGGCCTCGTCGATCAGGTCGATCGCCTTGTCGGGCAGGTGCCGGTCCTGGATGTACCGGTCGGAAAGCATCGCCGCTGCACGGAGCGCCTCGTCGGTGATCTTGCACCGGTGGTGCGCCTCGTAGCGATCACGCAGCCCGCGCAGGATCTGAACCGTGTCGTCCACTGAGGGCTCGTCGACGCGGATCTGCTGGAAGCGGCGCTCGAGAGCCGCGTCGCGCTCGAGGTACTTCCGGTACTCGTCGAGCGTCGTCGCGCCGATGGTCTGGAGCTCGCCGCGGGCGAGGGCCGGCTTCAGGATCGAGGCGGCGTCGATCGCCCCCTCGGCGGCGCCGGCGCCGACGAGGTTGTGGAGCTCGTCGATGAACAGGATGATGTCGCCGCGCTGGGTGATCTCCTTCATCACCTTCTTCAGGCGCTCCTCGAACTCGCCGCGGTACTTCGAGCCTGCCACGAGGGCAGCGAGGTCGAGCGTGTAGATCTGCTTGTTCTTGAGCAGCTCGGGCACCTGGTTCGAGGAGATCCGGGCGGCGAGGCCCTCGACGACCGCGGTCTTGCCGAC
>DATMIX010000013.1:0-6655 GCA_035554095.1 Gaiellaceae bacterium | reverse complement strand
TCTGTCTTCTTCCCGGTCGCATACGTCTTCCACGACCACCTCGTCGACTGGCTGATCCGTCCGCTTCCGGACGACAAGCGGATCGTGACGCTCGGCGTGACCGAGCCGTTCACGACAGCGGTCAAGCTGAGCTTCTACGCGGCGCTCGCCGCGGCGTTCCCGGTGCTCGTCTGGCAGACGTGGAGCTTTCTCGCCCCCGCGGTCGAGCGGCGCAGCCAGCGCGTGATCGCCCGCTTCGTCGCGCTCGCCACGGTGCTCTTCGCCCTCGGCATGGCGTTCTCGTACTTCGTCCTCCTGCCGCTCGCTCTGCGCTTCCTCACGAACTACGACGACAACCTCTACGACGTCCAGATCCGGGCGAGCTACTACCTGTCGTTCACCGCGCTGATGATCTTCGCGACGGGCCTTGTGTTCCAGCTGCCGATCTTCGTGGTGGCGCTCGTCCGCATCGGCATCCTGACGACGGCCCAGCTGCGGCGGAACCGGAAACTGGCGTATGTGATCCTGCTCGGCGCCGCGATCCTGCTCCCCACCGTCGATCCAGTCTCGCTCGCTTTCGAGGTCGCGCCGCTCTGGATCCTGTTCGAGCTCTCGATCTGGCTCTCGGTGGCGCTCGAGAAGCGGTGGGCCGCGGCACGCACACTCGTCCCCGAGTGACGTTTCCCAAAATCGAGCTGCACGTCCACCTGGAGGGGACGATGCGACCCGAGACCCTGCTGCAGATCGCACAGCGCAACGACTACGCGCTCCCTGCCGACACGGTCGAGGGCATCGCGCGGCTCTACGACTTTCGCGACTTCGCCCACTTCATCGAGGTCTGGATCCTCACCACGAACGCGCTGCAGCGGGCGGAGGACTTCCGCCAGGTCGTCGTCGACTACGCCGCGGAGGCGGCCGCCCACGGAGCCGTCTACCTCGAGGGGATCTTCTCGCCGGCCGAGCGGGCCAGGCGAGGCGTCGACTGGGACGAGATGTTCACGGGCGTCTGCGACGGGGCCCAGGAGGCGCGAGAGAGGCACGGGGTCGAGGTGCGTCTGACGCCCGACATTCCGCGGGGGTTCGGGCTCGACGAGGCGGCGGCGACGGCGCGGTATGCGGCGAAGTACCTTGACCGCGGCGTCCTCGGCATCGGGCTCGGCGGCCTCGAGACCGACTTTCCGGCCGAGCCGTACGAAGAGGTCTTCGCCGCCGCGCGGCAGGACGGCCTCGCCTCGGTTCCCCACGCAGGGGAAGCGGCGGGGCCGGCGTCCGTGCGGGGCGCCCTCGACGCGCTGGGCGCGCGCCGCCTGCGCCACGGCATCCGCGCGGTCGAGGACCCCGAGCTGCTCCGGGAGCTCGCCGACCGGCGGATCGTGCTCGACGTCTGTCCCTGTTCGAACCTGCGGACGAAGGTCGTGCGCTCGCTCGAGGAGCATCCCTTGCCTCGGCTCGTCGGAGCGGGGGCTCTCTGCTCGATCTCCACCGACGATCCCGCCATGTTCGGCACCGACCTGGCTCAGGACTACGCCGCGGCCTGCTCGTTCGGCATCGAGCCACGCGTCTTCTACGAGGCCGGGGTCGAGGGCGCGCTCTGCGACGACGGAACGAAGCGGCGCCTGCGAGAGGTGGGCGAGTCGTTCGACTGGGCCACCGTCTCCCCCGCCGGGGTGGAGGTACCCTAGGCGGCGCATGGCCCGAGGAGCGGCACAGGCGCGGCGCAAGGCTGCAAAGAGCTCGACACGTCGCCAGGCGTCCGCGCGCCGGCCGCCGACCGTCGAGCAGACGATGTTCTTCCCGCGCCTGCGGCGGCAGGCGAAATGGGTGTTCCTGCTGCTCGCGGTCGTGTTCGCGGGCGGCTTCGTCTTCTTCGGCGTCGGCTCTGGGTCGACCGGGATCGGCGACCTCCTGCGCGGCAACTTCAACCTCTTCGGCAGCGGCGGGTCGAGCGTCAGCTCGGGCGTGAAGAAGGCGCTGGAAAGGACGGAGGAGAATCCGCAGGACGCCAACGCCTGGAACGACCTCGCGAGCGCGTACCAGACCGACGGCAAGCTCGACAAGTCAAACCAGGCGCTCGAGCGGTACCTCGCGTTGCGGCCGAACGACCTCGACGCGCTGCAGCGGGTCGCAGGCTACTACGAGAACAAGGCCTCCGAGAAGGACGCCGAAGCGCGCGCGCTGCAGGCTCGAGCGCCGCTCAACCTCGGCACCGTCGTCGGCCTCTCGACTTCCAGCCAGCTCGGCCAGATCCTCAGCCAGGATCAGGTCTCGCAGCAGCTGAGCCAGAAGGCGAACGCTGCGTTCGCCGAGTCGAGCACCGCGCTGCGCAAGGACGAGCAGTACTACAAGCGAATCGCCAAGCTGCAGCCCGACGACCCGAACACGCAGTACCACCTGGCGCAGATCGCGGACTTCCTAGGTGACGCGAAGGTCGCCATCCCCGCCTACAGGAAGGTGATCAAGCTCGCACCGACGGATCCGACCGCGAAGACGGCCCGCGAGCGTGTCGCGGTGCTGACGCTCTCGGCGCGAGCCGGGAAGTAGACTCCCCCCGTCCACGACCCGGGGGAACGATGAACTTCGACATCAAGACGGAGCAGGTCGACGGGGGCGCCTACGTGATCTCGCTGACCGGCGAGGTCGACCTCTACACGGCGCCGGAGTTCAAGCAGCAGCTGCTCGACGTGATCGGGCAGGGCGGCAAGGACGTGATCGTGGACTTCTCGGGCACGACGTTCATCGACTCGACGACGCTCGGCGTCCTGGTCGGCGGGGTCAAGCGGCTGCGGACGAACGACGGGCAGCTGTCGCTCGTCTGCAACGACCGCAACATCACGAAGATCTTCGAGATCACCGGCCTCGACCGCGTCTTCACGATCTACCCCACGCGCGACCAGGCGATCTCGGAGTCCGGAACGTCGAGCCGTCCGCCCGCGTAGCGCCGGTGCGCCTCCTCGCCGCCGGACTGCTCGCCTTGGCGGTGGCCGCGCTGGCGTCGGGCTGCGGCCAGACAGGCCTGTCGAAAGGCGGCGACGTCTCGCAGGGCAAGGAGCTCTTCGTCTCGAAGTGCGGCGGCTGCCACCGGCTTCAGGACGCGGGCACGCAGGGAACAACCGGCCCGGATCTCGACGGCGCGTTCGCCGGCGCGAAGGCGCAGGACTTCAAGCTGACGACGATCGAACAGGTCGTCTACGACCAGATCTACCACGCTGCCGATCCGATGCCGCGGGAGCTCGTGACCGGCAACGACGCCGCCTCGGTGGCCGCCTACGTCGCGGCGGTCGCTGCCGAGGGTGCGGCCCGCGAAGGCGCGGCGCCGACGCTGACCGGCACGACGCCCGGCGGTGGTGGCGGCGCCGGAGGCGCGGGCGGGGGCGCGGCTTCGGCCCAGGGGGCGAAGCTCTTCCAGAGCCTGGGCTGCTCGGGCTGCCACTCCCTGAACGGCAGCAGGATGACCGGGCCGCCGCTCAACGGTCTCTTCGGCACGAAGACGGAGCTCGCGACGGGCCAGACGGTCACCGCGAACGAGGCCTACCTGCTCGAGTCGATCCTGGATCCCGACAAGCAGATCGTGAAGGGCTTCCCTAAAGGGGTCATGAGCGCCACGATCCAGCCGGGCTCGGTCCCGCAAAATCAGGCGAAGGCCCTCGTCGCGTTTCTGAAGTCCCAGAAGTAGCCCGCGCGCGGTCTTCGCGGGCGCAGCGCAACCCGAAACGCCGCGTCCGACACCGAACGCGCCGCGCAGCGCATGGCCGTGAGCAGGCGCTTTTGCACCGGCGGCACGAACACGCGCGTTTCCCGTAACGGTGTCCGACGTCGAGACTGGTCTCGAAGCGGCCTGTCGAAACCGGCCCCGTACTAGCGGACTTCTTCGCGCTCGCGCTCGAGGTCCACGACCACGTGCGTGATCGGCACCGAGAAGCGTTCGCGGGCGCCGGTGACGACCCCGCGCTCGAGCCAGTGCGAGCGGCCCTCCGGATGCGTCGAGATGACGATCTCGTCGGCGCCGAACGTGCGCAGCGCGTCCTCGATCGCCTGCAGCGGCTCGCCGTCGCCGATCTCGCCGCGGGCGTCGATGCCGGCCGCGCGTAGCCGTTCGAGGCTGCGGTTCAGCCGCTCCTGGGCGGCTTTGCGCGCGCCGTCCTCGTCCGAGACCCAGTGCTTGAGCGGCGAGTTCAGCGCGGGGGAGACAACGAGAACCTCGGCGCGATACCCCTCGGTGCGCTCGGCGATGCGGTCGCGCAGCGTCCCACCGCCGACGGTCTCGTTTGCGACCACGAGGATCCGCCGCTCGTCGGCGGCGCTGCGCGACCGCGTCTCCGTGACGCGCGGCCGCTCGCCGTCACTCTCTCGGAAGTAGAGCCACGCAACGGCCGCCGAGAGAACGATGAACACCGCGAGGCCGAGCCACCGGTTGATCACGGCCCCGAGCACGATCAGCCCGAAGTAGCCGATCGTGAGCCAGACGAAGCGATAGGCGTCGGCTTCGGACCGGAACGGGTTTCTCAAGGGCTCCCCCTTAGAGGATGTAGACCGTCGCGAACACGACTATCCACATTACGTCCACGAAGTGCCAATAGATCCCGCCGATCTCGACGCCGTAGTGCGCGTCCGGCGAGAAATGGCCGCGATACGAGCGCGCGGTCATCGCCGCGAGGATCGTCAAGCCGACGAAGACGTGCGCGCCGTGCAGCCCCGTGAGGCAGTAGAAGATCGTCCCGAACGCCTGGTCGCTCGGGGCGAACCCGACCCGCGCGTACTCGAGGATCTGGGTCAGCAGGAACGTCAGCCCCATCAGGAACGTGAGCGACAGACCTGCCTGCAACCCGGCGCGATTGCCGCGCTTGATCGATTGAAGGGCCCAGTGCATCGTGAAGCTCGACGTCACGAGGATGCAGGTGTTCACGAACGCCACGAACACCGGCAGGTGGAACGGAGGCGGCGGCCACGCCTGGTGGTTGACGACCCGGACGAAGAAGTAGGCGGTGAAGAAGGATCCGAAGAGCATCACCTCGGACGCGATGAACAGGAACATCCCGAGTGTCCGAGCGTCGACGCGCGAGCTTTGGTGCGCAGCGGGTGGGTGGGCATGGGTCTCCGCGTGAGCGCTCACGTCGCGGCCTCGACCTCCGCCTCGAGCATCACGTGCTCGACCGGCAAGCCCGTCTCCTTCTTCAGCCGCTCGATCAGGTCACGCCGGAGCCACCCGGACTTCTCCGGCGCGAACGTCGAGACGATGATCTCGTCGATCCGCTCGTCCTCGACGGCGTGCGTCGCCGCCGCGAAGGGGTCCGGGTGCGCGACCTGGCCGTGAACGTCGATGCCCTCGGCGCGCAGCAGCGTGAGCGCCCGGCGCAGGCGCCGCTCGGCCTCGGGGTGGGATGCCTGGGTGGGATCGCTCTGCGGCGACACGATCAGGAAGCTCGCGGGGCCGCGCGACGCGCGCTCGCGGATCCGCTTGAGCAGCGGCTCGCCGACGACCGTCTCGTTCGCGACCACGAGCACGTTCTTCGGCCCGCCCTCCGACTCCAGGTCGACGACCACGTGATCGACGGGGGTGTCCCCGGCGGCGCCGCGGATCTTGTCGACGACTTTCCTCCGCAGCCAGCCCGACTTCTCCTCCGGGTGAGTCGAGACGACGATCCGGTCGGGACGCGGTTCCAGCTGCGCGAGCGCGTCGCGAACCGCGTCCTCCGGCGACGTGTCGACGACGAGACCGTGGGCGGCGATGCCGGCTTCCCGAAGAGCCGCGAGCGTCCGGTCGAGCCGCCGCCCGGCCGCCGCCCGTCGCGTGTCCTCGTAGACGACGTAGCCGCCGGACGGCGCATTGACCGGCGCGAGCACGGTCACGAGGTCGACCCCGGCCTGCGCCCCGCCGCGGACGGCGTCGAGCAGCTGCTTGCTCGCGGCGGTTTCGTTGGCGACGACGAGGATGTGGCTCATCTCAGGTCCTCACCTGCTCCGGCTCGGCGACCCGGTCGCCGTTGAAGACGGCGTGTCGCGCACCAGGAACGCCGTATTCGTACGGGCCACCGACGACCTGTGGCACCTCGTCGAAATTGAACACCGGCGGCGGCGACGAAACCTGCCATTCGATCGTCAGTGCGCGCCACGGGTTCCCCGGCGCCGGGGCGCCCCGCGCCCACGAGACGATCATGTTGTAGAGGAAGACGAGCGTCGAGACGCCGAGGAAGAACGACGCGATCGAGATGAAGAAGTTGAGGTCTGCGAACCGCGGCGCGTAGTCGGAGACCCGGCGGGGCATGCCCTGGATCCCGAGGTAGTGCATCGGGAAGAAGGTGGCGTTGAAGCCGATGAACGTCAGCCAGAAGTGCAGCTTCCCGAGCTTCTCGTTGTACATGCGGCCGGTCATCTTCGGGAACCAGTAGTAGATCCCGGCGAAGACCGTGAAGAGGGAGCCGCCGAAGAGCACGTAGTGGATGTGGGCGACGACGAAGTACGTGTCCGAGACGTGGATGTCGATCGGCACGGCGGCGAGGTAGATCCCCGAGAGGCCGCCGATCACGAACATGGAGACGAAGCCGAGCGCCCACAGCATCGGGGTCGTGAAGTGGAGACGCCCCTCCCACAGCGTCGCGCACCAGCTGAAGACCTTGATCCCGGTCGGAACGGCGATCAGGAGCGTCGTGATCATCATCGGAACCCGGAGCCAGGGGGC
>DATMIX010000012.1:0-3950 GCA_035554095.1 Gaiellaceae bacterium | reverse complement strand
TCGTCGATGTCGTCGTGCTCAGCGTGGATGTAGCGGCCGGAAAGCACATCCGCTCGCCCCGAGGCGAGCGCACGTACCAACCGCGGCGCAAGCTCGGGCGGAGTCCAGGGCGCGTCGTCGGGAGCCGCCTTCGTCATCTCCGTCCTGACCAGGCCGGGGCTGATCACGAAGACCGGGATCCGGCCTTCGAGCTGTTCGGCGAGCACGTTTCCGAATCGCCAGACCGCGGCCTTGCTCGACGAGTAGGCGGTGCTGCCGGAGTGGGGAAGGTACGAGGCGCCGCTCCCGGTGATGACGATGCGACCTTCCCTTCGCTCGAGCATTCCGGGAATCACGGCCCGGCAGCAGAGGTAGACGCCGAAAACGTTGACCTCGAAAACGTTCCACCAGTCGGCGGGGTCGACCTCCCACGCGCGCGGCTCGCGGACGTTTCGCCCAGCGTTTGCGACGAGGAGGTCGATCGGCCCCAGCTCAGCCTCCACCTGCTGGACCATCGACTCCACGGCGGCACGGTCGGTCACGTCTGCGACGATCGCGAGGCCGCCGATCTCCTGGGCGACCGTCTCGACCTGCTCGCGCGAACGAGCACCGACGGCGACTCGCGCTCCGGCCGCGGCGAGCTCGCGCGCAATGCCCTCGCCGACCCCCCGCCCGCCGCCCGTGACGAGGGCGACCTGGCCGTCGAGCTCGCTTTCGCTCACGGCGCGAGCATATGCGCACGGGCACATGGGGGGCGTCGAGACGGTCCACGCCTTCCCGACCCTGGTCATTCGTGGCATCGTGGTCGGGTGAGCACGGATCCGCAGAGAGCGTCGACCCCGCCAGGAGTACGGGAGCCGTCCGGAGGCCCGGAGAAGCCGAAGGAACGGCCGCCCCGGTTCCGGATCACCTGGTGGTGGGTCGCGCTCATTATCGGGCTGTTCGCGATCAACTACTACGCCGGCTCGCGCGCGACGTCGACGCCTTCCCGGGTGCGCGTGCCGTACAGCCCGTTCTTCCTCAAGCAGGTGACCGACGGTCACGTCAAGGAGATCACGTCGAAGGGCACCGCGATTCAGGGGACGTTCACCCAGAAGGAGACTTTCGCCGGCTCGAAGCCGACGACCGCATTCAAGACTGAGGTCCCGGCCTTCGCGGACACGGACGCGCTCTCGCGGCTGTTGCAGAGCAAGAAGGTGGTGGTCAACGCGCAGCCACTCCAGACGGGGACGCCGTGGTGGCAGAACCTGCTGCTCGGGTTCGGCCCGACGCTCCTGTTCCTCCTCTTGCTCTTCTGGCTTTTCCGCCGGGCAGGCAACGTGCAGGGGATGCTCGGCGCGTTCGGCCGGTCGCGGGCGCGTCGCTACGAGCCTTCCGGCGACAAGGTGACGTTCGCCGACGTGGCCGGAATCGACGAGGCGAAGGACGAGCTGGCCGAGGTGGTCGACTTCCTGCGCAATCCGGACAAGTACCGGAAGGTCGGCGGCCGGATCCCCCACGGCGTACTGCTCTCAGGGCCGCCCGGCACGGGCAAGACTCTGCTGGCGCGGGCGGTCGCGGGTGAGGCGAACGTGCCCTTCTTCTCGCTGTCGGCCTCCGAGTTCGTCGAGGCGATCGTCGGGATCGGCGCCTCGCGCGTCCGCGATCTCTTCGCGCAGGCGAAGGAGGCGGCGCCGGCGATCGTCTTCATCGACGAGCTCGACGCGATCGGGCGTTCCCGCACCTCCGGCGTCGCCGGCTTCAGCGGCGGCAACGACGAACGGGAGCAGACGCTGAACCAGATCCTGACCGAGATGGACGGGTTCAGCTCTTCGACCAGCGTGATCGTGATCGGAGCCACCAACCGGCCCGACGTGCTCGATCAGGCGCTGCTGCGTCCAGGCCGGTTCGACCGTCGGGTCTCCGTACAGCCTCCCGACCGGAACGGGCGGGAGCAGATCCTGAAGGTGCACACGCGAGGCGTCCCGCTCGGGCCGGACGTCGATCTCGGCAGGATCGCGGCGACGGCGCCGGGAATGGTCGGGGCCGATCTCGCCAACCTGGTCAACGAGGCGGCGCTGCTCGCCGCGCGCAGAAACCACGACGTCGTGACCGAGGCCGACTTCACCGACGCGCTCGAGCGGATCGTGCTCGGCGCGGAGCGGCAGGTGTTGATGAGCCAGGACGACAAGCGCCGGACCGCCTATCACGAGGGCGGCCATGCAATCGTCGGGATGCTCACCCCGGGCGCCGATCCTGTCCGCAAGATCTCGATCATCCCGCGTGGTGTGTCGCTGGGCGTCACCTTCTCGGCCCCGGACGCGGACCGCTACAGCTACCAGCGACGGGAGCTCGAGGCCAAGATCAAGGTCGCGCTCGGCGGCCGCTCCGCGGAAGAAATCGTTTTCGACGAGCCGACGACCGGAGCGGAATCCGACATCCAGCAGCTGACCGAGATCGCCCGCCAGATGGTTGGCCGCTGGGGCATGAGCACCAAGATCGGGCCCGTCGCGGTCACGCCCGTCGACGGCCAGGGTCCGTTGCTGCCCGGCGCCTCCGAGGTCTCCCAGCACACGCAGGAGCTGATCGACGACGAGGTCCGGCGGATCGTCGACGCGGCGCACGAGGAGGTCGTCGTGCTGCTGAAGGACAACCGGGCCAAGCTCGACTCGCTCGCCGCCGCGTTGCTCGAGCACGAGACGCTCGACGAAGACGAGGCCTATGCCGCCGCACATGTCGAGAAGCGGACTGAAGGCACCGGCGTCGAGCTGGCCGCCGCCGCCCGAACGGCCGGCTAAGGCGCTCTAACCGCGGACGACGGCTTCGATCTCGGCCAACGTCTCTGGGTTCTCGAGCGAAGAGAGGTCGCCGGGATCGGCCCCCAGCGCCTTCGCACGCACCGCGCGCCTGACGATCTTCGCACTGCGGGTCTTCGGGAGCGCGCCGACGAAGAGGATCCGCTCAGGCGCGAAGGCCTTGCCGAGGTCCGCGGAGACGAGTTCCCGCAACTCGGACTCGAGCTCCTCCGACGGGGTAGCCCCCGGCACGAGCGCGCAGAAGATCCAGGCCGTCTCGCCCTTGACCTCGTGCGGTACCCCGACCGCCGCGGCCTCCGCGACCGTCGGATGAGCTACCACGGCCGACTCGAGCTCGGCCGGCCCGACCCGCTTGCCGGCGATGTTGAGCGTGTCGTCCGAGCGCCCGTGCAGGAACCAGTACCCCTCCTCGTCCACCGAGGCCCAGTCGCCGTGCACCCAGACACCCGGTAGCCGGCGCCAGTACGTATCGAGGTACCGCTCCGGGTCGCGCCAGAACCCGCGCGTCATGCCGGGGAACGGCTTGCGGCACACGAGCTCCCCGACCTCGCCGCGGACCGGCCTGCCCTCGGCGTCGACGACGTCCATCGCCATCCCGAGCGCCGGTCCCCCGAGCGAGCACGCCTTGATCGGCTCCGCGAGGCACGCCGAGAGGAAGCAGGCGCCGACCTCGGTTCCACCGGAGCAGTTGATGATCGGGCAGCGGCCGCCGCCGACGACTTCGTGGAGCCAGCGGTACGGCTCCGGATTCCAGGGCTCGCCCGTCGTCACGAGCACGCGCAGCGAGGACAGGTTGTGGCGCTCGACGAGCTCGCGGCCGTGCGGGATCAGCGCGCGCGTCAGCGTCGGCGAGAGCCCGAGGACGGCGATCCGCTCGCGCTCGACCAGCGACCACAGCCGGTCGGCCGCCGGCCAGTCCGGAGCGCCCTCGGCGAACAGCACCGTGCACCCGAGTGCGTTCCCACCCACCACTTCCCAGGGACCCATGATCCAGCCCATGTCGGTCGCGAAGTGGACGACGTCGCCCGCCTTCGCGTCTGCCTGGTAGGCGACCTCGCGCGTGATCGAGACCAAAAACCCGCCCTGGACGTGGACGACCCCCTTCGGCTTACCGGTCGTGCCGGACGTGTAGGTGAGCAGGTAGGGGTGCTCGGAGTCGACCTGGAGCGGCTCGAG
>DATMIX010000011.1:0-46455 GCA_035554095.1 Gaiellaceae bacterium | reverse complement strand
CCACTGCCTGGAGGCTGGGTTTCGCCGCCGGCTCGCCGTCGGACCACGAGCACAAAGGCGTCCCGGGCGCTGGAGCGTCCTCGCCGTCTTGGACGTGGGCGTCTGACGGGGTCTACCGTGTCATGCGGACGAGCCTGAGAGTCTCCTTCGGGCCCTTCGCCGTCCGCTCGAGCACCGTGCCGACACCGCGGACGTAGTACTTGTGGTCCACGACGTCGGGCTCGAGCGGTGTCCATTCCTTCGTCAGAAGCGCCTTCGATGTCCGCACGAACGGCACCGTCACGCCTGCGGCGAGATCGAGCACCTGGAAGTGGTCCTCGGCGTGGCCCTTGTAGTACTCCTGGCGAAACGACTTTCCCACTTCCGCGCGGGCCGGCATGAAGATTCCCGGCTCGGCGCCGTCGACGCCCGCCTGCCAGGAGCCTTCGGTGCTCTCGACCGTGCCGTCAGGGCGGAGCTCAGCCGTTTTCTCGCCGAAGTACCAGACATTGCCGCGGCGGTCCTGGGTGTACCAGTCCGCCGTCCGCTCGCGTAGCCGGCCGCTCAGGTACAGGCGGTCGCTGACGACGACGCAGCGGGCCCCGCGGACGACGCGTGTTCGTTGGGTCACGGTGACGACGTCGCGGGCCGGCTTGCCGTCCTTGATGCCGCGATAGACGTAGGTCGTCCCCGGGCGGAGCGGAAACCACGGGTTGTCGACGCGGGCCGTGAACCGCGCCGCCTGGTGCCCGCCGCCGCAACCCGTGCCGAGGAGGATGGCGAGAACGACGAGAGCGCATGGCCCCGAGTCGCCGATGGACGACACGCGCCAAGGATTGCACCCGCCGCGCTGCACCAGGGTCAATTCCGACTTGACAAGCTGTCTCTCACATTCCCGGCGACGGGAGCCGATAGGGAAGTCATGGACTCGGCGCAGCTTCCAGCTCCCCAGCTCGGACGGATCCTCGTCGCCGCCGGCCTGCTGACCGAAGCGCAGCTGGCGCAGGCGCTCGAGGAGCAGACCCGGACCGGCCGCCGCCTGGGCGAGATCATCGTCCGACGCGGCTTCGTCTCCGGCCCGGCGCTCGCGAACGCGCTCGCCGAGCAGCACGGCGGCCTACTGAAGACCGAGTACGGATTCGCGACCGGCCTCGGCGGCCAGGTCGCCCAGAAGGCGGCGACCGAGGCCCATTCCGACGTCCAAGCCGTGTCGCCGATGCCGCTGCTGCGAACCGTCGAGCCCCCGCCGCCTGCGCCCGAGCCGCAGGCGGGCGAGGGCGAGCCCGAGCAGGCGCCGGAGCCCGTCGCCGAGCAGCTGCCGCACGCGATCGCGCCGGTCGAGCCGGCCCCGTCGCCCGAGCCTGAGCCGGAAGCTGCCCCGGTGGTGGAGCTCGCTCCGACCCCGCCGCCCGCGCCCGCACCGCCGCCTCCCGAGCTCGCGCAAACCCCTGACCCCGAGCCGGAGCCCGAGCCCGAGCCGGAGCCCGAGCCCGAGCCCGAGCCCGAGCCGGAAGTGGTCGCCGTGGCGCCCCCGGTTCCCGAACCGGACGAGCGCGACGCCTTGATCGAGTCCCTTCGCGCGCGCATCGACGCGCAGGACGCGGAGCTTGCAAGGCTCCAGCAGACGCTTGCGGACGAGCGCGCCCGCAGCAACGTCCAGGTCGACGCTCGGCCCGAGGGCGAGCCGGTCGAGCTTGTCGAGCCGGCGCCTGCGCCATCCCCCGTCCATTCGGCCCAGCAGGAGCACTATCTCGTCTGCGTGCCGACGAGCTCCGGATACGTCCTGTTCGACCGGATCGGCGTCGTCCCGTCGATCGGCCAGCCGGTGCAGGTTCCGGAGGAAGCGGGCGAATTCACCGTGACCAAGGTCGTGCGCCTCCCGCGCAACGGCCGGCCTTGCGCATACCTCCAGCGCGCGTAGGGAAGCGCTTGTGTCAGCCTCGCGGCTGACGTGGCGACCGGAGCAACCGAGACAGCCGTGCAGCCGCGCTGGCTCACCCGCGGCGTCGGCAGCGTCGGGCTCGCAAGCTTTCTGAGCGACTCCGGGCACGAGATCGCCACGTCCGTCTTCCCGAGCTTCGTCACGCACACGCTCGGCGGGTCGGCGGGAGCGCTCGGCCTCATCGAAGGGGTGAGCGACGGTCTTGCCGGCGTCGCGAAGCTGGCCGGCGGCTCGGCGGCGAACGACGAGCGGCGGCGCCGGAGCATCGCCGCTGGAGGCTATGTCCTCACGGGCCTGGCGACCGCGGCGATCGGGGTTGCCGGGACCGTGTGGCAGGCCGGCGTGCTCCGCGCCGTCGGCTGGATCGCCCGGGGCGCGCGCGGGCCCGCGAAGAACGCGCTGCTCGCCTCTCTCGCCCCACCTGAGGCCTACGGCCGGGCATTCGGCTACGAGCGCACGATGGATCACCTCGGCGCAGTGGTGGGGCCGCTGGCGGCGGCCGGCCTCGTCGCGGCGATCGGGATCCGGCACACCATCTACCTCTCGGTCCTGCCCGGGGTCCTCGCGGCTCTCGCGATCGTCGTCGCGGCACGAGAAGCGGCGCTGCACGGCGGGTATGTCCGCCGCCGCGTCAACCTGGAGCTCGCGTCGCTCCGCGAGGCGGGGATCCTCCGCGCCCTCGCGCCCGTCACGCTCTTCGAGCTCGGCAACTGCGCTGCGACGCTGCTGATCCTGCGCGCGACGGGGCTGCTCGACCTCGGCCGCAGCGCCTCGTCGGCTGCCACGATCGCCGTGCTGCTCTTCGCGGCGCACAATTTCGTCGGCTCGGCGCTGTCTTTTCCGGCAGGGCGCTCGGTCGATCGCCGCGGCCCGGCAGCCGTGTTCGCGGCCGCCGTGTCGTTGTTCGGGTTGGCGTACGCGGGGTTCGCGTTCGCGAGCAACTCGTGGCCGGTTCTGCTGGGCCTCTTCGCCCTCGCGGGAGCCGCGATGGGCCTCGCGGATACTGCCGAGTCGGCTCTCGTCGCGCGCCTGCTGCCGGACGAGCTGCGTGGGAGCGGCTTCGGGCTGCTCGGCGGCGTTCAGTCGCTCGGTGACTTCGTCTCGTCGGCCGGCGTCGGTCTCGTGTGGACGGCGGTCTCCCCGACGGCGGCGTTTCTCGTCGCCGCCGGGTGGATGCTGCTCAGCCTCGTGGCCACGGTCCCCGCAGTGCGTGCGGCTGCCTAGGCGCGATCGGTTTTCAGTGCCGAAAACGGGGTAGGATCGGGCGTCTGATGGACGGCCCGACGTCTTGGCGCACGCTTGCCGAAATGGATCTCGTCTTCGCGCGGTCCCGCAGGCGCGCCGCCGCGAAGCGCGCCGAGCCGCGGCGCCGAGCGCCAATCAACTGGCGGACGGTGCGCGCCGTCGTCCTCGCGATCGCGCTGCTCGGCTTCATCGGGGAGACGACTCGCGTCGAGCTGGCGCCGGCGAAGTCGGCGGCACCGAAGAAGGCTGCCGCGGCCGCGAACTCCTGCGGTATCCCGACGGCGTTCTCGTCGGCTTTCCGGAAGGCGTCGCGCGAGACCGGCCTCTCGCTCTCGCTGCTCGCGGCCGTCGCCTGGGAGGAGTCGCGTATGGACCCGCATGCGCTCTCGGGCGCCGGCGCCCGGGGGCTCTTGCAGCTGATGCCGGGGACGGCCGAGGCCGTTGCGATCACCGAGGCAAGCCCGCAGGCGAACATCCTTGCGGGCGCCCGCTACCTCCGGCTGATGGTCGACCGCTTCCACGGCGACCTCGAGCTCGCCCTCGCGGCCTACAACGCGGGGCCGACCGCGGTCGAGAAGGCGGGGCGGGCACCGTCGATCGGGACGCTCCGCTACGCGAAGAACGTCCTCGCCCGAGCGAGGACCTTCGCCGGCTGTCGTTAAGGCCGGCGGCCGAGTGTCCGCCGGTCGCTGAGCGTCGCGTCAAGCGCTGCCTCGGCAGGATCCTCGTGCGCTTCCTCGAGCAGGTCTTCGAGGACTGTCATCAGCTCACGGACGCCGCGTAGCGCCTGGCGACGCCGCGCCTCGAGCCGCTGGGTCTCGGCCCGGAGCTCCTCCTGGTGCCGGCGGGCACCGGCCTCGACGCGCTCCGCGCCCTCCTGGGCGGACCCGAGGATCGACTTCGCGCGGCTCTCGGCCTCGGCCGTCGTGCGTCGCGCGTCGTCTTCGGCCTCGTGCCGGTGCTTCTTCGCGTACGCCTCCACGGCCATGCGCATGTCGCGCGCGTATTCGTCCGCCTCGCGGCGCGCCTCGGCGGCGTCGCGCGTCAGCTCCTTGATCCGTGCTTCGGCCTCGCGCTCGGCCTTCTCGAGCAGGGATTCCGAATCCCGCTTCGCGTCTCCGCGAATCTGTTCCGCGGCCTCCTCGGCGGCGCTGAGGATTGCGGCGACGCGATCGCCCACGCCGGCCGAGCCCGGTCGCGGCGAACCGTTCTCGTCGGTCGTCTCGGTCGCTTCCGTCGCGTCATGTTCAGGCTTGCCCATACGCGAGGCGGCAAGTTAGTGCATCGGCGTCACCGGTGCAATCAAAAGTCCTCGCGGACGCCGTCTGGCTCCCCCGCGAAGCCCGGCCGCCCTCGGCGCTACGCGGTGGCGAGGCGCTCGGTCAGCCTGGCCACGGGGAAGTTCCGCAGCTTCCGCTTGAGCTGATCCACAGACATCGGGTGCCGCCTTTCTTGCCGCATTACAGGAACAAACGCCGCTTTCAGGTTCGGCGCCCCCGGCCGAGCCCGTGATCCCTCGTTCTCGGGTCTTGGGCCCGTGCCGTCCGGTGCGGCTTCTACGCTCGCTGTCGTGACCGATCCCCTGCGCCGGGGCGTCGCCGAGTTCATCGGCACCTTCACGCTCGTCTTCATCGGATGCGGTGCGATCCTCGCGGGGCTCGGCTATCAGGATCCCTCCCTCGTCGGCGTCGCGCTCGCACAGGGGCTCGCAATCGCGGTCATGGTCTCGGCCGTCGGCCACATCTCGGGCGGCCACTTCAACCCGGCGATCACGCTGGGCTTTCTCATCACGCGGCGGCTGAACCCTGTGCTCGCCGGCGTCTACTGGCTCGCGCAGTTCTCCGGCGCGCTTGTCGGGGCTCTGCTCGTCAACTGGATCTTTCCGGAAGAGCTCGTGAACGCCGGCAAGCTCGGCACCCCCCAGCTGGCGGGCTCGATCGCCTCCTTCCCGGGCCTGATCGTCGAGGTGATCCTCACCTTCTTCCTCGTCTGGGTCGTCTTCGCGACTGCGGCCGACCCGCGTGGGACGTTCAAGTCGATCGCGGGGCTCGCGATCGGGTTCACGATCACGTTGGACATCCTCATGGGCGGGCCGCTGACCGGCGCCGCCATGAACCCCGCCCGCGCGTTCGGCCCGGAGCTCGTCCACAACGACTGGGCCGATGCGTGGATCTGGTACGTCGGTCCGGCCGTCGGCGGCGTTCTCGCGGCGGTGCTCTACGAGTGGCTCTACCTGCGGCCGCTGGCCCCCGAGCCCGTGGGGCCGCCCGAGACCGGCGTGCGCGAGCCGCGGCCGGGCGAGACGGCCGCCAGCTAGCGCGCCACGATTCGGTAGGTTCCGCGCCGTGCTGCTCGCGGCACTGTCGACCCAACACAAGCTCGGGCTCGGGCTCGTCGGGCTGGCGTTCGTCGTCTTCGCGCTGGTCTCGGCATTCCTGATCCCGGCGCTGAGGCCCGACTATCCCGGGCGCCGCGGGCTACCGGCGTTCCTGACGCTCTGCGTGGCGCTGTTCGTCGGGATGATGTTCGCGGTCTTCTTCTTCGGCAAGGAGCCCGAGGAGGGGCACGCCGAGGCCGGTGGCTCGGTCGCCGAGTCGACGGAGCCGGAGCCGGCGACCACCGCGACGACTGAAGAGACGACGACGCAGGCGGCAACCGAGACCGAGTCGACCGCCTCCGTGCCGACGACCGCTCCGACCGCGCCGCAGAAGGTCGCCGTCACGGAGACCGAGTTCAAGATCGCGCTGCCCTCGACGACGTACAAGGCCGGCAGCTACGAGTTCGACCTCAAGAACGACGGCCAGATCGAGCACGACCTCGTCGTCTCCGGCCCCGGAGTCGACAACGAGAAGACGCCGGTCATCGACAAGGGCAAGACGGCCAAGCTGTCCGTCGACCTGAAGAGCGGCACGTACGAGCTCTACTGCAGCGTCCCCGGCCACAAGGGGGCCGGCATGGACGTGAAGATCAAGGTCTCGTAGTCCCCATGGAGAGGTGTCCGAGCGGTCTAAGGAGCGCGACTGGAAATCGCGTACGGGCCGAAAGGTCCGTCGCGGGTTCAAATCCCGCCCTCTCCGCTCCGGCGGCAGCGCTCGCTTCCTGATGCGGTGAGCGCTGTCGTCTTCTTCCCCGAGGGGGCGTTCGGCCCCACGAACAACTGCGTCGGCATCGGGGAAGTCCTCAGGCGCAAGGGCCATCGCGTCATCTTCGTCGTAGAGGAGTCGTTCGCCGGCACGCTCGAGGACAAGGGCTTCGAGGAGGCCCTGATGCGGCTCGGGCCCGCACCCGAGCAGGAGGAGGGGCCCGGCCAGTTCTGGAAGGAGTTCATCCGCGACACGGCACCGGTCTTCCGGCGGCCGACGATCGAGCAGCTCGAGGGCTTCATCAGGCCCACTTGGCAGGCGCTCGTCGACGGCGCGCGCTTCGTGGAGCCGCGGCTGCGAGAGATCTTCGGCGAGCTCGAGCCGGACGTAATCGTCGAGGACAACGTCGTGGGCTTCGCGGCGCTGCCGGCGGCCGACGTGCCGTGGGTCCGGATCGTCTCCTGCAATCCGGCGGAGCTGAAGGATTCCGACGTTCCGCCGACGTTCTCGGGCTACCCGAGCGCGGACCGCAGCGGCTGGGACGAGTTTCGCGCCGAATACGACCGGACGCACCGCGCACTCTGGCGTGAGTTCGACGAGTTCATGCGGGCGAACGGGGCGCCTGCGTTGCCGGAGCTCGAGTTCATCCACGAGTCGCCGGCGCTCGATCTCTACGTCTATCCCGCGGAGGCGGACTACCAGCGTGCCCGTGCGTTGCCGACCGCCTGGCGGCGGCTGGACACGTGCGTCCGTGACACAGATCCTGCCTGGTCGCCCCCGGAGGGCTTCCTCGAGGGGGAAGGGAAGCTCGTCTACCTCAGCCTCGGCAGCCTCGGGTCCGCGGATGTCGAGCTGATGCGCCGGCTCGTCGGCGAGCTCGCCGAGCTGCCGCACCGGTTCGTGGTCTCGAAAGGGCCGCAGCACTACCTGTTCGAGCTTGCTGAGAACATGACCGGCGCCGAGTTCCTGCCGCAGACCAGCGTGCTTCCGTACGTCGATCTGGTGATCACCCACGGCGGCAACAACACGGTCACGGAGAGCCTCTACTTCGGCAAGCCCATGATCGTGCTGCCGCTCTTCTGGGATCAGTACGACAACGCGCAGCGCGTCGCCGAGCTCGGCTTCGGCACCCGGCTCTCGACGTACGACCACGACGCGGACGAGCTGCGCCGCGCGGTCGATCGCCTGCTCGCCGACGAGGAGCTGAAAGCCCGGCTCGCGCGCCTCTCGCAGCGCCTCCAGGCCGACCCCGGCACGGTCATGGCAGCGAGCCTGATCGAGCGCGTCGCGGCAGGCTGACCGACCGCGGCGTCACATTCGCGTTTCGGCCGCGGCGCACTCCGCGTTCCACGTCGGACACTGGGACAGGTCTGGAAAAACCGCCCGAGGTGCGGCGGGTTTCAGGAACCCGTGACGCGCTCGTGGCAGTTCGATAACTGTGTCCGACACCAGGGCACGACCTGCCCGGCCCAGTCCCGAACGGATCCCTCCACCCGCCCGCCGCCCATGGCGGGAAGCGGGACATCGCAAGAGGCGGAGGGGGAGGGATTTGAACCCTCGTCGGACGAAACCGCCCGAAACGGTTTTCGAGACCGGCAGCGGCGCCGTAGCGTTCGGTCGGGGCCGGGTCGTGGGAAGCGTCCTAGGCGTTCGGCTCGCCACCCGGCCCCAAGGATTTGGCCAGCCCGCGGAGTGGCGGGCAAGGCAGCCCGCCACTCCGCTCGGATGTCTCGCCGCTAGGGCGTGATGTCGCCGTAGATGTTCTGGTCGAGCCCACCAGCGAACGGGCAGGTGTCGGGACCGAAGCTCCCATCGGGGTTCTGGACGCGGCATTGTTTGACGTCGGCGCCGTCGTGGTCGCCGTCTCCGCCCTCACGGGGGTCGGTGCCGGAGACGACGTCGCGCCAATCAGTCCAGACGCCGTACGAGAAGGCGCCGACAGAGCTGATGTAGAGGTAGTCGCCACCGAAGGGAACCGTCCGGCCGCCGAACTGCTCCCAGTTCGGGTTGCTCGTCACCGTGCTCAGCCGCGTCGCCGGCGACCAGGCGAGCGTCGCCGTTGACCCAGACGAAGCGAACGCGTCGAGCGACGGCACCGTGCTGCGGTCGGCGCAGTTGCCGAGCGGCCGCTGCGGGCTGTAGCAGGGGTCGTTACGGCTGTCCCACCAGATCGCGTGCATGCTTCCTGCATCGACAGAGATGTCCGGGAAGCGCTGGAGGCCGCCGCGACCGCGCGGGTCATCGATCAGCACTGGCGTCGTGCGTGCTCCCGTGGCGCCGTCGAGCCGGAAGAAGTAGATGCCGGACTGGCTGCCGACATTCTGGTGGTATTTGTCGGGCAGATCCGCTGAGGTGATCGAGCCGTAGGTCGTGCCGCTCGCCACCTCGGTTCCGGGGATCGACGGGTCGTAGAGCAGGTAGATGTAGTCGTGTGTTTTGTCCTGTTGGTCCGCAGTCGACCGCACCTGCGTGCCTCCGCGCATGAACGTGTAGCCGGAGGCGCAGTGAGAGTCGAAGTCGCCGCAATCGCCGACGACCGACCCCGGCGCGGGCTGCTCAGGCGCCTCGACGCCCGTATCCCGGATCGGGGATGCTCCAGGCGCCTCCGGGGCGCTGATGTCGGTCGGGTCGTACGGCTCGAACGGCTGCACGAGCCGCGGTGCCGAGAAGCTCGCACCGCAGTTCGTGGAGGAGTTGTAGTCGATCGCGTCGACGGTCGAATTGCTGCGGACGTCGGCGAACTGGCGGTAGGTGACGTAAACGTGTCCGTCACCGGTGACCGCGATGTCGGGGAACTGGATGTCATGCACGGTTTGAGTGAGCTTCATCGGCGCCGAGAACGTCTGGCCGTGGTCGGTTGAGCGAACGAAGTAGACGCTCGAGTTGAAGCCATTCGGGCTGTTGCCGGTGAAGCGCGCCCAGGCGAAGTAGACGTTCCCGTCGCATGGACCGCCCGTGCGGTCGACCTCGAGCGCGGTCTTGTCGTGGAACTTGCCCAAAAGGTTCGGCGCCGCCGAGCCTTGCGCGACGTCGATCGAGCGGATGAACTCCTTGCCGTCGTTGATGGTTGGGCCGGTTGCGCCGCCCGGGTTTTCGTACGTCGCCACCCAGACGTCGCCGAAGGTCTTCGCTGTGCCGAGCGGATCGCCGGAGCTTTCGGAGCCGGCGAAGAGGCGGCCATGGTTATCCCAGGCGAGAACCGGGTCGCCCGAATCGGCAGTCCGCACGTGCGCACGCGCAGCGTAAGGTGATTGATCCCCTTGGTAGCCCGGCACGAGCGAGCTGACGAAGCTCGCACCGCCGTTCTCGGAGCGGTAGTAACCGAGCCAGATGTCGCCGAGCCCGAGGAACGTCCCGTTCGCCTGGAAAACAGGGCAGTAGTCGTTCGAGCTGCCGACGATCACCTGCTGGTTCCGCGGATCGACGGCGACGGCTGGCTCGTTCTGCCGGCCTCGGCTCTGCGAGCAGGTCGTCAAGACAGCGTCGGTGTAGGGGGTCCCCGTGACGAGCGTGTAGTCGCTCACGTACCCGCCAGAGGAACCGTCGTCGTGTGTGAGCCGCGCATTCGCAGGGCCTGCCTGTGCGGCCGGAGCTCCCGCCACACACATCAGGGCGAGTGCGACCAACATCACACCCCATCGTCCGATCTTCATCAGTCCCCTCCTCTCGGTGACAGGGGACGACCCTACTCTGACTGCAGGCCAAAGGCGAGGTCTTATGTATGTCCAGAGCGTCGGGGAAGGGCGAGGCGCCGTTGACCGAGGAAGCGCCTCGCCTGTCCGATTCCCCGCCCCTCCGCGCCCCACGTCGGACGCGGAGGACGTGGGCACAAGCCGAAGACCCACGGAGCACGCGCGAACGCGCTTCGAGGCGGGGTGTCGCTGGCTCCCGAGGTTGCCAGCATGCCGACACGACTTCCGCGTCGGGTACTCGACGGCTCGCTCGGGGTCAGCGGTGGAAGCGCCAGAGCCCGACCCGGCCAGATCGCCCACGGCCGTCGAGGTCTTCGCCGCGTCTAGCGGCGGAAGAGTGCAGCCGTGGAGAGATCCCGTCGAGCGATCGCGTCGGCTTCGCGGTGCTCCTTTTTCAGTTGTTCCTGGCGCAGAGCAACGGTCATCTCGTTAGCGGCGAGCAGGCCCTCCTCGCCAGCTTTCTCCGCTGGCTCGCCACGAGGGCGGCCTTTCGTCCCCGCTGGTTGAGCACGCTTGCCGCGAGCGCGTTTGCAAGGGTCGACTTCCCGGCGCCCGGCGGCCCCGTGATGCCGAGCAGGAATCGCCCCGGCTTCGCGTCCGCGACCGTGAGCAGCCGAGCCGTCAGGCCCCGGACGTCGTGCAAGCGCGCTATCCGCTACTCGATGCGGCCCACAGATTGATGCCGCTGTCCGTCGCGTGCTCGTCGATCTGCTCGAGCTCGTCGTCGCCGAAGTCGAGGCGCTCCAGCGCCGCGACGTTCGCCTCGAGCTGCCGGACGCTGCTTGCGCCGGCGAGGGCCGAGGTGACGCGCGGGTCGCGCACTGCCCACGCAAGGGCCATCTGCGCGAGGCTTTGGCCGCGTCCACTCGCGATGTCATTCAGGGCGCGGACCTTCTCGAGGGCGTCCTCCGTGATCAGGTCGGGCGAGAGCGTCGCCGGACGGCTCGCGCGGCTCCCCGCCGGGACGCCCTCGAGGTACTTGTCGCTGAGCATGCCCTGCGCCAGCGGCGAGAAGACGATGCACCCTGCCCCCACCTCGTCCAGCACGTCGAGGAGCTCCGGCTCGATCCAACGGTTCAGCATCGAGTACGAGGGTTGATGGATCAACAGCGGTGTCCCGAGGTCTCGGAGAAGCGCAGCGGCCTCGCGAGTCTTTGCGGGCGAGTACGAGGAGATGCCGGCATACAGCGCCTTGCCCTGTCTCACCGCTGTGTCGAGAGCTCCCATCGTCTCGTCGAGCGGGGTCTCGGGGTCGAAACGATGCGAGTAGAAGATGTCGACGTACTCGAGGCCCATCCGGCGAAGGCTCTGGTCGAGGCTCGCCAGGAGGTACTTCCGCGAGCCCCACTCGCCGTACGGGCCGGGCCACATGTCGTAGCCGGCCTTGGTCGAGATCACGAGTTCGTCGCGATACGGGTGCAGGTCGAGCGCGAGCATGCGCCCGAAGCTCTCTTCCGCAGAGCCGTACGGCGGGCCGTAGTTGTTCGCCAGGTCGAAGTGCGTGACCCCGAGGTCGAAGGCGCGCCGGACGATTGCGCGGCCGGTCTCAAAGGGAAAGTCGTCGCCGAAGTTGTTCCACAGTCCGAGAGAGAGCAGCGGCAGCTGAAGCCCGCTGCGACCTGACCTCCGATACCGCATACGCTCGTAGCGGTCGTCTGCGGGGACGTACGTCATCGAACAGTGTCCGCGGCTCGTTGCAGCTCGACCGCCGCGCCTGTGCTCGCGGAACGATGGAGTGCCTCCATTGCCCGTGCTTGGCCAATCGCGTCCGCACGACCGAGCAGCAGCTCGGTCTCCCCGCGCATCGCGCCCGAGACGTTGTCGAGCTCGAGCAGGTAGGCATCGGCGGGCTCGACCGGGACCTGCACCCAATCGACGTCGTCCTTGTCACTCGGTCGGCCGACCGCAATTCCGGGCGCGCGTGGCTGCCACGGCTCGGCCACGAGCAGCGTCACCTCTTCGCCGACGACCTCGAGCGCCGCACGGCGGGGGAGGACGAGGCCGGTGTCGAACAACCCGACGACGTCATTGGCCAGCGCGAGCGTCCCCGCCAAGCAGACGTCGACGCCGCTGGGCCCGAGTGCCTGTAGCGCCTGGACCCGGTCGGGCTCTCCCGCGACCAGCCGGATTGCATTGACGCAGTACGCACCGACGTCCATCAGCGCGCCGCCTTCCAGTTCGGGGTCGAGGCGGACGTCGTTTGCGCCGTGCACGGACGCGGCGTTAAAGCCGAACGCGGCGCGGACAAGCCGCATGCGACCGATGACATCTGGGCGGGCGAGCTCCACGAGCTTCGCGGTCTGAGGATGGTGTCGCCACATGAATCCCTCGGACACGATCAGTCCACGCTCGTCTGCGCAGTCGAATAGCCGTTCGACCGCGTCCGCGTCGCGCGAGAGCGGCTTTTCACAGAGCACGTGTTTGCCCGCCTCTAGTGCCCGCAACGTCCACTCGGCGTGGAGGGAGTTGGGCAACGAGATGTAGACCGCCTCGACTGCGTCGTCCGCGAGCAACGCGTCGTAGCTTCCGTGAGCCCGTTCGAGCCCGTGCGCTCGGGCGTACGCTTCGGCGCGCGGGAGGCTCCGGCTCGCCACCGCGACCACGTCGGCGAGGTCGCTCTTCGCCGCAGCTTCGAGGATCAGGCGATTGATCCGGGCCGTGGACAGCAATCCCCAGGCGACGGTCATGCGTCGTCCGCCGCGGGCAGGTCAGCCGGCGGGCCCTCCGCAACGAGCGCCTGCTCGAGCTCGCCGCGTGTGGCGCCGGTCATGATCGCCACGGCCTCCGGCATCGTGTGGCTCTGCGGCGTGACGACCGCGACGCGCTTGCCCAGTCTCATGATCTGAATCCTGTCCGCTAGCTCGAAGACGTGCGGCATGTCATGGCTGATCAGGATGACGGGCAACCCGCGGTCGCGAACTCTCAGGATCAGGTCGAGCACCTGGCGGGTCTCCTTGACGCCCAGCGCGGCCGTCGGCTCGTCCATGATCGCAACCCGCTGCGCCCACTTCGCGGCGCGTGCCACCGCGACGCCCTGCCGCTGCCCGCCGGAGAGATTCTCGACCGGTTGGCTCATCGACTGCACGCCGATTTCCAGCTCCTGCAGGTGCCTCGCGGCCTCACGCCGCATCGTCCGCTTCGCGAGCATGCGCAGCGCCCGGCCGAGCGGCCCCCGTCTTCGTGCTTCGCGGCCGAGGAAGATATTCGAGGCGATGTCAAGCGAAGGCGCCACTGCGAGATCCTGGTACACGGTCTCGATGCCGGCTCTCCGCGCGTCGCCCGGGGAGCGGAAGCGGACGGGCCTTCCGTCGAGGCGGATTTCGCCGCGATCGGGCTGCAGTGCGCCCGAAAGCGACTTGATCAACGTCGACTTGCCCGCGCCGTTGTCCCCGATCACCGCGACGATCTCGTCGGCGTAGAGCTCAAAGTCGGCGCCGTCGAGCGCCACCACGTGCCCGAAGCGCTTCACGATGCCCCGCGCCTCGAGGAGCGGTTGCCGCTCGCTCACAACCGCCTCCGGTGGGTGAGCTGGTCGACCGAGACCGCGAGGATGACGAGAACGCCCGTTACGAGGTACTGGTAGATCACCTCGACGCCGATCAGCGTCAGCCCGTTGCGAAAGACCCCGACGATGATGGCGCCGATGAGAGTTCCGATCACCGTGCCGCGCCCGCCGAAGAGGCTCGTGCCGCCGAGAACCACGGCGGTGATCGAGTCGAGGTTCTCGGTCGTCTGACCGGCGTTGGGATCGCCGAGCTCCGTTCGCGAGATGAGCAGCCAGGCGGCAAGGCCGTACATGAGCCCGGCGACGACGTACACGCTGAACAGCACGCGGCCGGTCTTGACGCCCGTCAGCCTGGAGGCTTCCGGGTCGTCCCCGGTCGCGTAGACGTGCCTGCCCCACGCAGTCTGCGTGAGCGCGAACCAGGCGAGGGCGAAGAGCACGAACATGAAGACCACGCCGTACGTGATGTCGGTGTGTCCGATCGTGAACGTCCGCCCGAAGAAGAGCAGCGCGCTCGGCAGGCTCGACGCGCCCGACTCCCCCGGAGGGTAGGTCAGGTCGTTCGAGTAGATGTGCGTCAGCGCGAAGGCGATGTTGAGCGTTCCCAAGGTGACGATGAACGCCGGCAACCGCACGACCGCCACGAGCCCTCCATTGAGCATCCCGAACACGACGCAGGCGAGGATGCCGAGCAGGATCGCCGTCGCGGGGCTGTAGCCGGAGTCGATGGCCAGCTTGGTCATCACGATCTGCCCGAACGCCATGACGGTTCCGACCGACAAGTCGATCCCGGCGGTCAGGATCACGAGCGTCTGCCCGATCGCGAGCACACCGACGACCATCACCTGTTGCAGCACGAGCGAGAGGTTCGGCCCCTGTAGGAAACGCTCGCTCTTGAGCGAGAAGAACGCCATCGTCAACAGCAGCGCGAGGAGCGGGCCAACCGCGGGTGCGGCGAGGAAACGGCGAATCTGCTGGACCGCAGACCGCTCCCAGAGTGGCTGCACTGAGGTGTCCATCGCGTTCAACGTCGATCTCGTTCCGGACGGGCGATCCTAGGCCGATCCCACTGCGACCGGAGAGCCTTCGGCCCTCCGGTCGCGATGGGTGTGAGGGTCTGCTAGCCCCAGCAGTTCGCGAGGCCGTACCTGACGCTCTTCGACTTGACGCCGACGAGCGGCTTCTTCGCGATCAGGTTGACCCCGGTGTCGGTGTAGCCGCTCGGCTTCTTGCCGGTCTTCGCGAACTTGACGACGGCACCGACCCCGCGCGAGGCCATCAGCAGGGGGTACTGCTGCGATGTCGCGTCGATGATGCCGGCCTTGACGTTGCGCACGCCCGCGCAGCCGCCGTCGACCGAGACGATTGTCGTGCCGGCCTTCGTCTTCCCGGCCTTCTTCAACGCGTTCCAGGCGCCGAGCGCGCTGGGCTCGTTGATCGTGTAGACGACGTTGATGTTCGGGCTCTTCTGGAGACAGTTCTCCATCGCCGTCTGAGACGGGGCAGTCTGGCCTTCCCCGTTCCCCGCGCAGGCGATCAGCTTGCTGTTCTTCTTGATCCCGAACCCCTTCAGGAAGCCGTTGTGTCGCAGGGCTCCCACCGACGAGCCCGCATGCTCGTCGATCATTCCGATCGTCACCTTCTTGCCCTTCGTCGCGGCGCGGGCGTACTTGCCGATCAGGATGCCCGCGTTGAAGTTGTTCGTCGCGAAGAGGGCATTGGTCGCGCTCTTCGGGACGGTAGGCGTGTCGAGAGCGATCACGATGACGCCGGCCTTGCGCGCCTTTGCGATCGCCGCGTTCTCAGCCTTGCCGTCGGCGACCGTGATCAGGATCCCCTTTACGCCCGCGGTCGTCATGTTCTCGATCGCCGCGATCTGGCTCGCGTTGTCCGAGCTGCTCTTCCCGGCCGCGTAGATAAGCGTCGCGCCGAGCTTCTTGGCCGCCTTCGTTGCGCCGGCGCGCATCTTCACGAAGAACGGGTTCGTGGCGTCCTTGGTGATGAGGCCGACCTTGATCGTCGCACCCTGGGACGTCGGCTTCGCGGACGCCGCGGCGACGAGCACCGACGTACCAATGACGGCCGCGAGGACTGCCGTCGCGAGAACCAGCGTCCGCCAAGACGTGTGCTTCCTCTGCGAATCGCGCATCTGCTACCTCCCTTGCCCCGGTGTTGTGGTACCGATAACACGTTTTTCACTTAAGAGTCAAGCCGTTTGGAGGTAGCTCTACAGCGAGTTCCGAGGTTAATGTGTGTTATCGCTACCAGTGAATCCCAGTGACGACGGAACGTTCAAACGCGACCATCAAGGACGTCGCCAAGCTGGCGGGCGTCTCGCCGATGACCGTTTCGCGCGTCATCAACGGCAGCATTCGCGTCAGCCCCGACACACAGCGTCGCGTGGAAGTGGCGATCTCCGATCTCGGCTACATCCCGAGTCGACTCGCCCGCGGACTCAGCGCACGGAAGACGGGGACGTTGGCGGTGATCGTTCCCGACGTGTCGAACCCGTTCTTCACGCTGATCGTACGCGCGGCCGAGGAGGTGGCTCGGCGGTCGACCTACCGCGTGATCCTCTGCGACACCCGCGCGGATCTCTCGGTGGAGCGCGACGTCGTGGAGGAGTTGATTGCCCACCGTGTCGAGGGGATCGCCATCGCCCCCGTCAGCGACCGGTCGAAACCCCACCTGGCGCGGCTGGCCAGGTTCGGCGTGCCGTTCGTGCTGATTGACCGAACCGTGGACGGAGTCGACGCCGACGCCGTCGTTGGCGACAGCACCGGAGGTGCGCGGCTGCTCGTCGAGCACCTGATCGGCCTGGGCCACAAGCGCATCGGCCTCATC
Organism: Gaiellaceae bacterium; assembly: GCA_035554095.1. Lineage (GTDB taxonomy): Bacteria > Actinomycetota > Thermoleophilia > Gaiellales > Gaiellaceae > 13-2-20CM-68-14. Next base: position 30,165 of record DATMIX010000011.1, on the reverse strand, counting down.
GTCGAGGGAGACGAGGTCTCGACTGCCCGTGAGCGCCGGAAGGGTTACGAGGTCGCGCTGAAGGCTGTAGACCTGTCCCTTGATCCGACGCTTGTAGAGGTACAGGCACCGGATCCCGACGGCGGGTTCCTTGGAATGAGTCGGCTGCTCGCGGGGGACGAACCCCCATCCGCCGTGTTCGCCGTGAACAACCTCGTTGCTCTCGGCGCGATCGAAGCGGTGCGCGGCGCCGGTCTGGAGGTCCCTGACGATGTCGCGCTCGTGTGCTTCGACGACATCGAGCTGGCCTCGCGGCTGTACCCGTTTCTCACGGCGATGGAGCAACCCGCCGAGACATTCGGCACCCTCGGAACCCAGCTGCTGCTCGAGCGGATCGACGGCCGCGGGCCGGCGCATGGCCACGTGGTCGTCCTGCCGGGTCGGCTGACGATCCGCCGGTCGTGCGGCGCGCGCCCGGTCGTAGCGCTTTGACGGTCTACGGCGGCATCGAGGCGGGCGGAACCAAGTGGGAATGTGCGATTGGCACGGGGCCTCGCGACCTGCGTGCGCGCACCACGATTCCGACCACCACGCCGCGAGAGACGATCGACCGCGCGGTCGCGTTCTTCGAGCGTGAGGGACCGGTCGCGGCGGTCGGGATCGGGTCGTTCGGCCCGCTCGATGGGAAGCTGGGCTCTCCGACCTGGGGGTACATCACCACGACGCCGAAACCGGGTTGGGCAGAAACCGATCTCGGCCGAGAGGTCAGCCGCAGCCTCTCGGTTCCCGTTGTCTTCGACACCGACGTCAACGCGGCGGCACTTGGCGAGCACCGGTGGGGCGCCGCGCAGGGGCTCGAGACCTTCTGCTATGTCACGGTCGGCACCGGCATCGGCGGTGGGGGCATGGTCGGAGGGACGCTCCTGCACGGTCTCGTGCACCCGGAGTTCGGCCATATCCGGATTCCCCACGACCGGAGCGTGGACCCGTTCCCGGGTATCTGTCCCTACCACGGAGACTGCTGGGAGGGGCTGGCCTCCGGTCGCGCGATGGAGGCGAGGTGGGGTCGGCCTCCCCATGAGCTGACGAACGAGGCGGCGTGGGACCTCGAGGCCCGATACCTCGCGCTCGGGCTCGTCTCCGTCCTCTGCGTCCTCTCACCCGAGCGGGTCGTGATCGGTGGCGGCGTGATGAAGCACACCGGGCTGCTGGAGCTCGTTCACGGCGAGATCGTGGCGCTGATGAATGGCTATCTGCGAGCACCGCAGCTCACCGACGGTGTCTCGGGCTTCGTCACGAGCCCGGGCCTCGGCGCGAAGGCGGGGGTGCTCGGCGCGCTGGCGCTCGCGGAGTCTGCGCACGCGACCGCCATCTAGGCGACCGGGGCAAGCGTCGGCGGCAACCTGGCATCGGAGCGCTTGTATGCCGGTCTGTTGTCCGGTTTTAGCGCTACGGTCGAAGGTCGCGTGAAGTCGTACCCGGAATTGCGTGGAATCGCCGAGGGAGCGATCGACCCCGACCTGTTCGAGACCGACCGATTCTCCTATAAGAAGGCTGTCGGCAGCCGCACGGCCCTCCTCGCGAGCGACGTGGAGCAGGCGCTAGCGCTAATCGATGCCGAATCGCCACGGCCATCAACGGACGAACTTTGGGGGGAAGCGTCTCTGTGGTCAGGTCCAGCGTGATACGACCCCGCGACGCTTGAACTATCGACGCTCTCGAAGATCTACCGCGAGGTCTACGCGGAGCGGCTTCGGGAATTGCCCGAGCCGTTACTTCGGGCTTTCCTAACCGCCCACGTTCCCGCGCGCGCGCGTTCGCTTGACCCGCAGGTGGTCATACGGCTCGAGGAAGCGGCTTGTCTTTGGCTGGAGCCGGCTGGGTGGGCAGCTTTGGAGCGCTATCGCAAAGACATCAGCGACCATGACGACTACGGCACTACCTATCGATCGCCCCGCGAGCAGGAGCTCGAGGCGATCGTGGTTGATCGGAATTGCTCGTTTCAGGAGCGTAAGCGGGCCGAGGATGAACTCCTCAGAATCATCGAGACACGCACGGCGCGACAGGATCAGAAGGAGCTACGGAGGGTCGGTGGAGATTCGGATGCGGTCCGCTACAGCCGATTCGGACGCGTTCAGTTGGGGCGGGCCTGCTCAAAGCACGGGATACGAGGTTGCAGCGAGTGCAGTCGGCGCCGCAGGAATCGCAAGAAGCCGCCGTCGCCGGGTCTCCGCAAGCGCTTCGAGACGTTCGCGCGTGATGAGGCTTACGAGCCGGACGTGCTCGCGGCTCCAGCCAAACGAGGGCGGGCCTCCTCAACGGAGAGCGCGCGTCTCGACGCTCTCGGCCGCGTCATCGTGTGTCTCTACGACAACGGTAAAGGCGACACGCTGGAGGTGATCGGCTCGGTGATCGGGCGTGACCGCAAGAGGACGAGCGAGCTCCACAAGCGTGGCCTCGCCTCGCTCAAAGAGCGCGCAGCCTGAAACCGGACCGCGCCACAAGTGCGCCACAGTTGCCACCATGCGCTAGCGGCTGGGAGCGGTTGTGAGCGGGTGGCGGGAACGGGGCTGCGGCTTGCCCGCCCCCGCCAAGAATCACCCGCTCAGGCCAGCCTTTTGGCTGAGGAAAGCGGAGGGGGAGGGATTTGAACCCTCGTCGGACGAAACCGCCCGAAACGGTTTTCGAGACCGCCGCATTCGACCGCTCTGCCACCCCTCCAAGGAGCCTGACGGCCGTCAAGAGCGTAGCCCAGACGCGAAACGCGCGCGGTCGCCCGCGCGCCCGGTCGAAGCCGCGGCGAAGCGCTAAGCGGAGAAGGAGGGATTCGAACCCTCGAGGCAGGGATGTACCCCACCTAACGCCTTAGCAGGGCGCCGCCTTCAGCCACTCGGCCACTTCTCCGGGGTGCAAGGTTAGCGCACCCCTGCGGCGGCCTTTGGCCAAATCACCCTTCAGGGGCATGGCGAACGTGGCCCGCTGAGACATGCTGAAAGCGCCGGCTCCCCCTCAAACCCCCCGGCATCTGCGTCGCCCGTCTGTGGCTAACCCAGGCGGGCTTCGCCCTTTCTAGGAGACTTTCGGCCGTGAAGGTCGGGCGCCACGAGGTGAACATCTCGAATCCGGACAAGGTCTTCTTCCCGGAGCGCGGCCTCACCAAGGGCGATCTCGTCGGCTACTACGTCGACGTCGCGGACTGCGCGCTGAACCACATCCGCCGACGGCCGTTCCACATGAAGCGGTACCCGAACGGGGTCGACGCCGACTTCTTCCACCAGAAGCGCGTCCCAGCCCATCCGGACTACGTCGGGGAGCAGTTCGTCCGGTTTCCGAGCGGCCACTCGACGGTCTTCGCCGTCGTCGACAACCCTGCGGCGCTCGCCTGGGTGATCAACCTCGGCTGCATCGAGCTGCACACCTGGCATTCGCGCGTCGAGCACGTCGAGAGGCCCGACTACATGCTCATCGACCTCGACCCCACCACCGACGACCAGTGGGAGCACGTGCTCGTGATCGCGCTCGTCGTCCGCGAGGTGCTCGACGAGCTGCGCCTGCCCAGCTATCCGAAGACCTCCGGTGCGACCGGGTTCCACATCCTGACGCCGATCCAGCCGGAGCTGCCGTTTCCGGAGGTCCGCCGATTCGCGAAGGCCGTCGCCGAGGAGGTCGAGCGCCGCGTCGACGACCAACAGGTGGCGACGACAACCTGGAAGGTCGCCGACCGGAAGGGCGTCTTCGTCGACTTCGGCCAGAACGCGCGGGACCGGACGATCGCCTCCGCCTATTCCGTGCGGCCGACCCCCGACGCGCGGGTTTCGGCGCCGCTCCGCTGGGAGGAGGTTCCCGGCGCCGACCCGTCCGCGTACACGGTCGAGAGCATGCCGGAGCGCATCGCCGAGAAGGGCGATCCCACCGCCGACATCTGGCGCCGCAAGGTGAAGCTCTCCACGCGCTTCGAGGCGCTTGGCGTCGAGCCGCCTACGCTCGCGTTAGACGCACCCTCGGATCGAGGAACGCGTACGCGAGGTCGACCACGAGGTTCGCGACGATCACGAGGAAGCCGGTGAACACGACGATCCCCTGCAGGACCGGCCAGTCCTCGCGCTGGATGCTCAGCCAGGCGACCTGGCCTAGCCCGGGGAGGCCGAAGACGATCTCGACGTAGATCGCGCCCGCGAGGGCAAGGCCGACGTCCATGCCGAGCATCGTCACCAGCGGCATCAGCACGTTCCGGAGCACGTGGCGGACGAGAACGCGTGATTCCGTGGCGCCCTTGGCCCGCGCGGTGCGGACGTACTCCTCGGACAGTTGCTCGAGCACGTTCGCGCGGATCATCCGCGTGTAGAGCGCCGTGAACATGACCGCCAGGGTCAGGCACGGCAGGACGAGGTGTGAGAGCCACGCGTGGAACCCGCTGCACGGAGCGCCGGGTGGAGGAGAAAAGACCTGGCAGTAGCCCTGGATCGGTGCCCAGCCGAGCTTGAACGCGATCGTGTACGAGAAGACGAGCCCGATCACGAGGGGGTGAACGCAGAGCGCGATCAGCGAGATGGTCAGGACACTGCGATCGAACAGAGACCGTGGCCGGAGCGCGCTGAGGATCCCCAGCGGGATCGAGATCGACAACCAGACGAGCGCGCCGCCGATGACGACTGCCGCGGTGATCGGAAAGAGCTCGAAGACGAAGTGGGTCAGGTCGCGGCGGTTGTACGTCTCGCCCAGCGAGGCGTGGAAGAGGATGCCTCTCAGGTAGTGCCAGTATGCGGTCGCGGTCGACGTCCCCGGCGGCGGAGCGTAGACGGCGACGACCTGGAACATCACGAACGCGACCACCGTGACGGCCACGAAGGCCACGAACGAGAACGCCAACCGCTTCAGGACATAGGTGAGCACAGGCCCCGTGGCATAGTACGTTTCGGACTATGGAGCGACAACCGCTACCCGCGGCGCGGACGACCACGATTTCGGCCAACGACGCGGCGGTGCTCGGCCTGCTCATGGACGGTGAGTCCTCCGGCTACGACCTGAACAAGCGCATCCACCGCAGCGTCGGATTCTTCTGGACGCCTGCCAAGAGCCACGTCTACGCGACGCTTGGACGGTTGGTTGCGGCGGGGTTCGCGACGGCGCGGGAGGTGCCGCAGGAAATGCGGCCGGACAAGCAGCTCTACCGGACCACGCGCGAAGGACGACGCGCGTTCCTCGAGTGGCTCGAGACCTCGCCGCTGGAGCCGGCCCGATTCAAGAACACGTTCCTGCTCAAGATCTTCTTCGCCGGCCACTGGAACCGCGAGGCGCTGATCCGCCACATCGAGGAAGGCCGGGCGGACGTGCAGGAGGAGCTGTCACAGCTCGAGGCGATCGAGAAGACGATCGACCGCGAGCGGAGCTTCCACGGCTGGCTGACGCTTACGTACGGCCTCGAGCGCGACCGCGCGACGATCCGCTGGGCGGACGCCGCCTTGAAGCAGCTGGCGCGGTCGAAGTAGCCTCGAGCAACTTCGGGACGGTCAGATCGGTGCGCTTTCGCGGCGGCCTGACCTCGCGCCAGGTGCAGTCCTTGGGATCCTTGTCGGGCCGGAAGCGCAGGAAGCGCGTGCCGTGCCGGAAGCGGTTCCGCTCGAGCTTGTCGTAACGCACCTCGCAGACGAGCTTCGGCTTCACGGGGTTCCAGTCGAGCTCCTTGCCGCGTGACCAGCGGCTCTGTCCGCCGGGCACGCGGTCGCCGCTGATCGCGCCGGGCGCCCGGAGCTTCGGCAGCTTCTCCTCGAGCTCGCGCCGCATCGCCGCGGGGAAACCGGAGCAGTGGCCGACGAAGTCGAGGCCTCCCTTGCCGTCGTAGAGGCCGAGCAGGAGGGTGGAGATCCGGCCCTCCGCCTTCTCGCTCCAGCGAAAGCCGACGATCACGCAGTCGGCGGTCCTGTACGGCTTGACCTTGACGACGCCGTCGCGGGAGCCCGGTAGGTAGGGCAGGCCGAGCCGCTTCGCGACGACGCCGTCGAGGCCGGCGGCCTCGAGGCGCTGGAGCCAGTCGACGGCCTGGTCGCGGTCACGGCTGATCGGCGAGAGCCGAAACCTCTTTCCCCGCTTCTCGAGCTCACGCCGGCGTTGTTCCAGCGGCAGCTTGTGAATCGGCTCGCCGTCCCAGACGAGCAGGTCGAAGGCGATGTACTGCGCCGGGATCTCTGCAGAAAGCTTGCGGATCCGGCTTTCGGCAGGGTGGAGGCGAAGCTGCATCGCGTCGAAGTCGAGCTTGCCGTCCCGCTCGATCACGACCTCGCCGTCGAGCGCCGACCTGGGCGGCAACAGCTCGCCGACGTCGCGGAGCTCGGGGAAGTAGCGGAGCAGCGGCCGCGCGTTGCGGCTCCAGAGGTTCAGCTCGCCCCTGAGGTTCTCCAGCACTCCGCGGAAGCCATCCCATTTCGGCTCGTACTGCCAGCCGTCGGGCTCGGGAAGGTCCTCGATCAGCTCGGCTTCCATCGGCGGGAAGGGCAGGTTTCGCGGCGGCACGTCGCCGGGAGACTAATCACCGTGGGTGAGCTCGACGGTGTCTGGAACGTCACGCGCGCCGGCGGTGCGCTGCCGCCGATGTTGGGCGTGCGAAAGGAGATCTCCGGGACCTCCGGCGCGACGAAGCTCGGTCGGTTGCCGGGCGCTCCCTTCGACGTGGTCGGTCTCTCGCTCCGCTACCGAACGCCCTTCGCCGGCTTCGTCGACGAGCTCGAGCCGGACGGCGACGGCTATCGGGGCCGGGCGACGTTTCGCGGGCGTCAGTTCGGCAGCTTCAGGCTCGAGAGGATCGACGACGCGGCGGGTCGGGCCCACTGACGCAACCGCAGACCTACGATGCCCGGTCTAACTTTGCGCCTATGCGCAGGGTCGTCGTCACCGGGTTCGGAGCCGTAACGCCGCTGGGAAACAGCGCGCCTGACACCTGGCGCGCCGCTCTCGCGGGCGAGAGCGGCATCGACTGGATCCAGGCGTTCGACCCGAGCGAGTTTCCCGTCCGCGTCGCGGCCGAGGTGAAGGACTTCGACCCCGGCGATGCGGCCTCGCCGAAGGAGCGGCGGAAGCTCGACCGGAACGTCCTCCTGGCGCTCGCGGCGGGGCGCGAGGCGGTCGGGCACGCCGGGCTGAACGGGTTCGAACCCCACCGCGTCGGGATCGCCTTCGGTTCCGCGATCGGCGGGATCGCGGGGATCATGCAGCAGGGGGACGTGTTGAGGGAGCGGGGTTTCGAGCGGATATCGCCGAGCTTCATCCCGAGCGTGCTCGTCGACGCGGCGAGCGGTCAGCTCGCAATCTCGCTCGGCATCCGGGGGCCCAACTATGCGCCTGTCTCGGCGTGCGCCACCGGCTCTCACGCCGTCGGTGAGGCTGCCGAGCTGATCAAGCGCGGCGACGCGGACGCGATGCTGGCGGGCGGCACCGAAGCCGCGATCCAGCCGATCATCCTGGCCGGGTTCGTCGCCATGCGCGGCCTCGCGGCCGAGGACGAGCACCCCCCGCATGCGTCGCGGCCGTTCGACGCGACCCGGGCCGGCTTCGTGATGGGGGAGGGGGCATGCGTGCTCGTGCTCGAGGAGCTCGAGGCCGCGCGTGCACGCGGCGCAACGCTCTACGCCGAGGTGCTCGCCTACGGGACCTCGAACGACGCCCACCACATGGCGCAGCCCGAGCCGGAGGCGATCGGCGTCGGCGAGATGATGCGAGCTGCGATCGAGCGCGCCGCGCTCGCGCCCCGCGACGTCGACTACATTAACGCCCACGGCACCTCGACCCCGCTGGGCGACGCCGCCGAGACGAAGGCGATCAAAGACGTGTTCGGCGACCACGCCTACGAGCTCGCGGTCTCCTCGACGAAGTCGATGATGGGTCACTGCTTCGGCGCGGCGGGGGCGATCGAGGCGCTCATGTGCGTGCTCGCGCTGCACGAGCAGAAGCTGCCGCCGACGATCAACTACCGGAATCCGGATCCGGTGTGCGACCTCGACTACGTCCCGAACGAGGCGCGCGACGCGAAGGTCGACGTGGCGCTGTCGAACGCTATGGGCCTCGGCGGGCACAACGCCTGCGTTTTGCTCGGCCGCGTCTGACGGGCTGCCTGTTTTTTTCGCGGGCCGAGGCGGAAGAAGAACCCCAGGCGTGGCGTCTTGCAATTGCGGCGGCAGCCGCGACAATGGGAATGCGGTCAAGAGGGGAGTGGGGGATGCGGCCAACAACCTGGGTTCTTGCGGCTGTCGTGGCGTGCCTCGCCCTGCTCGCACCTCTCGCGGGCGCGTCGAACACCGCGTCCTTCGCCGACCCGGCGGCGGATGCTCCCTCGGCAGCGCCCGACCTGACGTCGGTTCAGGTCACGAACGACGATCTCGGCAACGTCGTCTTCCGGATCTCGATCCCGAATCGAACCGCGCTGCTGGATCCTGATTTCGTCGCGATCCTCGTCGACGCGGACGGCAGGCAGCACACCGGCTGCTCCAGCGGCACCTTCGGTGCCGAGTACGCCCTCGACGTCCTTTCGGGCCGGTTCCTCTTCGGCCGCTGCTCGAGCGGCTCCTGGAGCTTCAAGAAGAAACCGGCCTCCTTTGGCGGCTCGTTCGGCAACTCGGTCCTCACTCTGAAGGCGAACCGCGGCGATCTGGGCAACGCGAAGGCATTCCAGTTCAGGATCGGCGCTGCCACGACGAGCGCGGCCGACCCCGCCTACGACTTCGCTCCGGATATCGGTCTCGCGCCGTGGAGCTACAAGGTCGTCGCGCCGCAGCTCGCGGTCAAGAAGCCGCCGGCGCGGAAGGCCAAGGCCTGCAAGAAGAAGCAGCGCCGGGCCGTCCGCTGCTTCCGCCGGACCGCCGGACGCCACTCTTAGAGCGCGTCGGGCGTCAGATCGGCGAGCGAGTCGACGACGACGTCGGCGAGCTGGAGCGCTTCCGGGTCGGGCGGGAAGTGCGGATTCGGGATCACCACGACCTGCATGCCCGCGGCCTTCGCGGAGCGGATGCCGTTGTGCGAGTCCTCCACCGCGGCAGAGCGGTCGGGCGCGACCCCGAGCCTCCGTGCCGCCTCGAGGTAGACGTCCGGCGCGGGCTTGCCTCGGGAAACCTCCTCGGAGGACACGGTGGCGACGAACAGCTCGGACAGGCCGGCGAGCTCGAGCGCGAGGTCGATCAGCTCCCGGTTCGAGGACGACGCCAGTCCGAGCGGCCAGCGCGCCGCGAGGCGTTCCACGGCCTCGACGGCCCCGGGGAGGAGCGGCAGATGGTTGCGGTACCGCTCCTCCATCCGGCGCACGACCTCGGCGTTGATCTCGGCGGGGGACTCGCTCAGCCCGATCTCGTCGTGCATGTAGCGCGACCACTCGGGCGAGCTCATCCCCATCATGTCCCGCTGGGCGCGCTCGTGCCAGCGGCCGCCGCCCTCGCGGGCGAGCTCCTCGCGAACCTCGTCCCAAAGCTGCTCCGTGTCGAGGAGAAGGCCGTCGAGGTCGAACACGACCGCGTCGATCACGCCGGGACGTATGCCTGGTCGACGTAGACGAGCGGTCGTGTCCCCGGCCCGTCCTCGACCGACGAGACCTCGCCCACGAAGAACGTGTCCTCGCCCGCCTTCACCTCGTTCGCGATCACGCCGACGATCCAGCCGACTGCGCCGGCGAGCAGGGGCGGCCCGGCGCCGTTCCTGACCTCGATTCGCTCCCACAATGCGATCGGCGGCACGCCGCGCGCGAAGTGCTGGGCCACGTGCTCCTGTCCGGCCGCGAGCAGGCTGACCCCGAACGTTCGCGCCTCGCGCAGCAGCTCGTGCAACGCGGCTTCGCGGCGCACCGCGAAACCGATGAGCGGTGGCTCGAGCGAGAGGGGGATGAGGGTGCCGACCGTGAGGCCGAGCCGCTGGCCGCCGAGGTCGACCGACACAACTGCCACCCCGGCGGGGAACCGCCGCATCAGCGCACGCAGATCCTCGCCGCTCGCTTGCACGAGCGGCGAGGTTATCGACCTAGGCCGTTAGTGCTGCCGGCAGAGGCGGTCGCTGGAGAGGATCGCGTCGAGCTGGGAGTTCATTGCCTGCTCGAAGGCCACGTCGGCGGAGTTACGGGCGTTGAAGTCGTGCAGGCCCTTGTCGGTCCACATGACGTCGGGCGTCACGCCGGGGCCGACTGCGGTGATCCGGTACGCCTCGCCGTTGCCCTTCGGGCGCACGGGGCTGGAGTTCGGCGGGTGCTTGTAGCCGCCGGCCGCCGAGTTGTGCTTGAAGAACCCGTAGCAGAAGACCCCGGTCGGCTTGTGCGGCAGGAACGAGTTCTCTCGCTTCCAGCCGCTGCCGTAGGCCGAGTTGAGGGTGTCCAGGTACATCAGCCGGCCGTAGCCGTCGGTCGGCGCGCCGTAGCGGCTGCTGCCGAAGCCGTGGATCGGTTTGCCCATGTACGTGTAGCGCCCGAACATGTGGTGGAAACGGCCGCTGTAGACCCAGTCCTGCCACACGTCGAGCTTCGCGACGGACGTCGTCCAATGCGAGATGTGGAGCTCCCACTGGCGCAGGCCCGACGTCCACGGCGTGAACCCCAGGTTCGGGAGCTGGACCTGCCACTTTTGCAGCGCCCAGTAGCTGCCGTCCGATGCCTTGCACGCCGTCACGAGCCACGGAAGCGCGGGCCCGTCGTAGGCGCCGCAGCTGTGCCCGAACCGCTTCCAGTACCGCTTGTGGTACTTGCGCCAGCCGCCCGCGTAGTCGAGCTTGAAGCGAACCTGCCTCAGCGTCGGGTTCGGCTGGCGCGCGTTTACCGCGCCCCAGACGAGCACGCGCTGGGCCCTGCCGCGCACCGTGCGATAGGTGACGAGGGCCTCGCCCTTGTTGTTGACGGCGAGCTGGATCCCGCGGACGTCGCGGTTCACGAGCTGGGAGGCGGTGGCGGGAGCGACGAGCGTCGCTGCCAGCGCGAGCGCGAAGAGCAACACCGGCACCTTAATACGCACGATGACGACCCCTTTCGTAGGCAGGTTCAGCCGCATTGAATCCCTATCGGCTTCACCTCGCGGCGACTATAGCCCGGTCTTACACCGCTTTGGGGGAAACCCACGGGCCGCTGATAGCGTCGCCGGATGACGGGCATGTCGTGGCGCGAGCGCGTCGAGATCGGTGTCACCGCGGGCCTAGTCGCGCTCGCCGGCGCTCTCGATCTCGGTGGGGTCAACGCGATCGTGCGCTTCGCGGCGGCGGCCGTCGCGCTGGCGATGCTCGCGCGCCTCGTCGGCACGGCGACCGAGCAGCTGGGAGGCAGGCTCGGCGCGGGCGGTGCGGGAACGGTGCAGTCGGCCCTGGGCAACCTTCCGGAGCTCTTCGTCGTGCTCTTCGCACTCCACCGAGGGCTCACGGACGTCGTCAAGGCGGCGCTGGTCGGCTCGGTGCTCGCCAACAGCCTGCTCGTCCTCGGCCTTGCCTTCGTCGCGGGCGGCCTTCGACACGGAACGCAGCAGTTCCACTCGTCCCGGGCCCGAACGATCGGGACGCTGCTGCTGCTGTCGGCCGCCACGCTTTCGATCCCCAGCTTCGCGCACCAGTTGCACGCCCCGGCTGCCGCGCACGAGGAAACGCTGAGCCTGATCTGCGGCGGCGTGCTCATCGTCGTCTTCCTGGCGACACTGAGGATCTTCCTGGCGGGGGAGGCCGGCGACCTCGAGCCCCCGAGGTGGTCGCTGGCGGTCACGATCGTGGTGCTCGCTGCGGCGGCCGCGGGAGCAGTGTTCGTCAGCGACTGGTTCGTCTCGGCCCTCGAGCCGGCGACGTCCTCGCTCGGCATGAGCGAGGCGTTCGCCGGGCTGGTGGTCGTCGCGATCGCGGGTAACGCGGTCGAGAACGTCGTGGGCGTCCAGCTGGCGATGCGAAACGAGGCGGACTTCGCGGTGTCGGTGATCGTCAACTCGGCGCTGCAGGTCGCTCTCGTGCTGACGCCGGTGATCCTGTTCGCGAGCCTCTTCTTCGCGACGAACCTGACGCTCGTGTTCCCGACGCTGCTGGCGGTCGTCCTGCTTCTGGCCGCGATCGTGACGGCTGTCGTCGTCTACGACGGTGAGAGCACCTGGCCGGAAGGCGTGGTCCTGATCGGCCTTTACGTCGTCATCGCCGCTGCGTTCTGGTGGGGCTGACCTCCTAGGAGGGCTTCGCCAAGCCCTCCTAGTCCTCCAGCTCCTCGGCAAGCAACGCGCAGGCGTATGCCCGCCAGGCGAGCGTCCGGTTCGTGAGGAGAGCCCGGACCGCGGCCAGGACGTGCGGGTACGGCGACGCCTCGTAGCGCAGTTCTTCGAGCCCTCGCCGCACCTCCACTTCGCGGTTGTGGCCGGAGAGCTCCTCCGCGAGCGCGGTGACGGCCCGACCGTCGAGCTCGAGGCCGCGGTGCGGATCCCCCCCGGCGGCGAGCAGGAGCACGGCGCGCCTCCTTGCCGCGTTCAGCTCCTCGGGGGCGATCACGAGCTCCCGGCCGGCGAGCAGTGCCACGGCCGGCCGCAGGTCGGTTTCCGCGCCGACGTCCTCCAACGACTGCAACAGCGCAGCCAGCTCCACCGGGCCACCGTAGTCGAAGGGCGGGAGCGCAACGCCCGCCCTTTCGAGGCGACCGGCGGTGCTCTACGCCGTGCGCTCGATCGGCCGACGCTCGCGGGTCGTGACGAACCCGAGCGTGATCATGCCGATGCCGAGGACGAGGTGGAGCCAGTCGTCCGCCGTGTTCATTGGCACGAAGTTCGCGCCGCTGTCTGGGCCGACGATCAACCCGTAGAGCCACAGCACCAGGTAGATGATTCCGCCGCCGATCAGATAAGTGCGCGCGCCCGCCCTGGTTTTGGCGAGCGCGAGGCCCCCGATCCCGAAGCCGAGGTGCACGAGATTGTGGAGCCAGCTCACCTGGAAGACATGCAGGAGCTTCGCCTGCGAGTGGTGGCCGGCGAAGTCCAGGCCGCCGTACAGGTGCGAGGTGATGCCTGGGATGAACCCGAGGATCCCGACGAGCAGGAAGGTCGCTCCAACCAACGTCGCCAGCGCCTGCACCGGATTTCGCTCCGTGGTGCCCACCCGTTCCATCGTTCCTCCCGCGGTTGTCGTTTGCCGAACTTTTGTCCATCTTCGGCGCGCGTGAACCATGCCGCGCGAGTCTGGTTCGGATAAAGCCGGAGGTCGGTTCGGAGGAGTGGCGGCGTTACGCGGCCGCGGACCAGGTCTCGCCGCGCAGCGTCAGGAATGCTTTGACGACCCGCGGGTCGAACTGGGTTCCGGCCGCCTCCTGGAGGCGGCGGCAGGCTTCGTCGACCGAGAGCCGCTTCCGATAGGGGCGGTCGGTCGTCATCGCGTGGAAGGCGTCGCAGACGAGCACGATCCGCGCTTCCAGCGGGATCGCCTCGCCCGTGACGCCGTCCGGATAGCCCCGTCCGTCGTAATGCTCGTGGCAGCTCCGAACGATCGAGCGGACCTCGGAGAGCCGCTCGATCGGCGCGAGGATTTTCGCGCCGAGGTCGGGATGCTGCTGCATGATCTCCCGCTCCTCCGGGGTCAGCGGGCCGGGCTTGAGCAGGATGCTCGCCGGGATGCCGATCTTGCCGATGTCGTGGAACAGCGCGCCGAGCTCGAGCTGCTTGAGAGCCTTCGAGTCCAGGCCGAGCTCCGTGCCCACCTTGAGTGCCATGTCCGTGATCCAGCGCGTGTGCGAGGAGGTGTACTCGTCGTTCGCCTCCAGCGCGTTCGCGAGCGCCTCGATAGTGGAAACGAAGGTCGACTCGAGGCTCTCGAAGCTCCCCGCGTTCGTGATCGCGAGCTTGGCCTGATGCGCAAGCCCCGCGAGGAGGCTCATCTTGGCGTCGTCGAAGTCGTCCGCGCGGTCGGGCGGCAGGGAGGCGACGATGCAGCACAGCCGGCCGCCGTCGAGCTTGACGGGCGCGATCGCGAAGCGGGTTCCCTCCGGGAACTCCGGCGCTCCCTCGATCGTGGACGCCTCGTCCTGGTCGAGCAGGAACGGCTCGGAGCGATCAGCGACGTCGCGCACCGCATCGGGGTCGAAGCCGAGCGAGAGCACAGTCTCGCGCCGTGCGCCCTCGAAGCCCCACACGGCCGCGGGGACGAGCTTGTCGGTCTCCAGGTCCTGGAGCCACACCGATGTCGTGGGTGTCTCCAGGATCGTGGAGGACAGCTCGACGACCCTGCGCAGCACCTCGGGCAGGCCTTCTGCGGTGGCGAGCTCGCGGCTGAACTCAAGCAGCTCCTTCAGGTGCTCGGCTTCACGGCGCTGTGACTCGAAACGCCGGGCGTTCTCCAGCGCCACGGCCGCGTGGCCACCGAGTACCTCGAGCAGGCGGACGTCGTCCTCGTCGAACTGATTCGTGCCGAGCTTCGAGATCACGATCACGCCCACGACGAGCGAGCCGTACGAAAGCGGAACCGCGAGCAAGGATTCCTCCAACGGCTCTGTGCCGGGGATCAGCACGGCGTAGTCACAGTCGAGCGCATTGGCGATCAGCAGCGACTTCCGCTCCTCGGCCGCGTGCCCGGTGATGCCCTCGCCGACCTTCGTTCGCGGAAGCTTCACGTCCCGGCCCGCGGGCGAGGAGAGGACGCCGCGGAAGGCGATCGGGACGATGTCGTCGCCCTCGATCAGGGAGACCCGGCAATTGTGGTAATCGATCAGCGCCCGAAGCTCGTCGGCGATCGCGATGCCGATCTCGCGCACGTCGTTGAGCCGGTTCAGCTTGCCGGCGAGGCTCTGCAGCATCTTCAGGTGGGCGATCGAGCGAACGTCGCGCGTGATGTCGACGGGCGAGTCCGGCCGCTCGTCGGTCGACTCGTCGAAGAGGACGATTCGATCCTTGCCGCGCGCCTTGGCGGTCATCATCGCCGCTTCGGCGCAGGCGATCAGCTCACGCGGGTTCGACGCGTTCTTCGGGCCGACCGCGACGCCGACCGAGATCGTGATCTTCCCGGCCGAGCCGAACTCGGTCTCGAGGAGCCGCTCGGCGAGCCGCTTTGCCAGCCCGAGGGCGTCCCCGGACCCGCAAGAGCCCATGACGACGCCGAACTCCTCGCCGCCGAGGCGGCAGACGACGTCCGAGCCGCGGACGCTGGCCTTGAGGTGCTCGGCCAGCTCCCGCAGCACCTGGTCGCCGATCCCGTGGCCGAAGATGTCGTTGACCTTTTTGAAGTCGTCGATGTCGAGCATCAGCAACGCGACCGAGTCGCGGTTCCGGCTCGCGCGCGTGAGCTCGGCGCGCAGGTTTTCGTGGAAATAGCGGTGGTTGTAGAGCCCCGTCAGCGAGTCGGTCTGCGCCTGCAGCTCCAACCGCGCACGGGTCTGGGCGTTGTCGAGCGCCAGCGCCGCGGCGTCGCCGAACCGCTTGGCGAGCTCGAACTCCTCGTCGTTGAAGGAGGCGTTCTCGCCGAGCCGGTAGATGCTGAGCACGCCCTTTACCGACTCGCGCGCGATCAAGGGGATCGTGATCAGCGCCTCCTGCTCGTCCGGCGGCGTCCCGGGCACGACCATCATCCGCTCGTCGAGATGCGCGTTGTTGGTCAGGACCGGCTCGCGATGCTCGGCCGCCCAGCCGGCGAGGCCAGCGCCGAAGGCGATCTTGTTGCGCAGGATCTCGTCCGCCCAGCGGTCGCGAGCGAGCACGGGGAGGAGAACGGTTTGGGCCTCGTCGGCCTGAAAGATGCTGAGCGTGTCGTAGGGGATCAGGTCGGCGAGCGTGTCCGCGATGCGGTCGAGCAGCGTGTCGAGGCTGTGCTCCGAGAGCACGTGGTGGAAGACGTCGGCGAGCCGCCGGTACGAGTCCACCAGGTCGCCGTGGGCAGGAACGGTCGCGACGGCACCGTTGCCGTTCTTCGTCATCTTCGTCGCGCCCAGGGGAGCACGCGTGGCCGCTGCCGCATGCGCTTGCCGCACGCCCTTCATCTTTGGGCAAAAACCGTGGTCTTTTACCCCCCTTCCGGGGGATCTAGCGCCGGTGGTGCCGAGCAGCGGTGGGTCCTAGGCGACGAAGTAGGAGATCGCGAACGCGGTCAGGGCGGCGAAGCCGGCTGCCGCGATCAACGGGCGGCACCGTGTCAGGAAGGTGCCGACCGCCGGGTACGGCACCGCGGCACGCGGAAGGGCACCGAGCGCGAGCAGGAAGATCGCTGCGGCAAGAACGACGAGCAGGGCGAGCTGCGTCTCGTCCGACGCGGGCAGGATCTTCGACGCGCTCGATCCGAGGACTCCCGATCGCTTCGGCGCTGCCGCCGGAGGTGGCCCGCTCGTCGCCGACACGGTCCTGCCGTCGGCGGTTCCGGCCGGAATCCCCACCGCCGTAAAACCCACGGACGACAGGCTGGGAACACCAGCGAAGCTGACGTACGCGCAACCGGCCGAGCGGCCGTCGCCGACGAGGAGCCGGGTGCGGAGGACGGTGTGCCCCCGGCTGATGCCGCGGATCCGGTAGATCCCGGGAGGAAGGAGCCGACCGCGGACGAGCCCTCGGAAGCGGATCCGGTTCCTGCCCGAGTGGCCACGGACGGTGAACGAGCCGACGACGCCGCAACCGGGCTCCCGGATCACGAACGTGACGCGTGCCGGGCGGCGGAGCTCGAAGACGAGCGTCGTCGCCGGGTGCCGGGAGCTCAGTCGCAGCGGCGCCGGGGGTTGCCGGCGCGCGGGGCCGGAGCTCGAGGCTTTGCCGGCACCGAACACGCTGCCCGCGGGGGGTTGCGAGGACGATGCGCTGCCGGCGGGGGCCACGCCGGCGGGCGGAGGCGAAGGGGGCGCACTCGGTGACGGCGCGCCCGGTAGCGAGGGCGGCGTCGCCGGTGGTGGTGGCGGCGGAGGCGAGAGGATCGGTGGGGGCGGTGGCGGCGGGGGCAGCTTCGGCAACGTCACGGGCGGCGGGGGCGGTGGCGGCGGCGGGCTCGGCAGCGTCACGGTCGGCGTCGTCACCGGCAGGGTCGGCGTCGTGATCGTGATCGTCGGTAGGGTCGGCAGGCCGATCGCGCCGGGTGCAGAGGAGACGGCCGCGGCAGCTCCGGCGCCCGCGAGTGCCGCCGCCGCTAGGACCGCCCGAAGCCGCCTCCCCAACCGCACGTTCCTACAACCGATTCGCGGCGATTTTGGTTTCGGTTTGGGACGAGGGGGTTGTGAGGAACAAGGACCATCGGCCATGCCCGAGACTGCGGTGAAGGACACGCGTGACTACTACGACGTGCTCGGCGTCGCACGCGACACTGACGCCGACACGATCGGGAAGGCCTTCCGTGCGCGGTCGCGGTCGCTCGACCCGGGCATCTCTGCCGATCCCGCCGCGCTCGACAGGTTCCGCGAGCTCTCCGAGGCCTACGCCGTCCTCTCGAAGCCGCCGACGCGGCTGCTCTACGACCGCTTCGGCTATCGCCGACGAAGCACGGCGGGCAACCTCTCTCGCCGGCGGACGATGGCCTGGGGGCGAAAGGAGCTCTGCGAAACGTGCAAGGGCGACGGCGCCGCCCGCGGCGCGATGACGATGGCGTGTCCGGCGTGCGAAGGGACCGGGAGCCGCCGGGTCGAGAGCTCCCTGGCCGAGGGCGAGCGCCTGATCCAGATCGATGACTGCCCCGCTTGCGATGGCCGTGGCGGCCTGGCGAGCGATCGGTGTCCGGCCTGCGAAGGCACCGGCGAGATGTCTTCCGACGAGACCGCTGTGCGCTACGTCGCCGTGCTCGGGCTCCTCGTCGCGCTCGTGTTCCTCTGGCTCCTGCTGCGGTAGACATCGACGCCCCGGATGCGGGCGACCCGTCGGTATTCACGTAGAAGGAGCCTCGCGGTCCGGCCGCTCCGATCCAGCTTGCCCAGCGGCTGGACGACGAGCACGAGCGTCGCGCGACGGCGCGCGAGAGTGCGATGCACCGCGGCGAGGGCGCCCGGAATCGACGCGACGTTCCTCGCCCAGAGGTAGCGGACAGCCGGCCGCCGGTCGGCGAGGTAATAGAGGTCGGCGTCGGCCCAGAGGGCGAGGACGCGCTGCCGGGCGTGTGTGTGAGCGCGCACGTAGCGCGCGAGCGCGTGGTCGTGGACGAGGTGGGGGTCGTGTGGCCAGATCGTCCGCGCCTGAACCGCCGGTTGGGCAAGAGCGACCGGCAGGGCGAAGAGGAGTGTCGCGGCAGCGCCCGCGAGCCCGGCGGCCAGGGCGGGACGCGGCCAGGCGTACCAGAGCGTGCGCGCTCCCACGGCGCCGAGCACGGCCAGCGGCGGAACGAGCTGGAGGTAGTAGTGCGGATGGAAGTTGCCACCACCGAGCACGCCGACGACTGCCGCGCCGAGCCAGAGACGCGCGAGCAGCGGCGCGCTTCGCCACCCGACGGCCGCAAGGAGAGCGAGGAGCCCGATCCCCTTCGCGGCGGGCGGCGTCGACAGCCAGAGCTGATGCAAGCGATCGGAGAGCGAGCCGGTCACGACGGAATCGCCGTGGAAGCGGTAGCCGACGACTGCGTAGAGCCACTCGTTCAACCGGGCGGCGCTTGAGGCCGCGATCGCGACGGGCAGGAGCGCGGCGGAGACCAGCAGGCCGGTAGGCGCGAGCCCCTGCCGCCGGTCACGCCAGAGCAGGAAGGCCACAGCGGCGAGGCCGGCGTCGAAAGCGGATTGCTTGACGAGCACGGCGATGCCCGTGAGCAGGCCCGCGAGGAGCAGCCACCGGATGCGCCTCCCCCCGAGGTACGTGCAGAACGCGAACAGCGACAGGACAGCCGGCAATGAGGCCAGCAGCTCGCCCGAGAGGGTGAACGACTCGAGGAACGGTGAGGCACCGGCGGTTGCGACCAGCAGGCCCGCAGCCACGGCCGTTATCCTCCCGCGCGCGAGCCGAAGCGTGAGGAGGATCGTCGCGGCAACGACCAGCGCGGCGACAACCGCTGCGGTTACACGCATCGCGACCGGGGAGCCGCCGACCAGATGGAGAGCGCGAAAAACGAGTACGAGGCCTTGCGGGCGGTCGACCCAGGCGCCGTCGTAGAGGGTCGCGCCGTGGCTCCACAGCCGAGCAACCTCGGCGTAGCCCCCCTCGTCGGCGGTGAGTGGAGCGTCCCAGAAGGGCGTCCTTACGAGGACGGCGAGCCCGAGCGCGAGAAAGCCGAGAAATGGGGCCCGGCGCGCGTAGACCTCGACCGTCGCACGGCGGCGTTCGCGGGTGCTGGACTGGTCACGGCGCTTGCGCTCGCCGTCTGGCTGTTCGGCCTTGGCCTGACTCCGGACAAGTACCTGGTCGTGTTGCTGGTTCCGGCGCTGATCATCCGCCGGGCGCGGCGTTACGTCTTCGATTTCATCCCCTTCGGCGTGCTGCTCGTGATCTACGCCCAGTCTCGCGGAATCGCCCATCTGCTGCATCCGCATCCCCACTACCTGCCGCAGTTGAACTTCGACCGCTTCGTCTTCGGTGTCGTGCCCTCGGAGGAGCTCCAGCACTGGCTCTGGACCGGGACGATGCAGTGGTACGACGGGCTCGTCGTCACCGTGTGGCGTCTCCATTTCATCGTGCCGCCGCTGCTTGCATTCGCGCTCTGGCTCAAGCGTCGCGCCCTGTTCTACCGGTTCGCTGCGACGATGATCACTCTTTCCTTCGCGGGCGCATTGACCTTCTACGTCTTCCCGGCTGCCCCGCCGTGGGCCGCAGGCCAGCAGGGCCTCCTCTCCGGAGTGATCCGGATCCCGCACAACCCGGCGCCTGATCCCTCGGGCGCGCACGGCTACCACGGGGTCACCGTCTCGAAGCTCATCGATCCGAACCCGTACGCCGCGATCCCATCCCTACATGCCGCCTACGCGTTCCTATGCTTTCTGTTCGTCGCGACGATCGCGTGGAAGACCCGCTGGCGCTGGTGGGCCGTCGGCATCGGCGCGCTCTATCCGATCGCGCAGTCCTACGCCGTCGTGTACACCGGCAACCACTACGTCGTCGACCTGCTGATCGGCTACGTCTACGCCGCGGTCGCCCTCTTCGCCATCTGGTGGCTGTGGCGCCGGAAAGGCTTGCCCGAATAAGACGGCGGGGCCGCGGGGCCCCGCCGTCGGTCCGTTTCTAGGGTGTGAGGACGGGTGGCGCCTCGGGCACCTCGTCCGTGATCTCGGGCGCCTCGGCCGATAGATCCGGGACCCACTCGAGCCAGCTCGGCAGGTACCAGTTCCATTCGCCGAGGAGCTTCATCGTCGCGGGCAGCAGCACGCCGCGGATGACCGTTGCGTCGATCAGGATCGCGACGGCGAGGCCGAAACCCATCTGCTTGATGTCGATCTGACTGAGTGAGGCGAAGATCGCGAACACGGCGACCATCACGATCGCCGCGCTCGTCACGGTCCCTGCGGTCGTCCGGATGCCGCGCTCGACCGCCTCCTCGGTCGGCATGCCGCGGTCGACGAGCTCCTTGATCCGGCTGAGGATGAACACGTGGTAGTCCATCGAGAGGCCGAAGAGCAGCACGAACAGGAAGAGCGGCAGCCACGAGGCGATGCCGCCGTTCGACTTGAAGTCGAGGATGCCCTCGGCCCAGTGGTGCTGGAAGACGAGCACGAGGATCCCGTAGCTCGCGCCGACGGAGAGCAGGTTGAGCACGATCGCCTTGATCGGCACGACGATTGACCGGAACGTCATCAGCAGCAGCACGAATGCCAGCCCGAGCACGAAGGCGAACACGAGGGGCATGTGCGTCCGCATCAGGTCGTTGAAGTCGCGGTTGCCAGCCGTCTCGCCGGTCACGGCGACCTCAACGCCCGGGACCTTGCCGATCGTGTCCGGGATGATCCGGGTCCGCATGTCCTTCAATGCCGAGTAGGCGAGTGCGCTGCGGCTGTTCTCCGTTGCGATCGGCATCGTGAATCGCAGCACGGTCTTGTCGGGATTGACGGCGATGTCGGCCGGCTGAGCGAACTGGTTCGTGGCCAGACCAGCGTCGCGCATCTCGGCGACCCCCTTCGTGACCGTGGGGGCGGTGACGTCCGGCGCCTTCACGGCTACCACGATCGGCACCGGGGACCCCGGGAACGCCTTCTCGACCCGGTCGAACGTCTTCACGATCGGAATCGACGGCGGCAGGTCGGTCACGCTCGGGAACTTCGTGTTCAGTCCGGTGAGCGCCGGAATCGAGAGGATCAGCAGCCCGCCGCCGGCGAGCACCACCGCGACCGCGGGGTGCCGCATGACCGGTCGTAGGATCGCCCCCCACAGGCGGGACTCGCCCGTGTTTGCGCTGATCCGGGAGATGAAGGGGATCCGCCCCTTGTCGACGTTGTTCCCGAGCCGGTGCATCATCGCCGGGAGCACCGAGAGCGAGCCGATGATCGCGACGGCGACGACGATCATCGTCCCAATCCCGATCGATCGGAAGGTGGGATCGCCGACGACCATCATCCCGGCGACGGCAATGAGCACCGTGACGCCCGAGATCAGCACCGCCTGGCCGGACGTGCGCGCCGTTCGCAACAACGCGTTGTGCGGGTCCTGCCCGCGCTGGCGTTCCTCCCGGTCGCGCTTGAGATAGAAGAGGGAGTAGTCGACGCCGACCGCCATCCCGACGAGCAGGATCACCGACTGCGTCGCGTCGGAGGCCGGCACTGCATGACTGACGAGGGACGAGAGACCGAACGCCGCCAGCACGCCCGAGAAGGCGAGAAGGACAGGGAGGCCGGCCGCTACCAGGGCGCCGAACGCGAAGATCAGGATGATCAGTGTCGTCGGGACCGCAAGCTTCTCGGCGCGGGTGAAGTCCTTCCCGAGTGTGTCGCTGAGCGCTTTGTTCGCGCTGGCGTCACCGAACTCCTCGACGATGTAGCCGGGGTGCCTGTTCTGGACCGCCGCCGTCGCATCGAGCGCCGGCTGGACGTGATCCTCGGCGTCCTCCGGCTTTCCCTTGATGTCGAACCGGACGAGGGCGGAATGCGCGTCCTCCGAGATCTGGCCCTTGTTGGCGACGCCCGTCCCGAGCGGCGAGCGGACGTTTGTGACTCCCTTAGCCTTCGAGATCGTCGCCTCCGCGTCCTTGATCACGGCGACAAAGCCGGGGTCGGTGGCCGTCTGCCTCGTGCTCTGGATCAGGATCGACTCGGTCGCCGGCTGCCTGAAGTCGGCCTTCGCGAGGATCTTCTGTGCCCTGCCCGACTCGCCGTCGCCGGCGTCGGAATCCGCGAGCATGTTCGTGCCGACCGCGTTTCCGAGCAGGATCGCGATCGCGACGAACGCGAGCCAGCCGAAGAACGCCGTCTTCCAGTGCGCGCCGGCCCACCGGCCGCAGCGCCCGGCGAGGTTCACCTTTTCCATCGTGCTTCCGTCCCTTCCAACGGAGATGACCCGAGCCGCGACCTTAACGAGGTCGACGCCAGAGTCAAGCGGGAAAACTGCGCGGACGACGTGTCTTCGACACGCGCCGTGCCGGCTCTACTGCTGTTCCCAGCCCTCGGGCTTGCGGAGG
This sequence comes from Gaiellaceae bacterium, assembly GCA_035554095.1. Lineage (GTDB taxonomy): Bacteria > Actinomycetota > Thermoleophilia > Gaiellales > Gaiellaceae > 13-2-20CM-68-14. The sequence goes on along the minus strand of DATMIX010000011.1, from coordinate 7,752 downwards.
GTCCAGATCGAATAGCCGACGAGGATGATGATCGCGATCGGAATCGCGATCACCAGCGCGATTCCGAGTCCACCCAGTCCGAGAATCGGGGCTGTGATTGCCATGTCGCGAGGATCTCGCGATCCGCGCTGGGAGTCAAGCGCAGGGACGGGGCTTGGCCTCGTTCGGGCGGGATCGGCTCAAAGATCCTCGCGGGCCCGCTTCCACTCGGGGGAGACGGAGAAGTGGCGTTTCGGCAGGTACCAGCGGAGCGCCCGGCCCCAGGACGTTCGCTTGCACCAGCACTCGGGTGCGCAGCCACACTCCCGCCCCTGCGGATTGTGGATCCGCTGGATAACGCTTCGGCTCATGTGGCGATCGTAGCGCCGCGCCCCTCGCCGGCGATCAATACAGCGAGGCCCTTTTTCAGGGCCGGGACCGCTTGACGCAGACGCCACGAAATAGGAGGCTACGCCCCCAACTCCGACCGAAAGGAAGGTGGCGACTGCACTAGACGGCATCCTCGAAACCAGCGGGGGGTAGGAGGAACAACATGCGGCAAAAGTTCGTACTACTCGTCGGCACCGTCATCGCTGGCTGTGTTCTCGCAGGGAGTGGCGTAGCGGCCGGAGCGACTGAGGTTGATCACTTCACTGACGGTCCATTCCCCGACGAGATCTGTGGGGTGACCGGAACGACAACCGTCCATGGAACGGCCGTCTTCCGGGACCTCGCGAGCGGTGGCTTCTTCGCGAGCGGGACCTTCTGGGCCGTCTTTACGGCCGACAACGGTAAGTCGATCACGATCTTCGCTGCCGGCCCGGCGAAGAGCGCCACGGCGCCCGTCATCGACGAGGCGGCGGGGACGGTTACTACCACGACCACGTTCGTCGGCCTGCCTGAAAAGCTGTCGATTACCCGCGGCCGGACGCTGCTCCGCGACGTCGGGATCGTCACGATCACCGCCGTCTTCGAGTACACGGGCAATCCTGACGAGCCGTTCGGAGACTTGATCTCACAGAGTCTGTCCGGCTTGCACGGTCCGCACCCGGACCTGCTCAGCGACTTCGAGGCCTTCTGCGACGTCCTTGGGCCGTACTTGCTCGATCCGTAGCGAATCAACAGCCTGGCGATCGGAGTGGGTGTCGAAAAGAGGCACCCGCTCCGTCTCGCCTTCGGAGGACTCTTCGGTCCTGAACGGGTTCAACACTCGCTGGGATCGATCAGGAACTGCTTGATTGCCGCGATCCGGCCACGCGTGCGCCAGAATGCGCGCCAGACGAGCGCACGCGCGGTGCGGCCGCGATGGCGACCGCACGTCGCGCTGCGTTTGTGGCTGCTCGCGGTTTTCACCGCTCAGACAACCGAGGTCGAAAGAGACCTCCGGCGCGATGCAGACGAGGGCGGCGTTCCTCCGCCCTCGTCCGACACCGCTTTGTTGTCGCCTTTAGGCCGGGCCGAGGGCGGCGCAGATCGCGCTGAAGATCTCTTCGTCGCTGTTGCGGTTGCCATGGCTGATGACGATCGTCGCGTCGCTGAAGTCGACGATCGGGATGCCCTGCGGCGTGAAGTCGAGCACAACCGCGTTCGCGACGATGTCGATGCCTGCGTTGGACACTCCGAACCCTGGCACGAGACCGAACCTCAACAGCCCCGAGGAATGGAAGTTCGCGGTCGAGCCCACCGTCGCGCCGCCGGGGTAGGTGAAGACCGAAGTCGCTGCCTCGGGAAAGCTGAACGAGCCGTAGGGCGAGCTGAAAGTCGCCTTCGCCGCGGGCGTGTTCTCGATGTGGCGCACCACGAGCCCGGCGTCGTTGTAGATCAATGTCACGTCGAGCGCGCCGCTGACCGTGACCGTCACCGGGAACCCGCAGGCCTCGCTTAGAAGTGGAGATTGGAACGAGTTACTGATGTCGATCACGTTGTTGAGGTGAACGGCTCGCTGCGCACTGCTTGTCGCCGCTACTGCGAGCGCGCTCAGAGCCACGGTGATGAAAACCAGAAGCCGCCGCACCAGCCTGCTCCTCTCCCCTGCCGAGGCAGGTTTCTTCTGGACCTCCGCGTCCCGCCCTCGTGACGGGCCGCCCGTTGGCGCGACCCTGCTCTTTTGTGGCAAGAATGTCAAGCTTCTCCTTTCGGCGGTCTTCGGGCTGGCTCAGCTAGGCGGGGTGGGATTCGAACCCACGGGGGACCTTTCGGCCGCCAACGGTCTTCAAGGTCTGCGGAAGACGGCCGCTCCGCTCAGTTGTGCGGTTCTCGGCTCGGCCTGTTCGGCTCAGGTCGGTTCAGGTGGGCTCAGATGGGCAGAAATTCGGGCAGAAGTTCGCCCCGTGCGGCGGTGCCGGCGGCTCAGGCGGCCGGCTGTTCAACGGGGCGGCGCGCGTCGTCTCGTCCGCTCGAACCGCGTCGCGCATCCTCACACCGGTAGAGGTCGGCTCGATCGTCCGCGCCTTCGAGAGCTGATTGACGAGGCGCTCGAAGAGGAGCGGACCTGGCTCGAGCAGGCACGCCTCGTCTTCCTGATTCTTGCCGGTGCCGGCCCTCCGCCGCGGGAGAGATCCTCGGCCTTCGCTGGCGGGACTGTCAGGGCGCTGGCCGAGCGATCGACGCGACGGTGCTCCTCCCCGGCGAGGTCTCGAAAGCCTCCGCCGGTGAATCGCCCAATCCGCATGCGCAAGTGGTTAGCGAGGAGGCTGGCGTTGGGGAAATAGGGTTCGGCCGTGCACTGGGCCCTCGCCGCTGTCACGCTGACTCTGCTCGTGTTCGCGGCGATCTCCGGCCGGATCGCGGGTACGCCGATCACCGCTGCGATGGTCTTCACCGCCGTCGGACTGCTCGTCGGCTCGGAGGCGCTGGGGCTGATCGAGGTCGCGCCGGCTGGGGAGACGGTCAAGCTGCTCGCCGAAGCGACGCTTGCGCTGGTCCTGTTTGCGGACGCCTCGCGGATCGATGTGCGCGCGCTACGCGGCGAACTCTCGGTGCCGCTGCGTCTCCTCGGGATCGGCCTACCCCTGACGCTCGTGGCGGGATTCGTCCTCGCCCTTGTCGTGTTTCCGCAACTCTCGTGGTCCGAGGCGCTGCTCCTGGCGGTGATCCTCGCGCCGACGGACGCGGCGCTCGGTCAGGCGGTCGTGACGCTGATGAGGCTCCCTAGTCGAGTACGACAGGGCCTGAACGTCGAGAGCGGCCTCAACGACGGGATCTGCGTGCCCTTGTTCTGGATCGTGCTCGCGATCGCGCAGGCAGAGTCCGGAGCGATCGGCGACGGAGCCGCGGCCCGGCTGGTGCTCGAGCAGATCGGCTACGGCATCCTGGCCGGAGTGCTCGCGGGTGTTGCCGCCGCGTGCGTGATCGTCGTCGCCGGCAAGCACCGGCACGTCGATGGCTCCTGGCTCCAGGTCGTGCCTCTGGCCGGCGCCGGCCTCGCCTTCGGACTTGCAGATCCGATCGGCGGCTCCGGTTTCATCGCAGCGTTCGTCGGAGGTTTCGTGTTCGGGGCCATTCGGCAACGGAGCGGCGGCGAGGTCGGGCATCTCATCGAGGAGCTAGGAGAGGTTTTCAACGCGGTGACGTTCATCGTCTTCGGCGCCGTGCTGCTTGGGCCGGTGCTCGGAGACGTGACCTGGTCGGTCGCCCTCTACGCCGTCCTCAGCCTGACGATTGTCCGCCTCATCCCCGTGGCGCTCTCGATGATCGGGACGGGCGCGCGCAGGCAGACCCTGGCCTTTCTCGGCTGGTTCGGGCCGCGCGGGCTTGCGTCGATCGTCTTCGCGGTACTGGTGCTCGAGGAGGGCGGACTGCCACACGATGGTGTGATCCTCGCGACGACCTACGTCACGATCGGACTGTCGGTCCTCGCTCACGGTCTCACCGCGGCGCCCCTGGCCAACCGCTACGCGGCCTGGTACGAGTCGCATCCCCGGGAAGCGTTGGGGCGCCTCGAGGGCTCACAGGTGCGGGAAGTTCGCTGGCGCTTCGGCCTCGGCTACTCCCGCGCCTCCCGGACCTCCGCGGCCGCGGCCGAGCGGCAGCGACCTAGATCAGGCTGAAGATGAAGTAGCCGAAGAAGCTGTCCCCCTGGCGGCCGGCGACACCGGCCGCTAGAAGGCGATGGCGAACGCCAAGGCAACCAGTCAACCGGGATGAGACGACGACCAGCGCGGCGGTGACGACGCTCAAGTGACAGCTCGAGGTCAGGTTGCCTATCGCGTCGCCTTCGCCCGCGGCGTTCTCGCCTTGATGCTCGGGGTTGCGATGGTCGTTCAACCCGAAAAGACGAGCGACAACCTTGCAACCTACATGGGTGCGTTTTGGGCGCTTACCGGGGTCGTCAGCATCCGTGCGGCTCTCGCCGGCCAAAGCACGAGAGGCGTCCCGCTCGTGTCCGGCTGCGCCGGCGTCGTCGCCGGACTCGTCGTGCTCTTCCACGAGCGCCTTGACGAGGTGGTTGCTCAGTCGGTCTGGTGACCCTGCTCGCGACGTGATCCTGCTTACGGGACTTGCCCACATCATCGGCGGCTTCAGGACCGGCGACGAGCTCGAGCGCCAGCGTTCCCGCTCGAGCGTTCTGCTCGGAATGATGGAGATCGCGCTCGGGCTTCTCTTCCTGGTCGGTTCGCTCGAGAACAGCCGGGCTGCCTATTGGGCGGCCGGCATCTCACCGGCGGCGTCATCCTCATCGGCGACGCGCTCCTGCTTCGGCGTCGACCTCGCAGCCAAAGCCGGGGCCGGGCGCCGCGCGCCTGAGACCGCTCCGCGGGCCGCCGTGGCTCTTGGCTTGAGCCGGCGCAGCTTCAGGAAACATTGGGCGTGAGGCGGCATGGGAAGCTCGGACGACGTGAACCGGCTCGGCGACTTCTACCCCCGGCCGTTAGGCGCACCCGCCTGTCGCCTTCCCCATGTAAGCGACAGACGAAAGTGACACCATGGCGCAGGAACGGGTCTTCATCCCCTCGGGACGATGCGAGCTGTCGGCCTTGCCCGCTGCAATCCTGGTGACGAAGCCCGCAAGCCCTCGCTGATCCCGAGGAGACACCGAAGGGACCCGTAAAATGAGCAAGCCGTTCAAGGGCACGATCAACATCGATGTCAGGGACTCGGTCCCGGACTGGGAGCCGTATACGCAGCCCATGGCACCGGAGGGGGCGCCGAACGTGCTCTACATCGTCCTCGACGATGTTGGCTTCTCGTCGATGGAGCCGTGGGGCGGGCTGATCGAGACGCCGAACATCAACAAGCTCGCGAAGTCGGGGCTGACGTACACCAACTGGCACACGACCGCCCTCTGCTCGCCGACGCGGTCGTCGTTGCTAACCGGCCGCAACCACACGACGAACGGCATGGCCTGCATCGCGGAGGCGACGACCGGCTTCCCTGGCTCGAATGGCCACATCCCGTTCGAGTGCGCGACCGTCGCTGAGGTGCTTGGCGAGCGCGGCTGGAACACCTACATGCTCGGCAAGTGGCACCTCTGCCCGGCCGACGAGCTGAACATGGCGTCGACGAAGCGCAACTGGCCGGTCGGCCGCGGCTTCGAGCGCTACTACGGCTTCCTCGGCGGCGAGACGAACCAGTGGTATCCCGACCTCGTCTACGACAACCACTACGCGGAGCAGCCGAAGGGCCCTGAGGAGGGTTACCACCTCACCACAGACCTGACCGACAAGGCGATCGAGTTCGTCCGCGACGCGAACGTCGTCGCGCCCGAAAAGCCGTTCTTTATGTACTTCTGCCCAGGGGCCTGCCACGCGCCGCACCACGCGCCGAAGGAGTGGATCGAGAAGTACAAGGGCAAGTTCGACATGGGCTACGAGGCCTACCGCGAGCTCGTGTTCGAGCGGCAGAAGAGCATGGGCGTCATGCCGGCCAACGCCGAGCTGACTCCGCTCAACCCCTACGCCGAGGAGACCAGCGTCGACGGCAAGCCGTGGAACGCGACCGACGTTGTCCGGCCGTGGGAGTCCCTCTCCGACGACGAGAAGAAGCTCTTCTGCCGGATGGCCGAGGTCTTCGCCGGCTTCCTCAGCCACGCCGACCACGAGATCGGACGGCTGCTCGACTACCTCGAGGAGTCCGGCCAGCTCGAGAACACGATCGTCGTCTTCGTCTCGGACAACGGTGCCTCCGGTGAAGGCGGCCCGAACGGGTCGGTCAACGAGAACAAGTTCTTCAACGGCATTCCCGACGACATGGAGGAGAACCTGAAGTATCTGGACGCGCTCGGCAGCCCGGACACCTACAACCACTACCCGGTCGGCTGGGCGTGGGCCTTCAACACACCGTTCAAGATGTGGAAGCGCTACAACTTCGAGGGCGGCGTCGCCGACCCGCTAATCGTCTCCTGGCCGGCCGGGATCAAGGCGAAGGCCGAGCTACGGCACCAGTTTTGCCACGCGACCGACCTCGTGCCGACGATCTACGAGTGCCTCGGCCTCGAGTTGCCGGAGACCGTGAAGGGCTTCCCGCAGATCCCGCTCGAGGGCACGAGCCTCAGGTACTCGTTCGACGAGGCGGACGCACCGACGCAGAAGGAGACCGGCTTCTTCTCAATGCTCGGCTCGCGTGCGATCTGGCACAAGGGCTGGAAGGCGACCGCCGTCCACCCGACGATCGCAGGCTGGGGCAACTACGCCCACGACCGCTGGGAGCTCTACGACACCGAGAACGACAGGACCGAGGCGCACGACCTCGCGGCCGAGCATCCGGAGAAGGTGCAGGAGCTCGTCAACCTCTGGTTCCACGAGGCCGGGAAGTACAGCGGCCTGCCGCTTGAGGACCGGACGGCGGTCGAGGTCCTCAGCATGGAGCGGCCGCAGCTGAGCAAGCCGCGAGACCGCTACGTCTACTACCCCGACTGTGCCGAGGTGCCCGAGGCGGCCGCGGTCAACATCCGCAACCGCTCCTACGCGATCGCAGCCGACGTCGATATCCAGACGCCGGAGGCGGGCGGAGTCCTCTTCGCACACGGCTGCAAGTTCGGCGGCCACGCCCTCTACATCAAGGACGGAAAGCTCAAGTACGCCTACAACTTCTGCGGAATCGTCGAGCAGATGGTCGAGTCGGCGCAGGCCGCGCCGACCGGCAAGCACATCCTTTCGGCCGCTTTCGAGAGGGAGGGCGATGACATGCCGACGCACGGCACGCTGACGCTCTACATCGACGACGAGGCAGTTGGCTCGGCCGAAATCAAGACGCAGCCCGGGAACTTCTCGCTCGTCGGTGAAGGGCTGGCCGTGGGCAGGGACGGCGGTGAGCCGGTCACCGACGACTATCCCGGCGAGCGCCCCTGGACCTTCACCGGCGGCACGATCAAGGAAGTGACCGTGGACGTTTCCGGCGAGCATTACGTCGACCTGGAGAAGGAGGCTGTCGCGCTGATGGCAAGGGAATGAGCGCCGGTATCGCCAGACGGCCGGTCTTCCCTGCGGGAGATCCCGCGTGCCGTGTCTTAATCTGACAGGAAGGCGACGCCCTCTGCGACGACTTCCGCGCAGATCGCGTCGTAGCCTCAACGCGTGGCGGGGGGTGGGATTCGAACCCACGGGCGACCTTTCGGCCGCCAACGGCTTTCAAGGTCTGCGGACAAGGGCCGCTCCGCTGGGCTAGGCGATTCTCGGCTCGGCTCCGATCGGCTTGGATCGGGCTCAGGTTTGGTCAGATGGGCAGAAGTTCGGGCAGAAGTGGATGGCGCCAACCCGCAGCCGGAGCGCAGGGCGTTGCAGCGGTACATTTCCGCGCAGTTCTCGGCCATATGTCTTTGACGCGAAAACGCTG
>DATMIX010000010.1:0-34162 GCA_035554095.1 Gaiellaceae bacterium | reverse complement strand
GGCCGTAGCGCGTCGCGAGCACGCGGTCGCGCGGCGTGGGCGAGCCGCCCCGCTGGACGTGGCCGAGCACGGTGACGCGCGTCTCGAAGCCCGTGCGCGACTCGATCTCCCGCGCGAGCGCGTCCCCGACCCCGCGCTGCGACAGCCGGACGTGGCCGAACTGGTCGACCTCGCCGCCGTGGTCGCCGACGCCCTCGAGCTCGTAACCCTCGGAGACGACGACGATCGAGAAATCCTTGCCGCGGTCGTGGCGGCGGCGGAGGTCTGCGCAGGCGTCGTCGATCGAGATCGGTTGCTCCGGGATCAAGATCATGTCCGCGCCCCCGGCGATGCCGCTCACGACGGCGATCCAGCCCGTGTGGCGCCCCATCACCTCGACGACCATCACGCGGTTGTGCGACTCGGCCGTGGTGTGGAGACGGTCGATTGCCTCGGTCGCGATCGAGACGGCCGTGTCGAACCCAAACGTGTAGTCGGTGCCGGAGAGATCGTTGTCGATCGTCTTGGGGACACCGACCACGCGGAAGGCGTGCTCGTCATGCAGGCGCGCCGCGACGCCGAGCGTGTCCTCGCCCCCGATCGCCACGAGCGCGTCGAGAGCGAGTCGTTCGAAGCTCGCCAGCACACGCTCGACGCCCCCGTCGACCTTGTAGGGATTCGTGCGGGAGGTGCCGAGGATCGTCCCGCCCCGGGGAAGCAGGCCGGAGATCTCGCGCGGGCCGAGTGGCTCCGTGAGCCCGTCGACGAGCCCGCGCCACCCCTCGCGGATGCCGACGACCTCCCATTGCCGCAGGAAGGACCGGCGCGCAACCGCGCGGATGACCGCGTTCAAACCCGGGCAGTCGCCGCCACCGGTGAGGACTCCGAGCCTGGGCACGAGCGATGATCATGCCGAAGGTGGGAGTCGAACCCACACGGGACTTTCGCCCCACCGGATTTTGAGTCCGGCGCGTCTGCCAGTTCCGCCACTTCGGCGCTCAGGAAGAGTAACCCCGAGCGGGGTCCGAAGCGGCTCGTCGGCTCGGCTAGACCGCGCTCTTGCCGAGCCCGACAACGGCGTGGAAGAAAAGAAAGGGGCGTGTCGGGGAGCCATGACTTCACGCGTCCCTTCTCGCTTGCGAGCGTCCGCTCCCGCCCTGATACTTCCGCGAACGATGCGGAATCCCGGTCAACGGTCGGGGCTCTCTCGTTGGCTGGACAAGGGCAACGGAGGAGGAAGAGTGACGAAGCGTTTTTCGATCGGAATGCTCCTCGCGGTCGTGGGGTCGCTCGCGTTGATTGCGGCCGGCTGCGGCGGTGGAGGAGACGACAAGGGCGGTTCGAACGGGGGTGGCAACGTCAAGGCGCTGCCGGCGTCCTCGTGCGGGCCGATCCAGTACAAGGGCGAGGGGGATCCCGACTACTTGATCGCGTCGGACCTGCCGCTTATCGGCGGCTCGCGGACGCAGACGATCCAGATGAACAAGGCGATCGCCTACCTGCTCGATCAGCAGGACTGGAAAGCGGGCGACAAGAAGATCGCGTTCCAGGCGTGCAACGACGCGACCGCGCAGCTCGCCAAATGGGACCCGACGAAGTGCAGTGCGAACGCGCACGCGTACGCCGGCAACAGCAGCCTGATCGGCGTGATCGGCACGTTCAACTCCGGCTGCGCGGCGATCGAGATTCCGGTGCTCAACCAGGCTCCGGGCGGCGGGCTGATGCTCCTCTCGCCGGCGAACACCTACGGCTGCCTCACGGAGCCGTGCGCCGGGGACGAGCCTGAGAAGTACTACCCCTCGGGCAAGCGGACGTACGCACGCGTGGCGCCGAGCGACCCGAACCAGGGCGCCGTCGACGCGAAGTTCCTGCAGTCGAAGGGTGTGAAGAGCGTCTACATCCTCAACGACAAGGAGGCCTACGGCCTCGGTGTGGCCAAGAACTTCAGGGGCGCGGCGGAGGCGCTCGGAATGAAGGTCCTCGGCTTCTCGGCCTACGATCCGAAGCAGCCGAACTTCCAGGCGACGTTCACGCGGATCAAGGGCACGAACCCGGACGCCGTGTTCGTCGGCGGTCTCATCGACGAGAACAGCGGCCAGCTGATCAACGACAAGGTCGCGGTCCTCGGCGACAACAACAAGGTCAAGCTGATGCTGCCCGACGGCTTCACGACCGACGCTGTCTTCCAGCGATCGGAGGGTGGGACGCCGAACGCGAACGGTGCGTACTTCACGGTGGCCGGCGTCGGCATCGACAAGTACAAGGGAGCCGCGCTCAAGTTCATCGACGGCTTCAAGAGCCAGCTCGGCGGCAAGCCGGTCGACCCGTACGCGATCCTCGGCGCGCAGGCGGGGCAGGTGTTGCTCGACGCGATCGACAAGTCCGACGGGGGCCGGTCGTCGGTGATCGACGAGGTCTACAAGACGAAGGTCGAGAACGGCCTGATCGGCAACTTCGAGTTGAACGAGAACGGTGACCTGACCGGCGCCAACGGCGCCGCGCTGCTGTACACCGTCTACGTGGGGAAGGGCAACCACCTCACGACTCTCTTGACGACGAGCCCGGAGCCCAAGCTCGTCGAGGCGGCGCGCAAGGCGGCCGCGGGTTAGTCAAGTCGACGGAGGGGAGGGTCAGCGACCCTCCCCTCCGTCTTACAATCCCCGGCCATCGCGACCGAAGCCCCTACCGAGTCCTCGGCGCTCTCCGCGCTTCGTCGGCGCCGGCGGCCCGCGCTGCTGTCGGTTCTCGGTGTGGTGTTCGTCGCGCTGCTGCTCGTGTGGCTCGCGATCAACCTCGTCAAGGAGCCGGAGGACTTCTTCAACGTCGCGCTGATCGGCTTCACTACGGGGTCCGTCTACGCCCTGGTGGCGCTCGGCTACACGCTCGTGTACGGGATCCTGCAGCTGATCAATTTCGCCCACGGCGACGTGTTTGCCCTGAGCGGGCTCGTCGCCAGCACCTTCATCGTCACCATCTTCGGGCTCGACGAGAACTCGGCCGCCTTGACGATCCTGGGCGGGCTTCTCGTGACGTTCATCTGCGCGGCGGCGTTCGGCGCGATCGTCAACTCCACGATCGAATTCGTCGCGTACCGCAGGTTGCGTAATGCCCCGAGGCTCGCCGTGCTGATCACGGCGGTCGGGATGTCGTTCATCGTTCAGAACATCTCCCTGGCGATCTACGGCGTGAACTTCCGGAGCGTGCCGCCGCTTATCCCGGGCTCGGACGTCTTCACGATCAACGGCGTGCACTACGGATGGGACTCCCTCTTCGTAGTGCTCGTCACCGCGCCCGTTCTCGTCCTGCTGAGCTGGCTCGTCAAGTCGACGCGCCAGGGGAAGGCCATGCGCGCGACCTCCCAGGACCCGGAGGCGGCTGCGATCATGGGCATCGACGTGAACCGGACGATCTCCTTCACGTTCGTCCTCGCGGGTGGACTCGCCGGAATCGGGGCCGTGCTCTATCTCGTCGAGTTCAACATTCGCTACGACACGGGCTTCCAGCTCGGGCTGATCGCCTTCACAGCCGCGGTGCTCGGAGGAATCGGAAACCTGACCGGCGCGGTTCTCGGCGCGATCCTGATCGGCCTCATCCAGGCCTTCAACGAGGGCCTTTCGTGGGCGGCTCCGGGCAGTGACTGGACCCGATCGATCGTCTTCGGGATCCTGATCGCGATCCTCGTCTTCCGCCCGGAGGGCCTGCTCGGCGAACGCACGCCGGAGGGTGCCTGATGGGCCCCCGCGGCCGCCAGGCGCGCGAGTACGCCCGCGGTCAACGGGGGCGACTCGCCGACCGGGCGAAGCTCAATCGGGTCGGCGCCGAGTGGCGGCGGATCCCGCCGCGGTTCCGCGGCTGGGTGCCGCTCCTCGTGCTCGTGAGTCTAGGCCTGACGTACCCGTTCTACGTCTCGAGCCTCCCGAGCAACGTTCCCCTGATTCTGACGTTCCCGGGTCTGCACTCATCCGTGACGATCCTCGTGTTCGTCGTCATGGCTGTCGGCCTGAACATCGTGGTCGGCTACGCAGGACTGCTCGACCTCGGCTACGTCGCGTTCTACGCGATCGGCGCCTACACCGCCGGCTGGCTCGCCTCCGGTCAGTTCCAGCAGGTGAACGTGCACTTCGGCTCGATCGGCCTGGCGCCGAGCGCACGCGGCATCCACATCAACATGTGGCTCGTGCTGCTGATCGCGGCTCTGCTCACCGCGATCGGCGGCATTCTGATCGGACTCCCCACCCTTCGCCTCCGCGGCGACTACCTCGCGATCGTCACGCTCGGGTTCGGCGAGATCATCCCGCAGTTCGTCCGCAACGCGGACGCGGAGGGATTCGGTGGGTTCGACCTGACGCACGGGACGTTCGGGATCAGCCCGATTGATTCACTTGGGTTCGGCGCAACGCTGCACGACAGCGTCGGCCTGCCCGAGAGCTATTCGCAGTCGTTCAATGCAGATCGCCTGTTCTTCTGGACAGTCCTGATCATTCTCTTGATCACCGTGTTCTGCTCGATGCGCCTGCGCGACTCACGCCTCGGCCGGGCCTGGATCGCGATCCGCGAGGACGAGACGGCCGCCGGGGCGATGGGCATCCCTTTGATGCGGACGAAAACGTGGTCCTATGCGATCGGGGCGTTCTTCGGCGGCATGGCCGGCGCCTATGTCGCGACCTTCAATCAGGGCGCCTTCCCGAGCCAGTTCGACTTCAACATCTCGGTCTTCCTGTTGTGCATGGTGATTCTCGGCGGCATGGGGAGCCTGTGGGGCGTCGTCGTGGCGGGGACGATCCTCGCCTGGCTGAACGTCGAAGGGCTCGCGAACATCGGCACCTGGCTGAACAACAACACCCCGCTCGACATCGAGGTCCCGAAGTACGAGTTCGGGATCTACGGCGTCATCATCGTGCTGATGATGCTGTTCCGACCCACCGGGCTCATTCCCGAGCGGCGGCGCAAGCGCGAGATCGAGGAAGGGACCCGGGGCACGCTCGACGAGCCGCTCTACGAGATGCGCATGGCCAACGAGCCGGGCGCCGGCGAGCGCGGGTCGCCCGGGAGGCAGCCGCGGGGATGAGCGAGACGCCGGAGACGCCCACCGCGGCCGACGGCGACCTGCTCTTTGCGGACCAGGTGCGCAAGGAGTTCGGCGGCCTGCTCGCCGTCAACGACCTGAACTTCACGATTCCGCAACGATCGATCGTCAGCCTGATCGGCCCGAACGGCGCCGGCAAGACGACGTTCTTCAACATGTTGACGGGCCTCTACCGGGCGACGTCGGGTTCGATCATCTTCGACGGCGTCGACGTGACGACCAAGCCGCCACACGCGATCACGAAGCTCGGCATCGGGCGGACGTTCCAGAACATCCGCCTCTTCCCGCAGATGACGGCGCTCGAGAACGTGCTGGTCGGGATGCACTCTCGTCTTCGCGGCGGCATCCTCGGCTCGATCTTCGGAACGCCGCGCGTCCGCCGCGAGGAGCGCGAGGCGACCGAGCAGGCGCGCGAGTTGCTTCGCTTCGCCGGGCTCCGCCGAGTCGACGACGAGCTCGCCGAGAGCCTCGCCTACGGAGACCAGCGTCGCCTCGAGGTCGCGCGCGCGCTCGCGACCGACCCGAAGCTCGTGCTCCTCGACGAGCCGACCGCGGGGATGAACCCGCAGGAGACGGTCGCCTTCATGCAGTTCGTTTCGGAGCTACGGGAGAAACGCCCGATCGCGATCCTGCTGATCGAGCACGACATGAAGGTCGTCATGGGCGTTTCGGAGCGGGTGACGGTGCTCGATTACGGCGAAAAGATCGCGGAGGGGACCCCCAAGGAGGTCCAGCAGGACGAGCGTGTGATCGAGGCGTACCTCGGGAAGGCGGCCACCGTATGAGCGCGACGACGAACGACCGGAACGTCACGCTCCGGCTCGACAACGTGCACACGTTCTACGGGTCGATCCAGGCCCTGAAGGGAATCTCGCTCGAGGTGCACGAGGGCGAGATCGTCACCTTGATCGGCGCGAACGGCGCAGGCAAGTCGACGACGTTGCGCTCGATCAACGGGCTGAACACACCGCGCGAGGGATCGATCGTCTTCCGGGGCAAGGACATCACGCGGCGGGCTCCGCACGACATCGTCCAGATGGGGATCTCGCAGTCGCCCGAGGGGCGCCGGCTGTTCCCGCACATGACGGTGCTGGAGAACCTCGAGATGGGAGCCTTCCAGCGCAAGGATCGCTCGGAGATCAAGGGCGACCTCGACCGCGTCTACTCGCTCTTCCCGCGCCTCGCCGAGCGAAAGAGCCAGCGGGCGGGGACGCTGTCCGGCGGCGAGCAGCAGATGTGCGCGATCGGCCGCGCGCTGATGGCCCAGCCGAAACTGCTGATGCTCGACGAGCCCTCGATGGGGCTCGCGCCGATCTTCGTCGAGAAGATCTTCGAGATCATCCGCGAGATCAACGACCAGGGCACGACGATCCTCCTCGTGGAGCAGAACGCGCTCATGGCGCTGGACGCCGCGGATCGCGGCTACGTGCTGGAGACGGGCACGGTTGCGCTTGCCGACGACGCCAAGAAGCTCCGCGAGAACGAGCAGGTCCAGAAGACCTACCTCGGCATCGAGTCCTGAGCAGCCGCGTCCGAGCCGACGCGCAACGGAAAGTAAGGGGGAGAGAGCAGGAACCCGACTCGCGGGGTGCCGCCGGCACGGCCGCGGGCCATCTCGAGGGCGGTGTTCACGTTCTGGGTCGGCACGAAGCCGAGCTGTCTGGCGGCGACGGCGTCCCGGCAGCCGGCGACGATGATCGCGCCGAGGCGGCCGACGGCCGGCCCGCAGGCGCTCCAGTCGGCGAAAGGGAGCAGGGGATGACACGACCGCCGCGCGCGGTAGGCCTGGATCGCACGCTCGTCGGCAACCGCCTCGTGCTCGGCCTCCAACAGCTCGAGCGGCTCGCGCCCGAGCCGCGTCGTCGCCTGGAAGAAGGTGCGATACGGCTGCTGGGTGGGATGGGCGAAATGTCGGTGGAATCGGTGGATCAGGATCGCGGTGCCTCCCTCGGCGAGGGGGAAGCTGTCGCGCCAGAGCCGGAGCGCAAGCCCGAGCGCGAGGTAGGAGACGAGCAGCGGGTTCGGTCGCTCGCGCGGGAGGTGCGGGGTCGTGCGCGGGACGCCGATGACGATCGCGTCCAGCTGCCCGTCGAGCCGCGTGCCGCGCGCTTCCACCCCGCGAAGCAGCGCTTCCGCGTGCGCGACGGACGGTGGCCCGCCGTACGCCGCCGCGACCGTCAGCTCCCGGCGAAGCGAGCGGATCAGCCGGTCCCTCAGCACCCCCGGCAAGAGGCCGAACGGTAGGCGCAGCGGCGAGCGTGCGATGCGCTCGAGCGCCTCTTCGTCGTACGGGTACCCGCGCGCGGCGCCGGACAGGCGCGGGTGGTTGAGGGTGAGGGAGGCGCCGATCAGTGGCGCGCGCCGGGAGAGCTCGCGCTCGATCGAGACGGCGAGCTGCCAGCCCTGCGACGCGCTCGTTTCCAGCAGCGAATACGCGCCGGCCGCGCGGAGCGCGTCGCGTCCGGCCGCTCCGAGGAGGGCCGCTGGGCCGCCGTGGAGCACGGTCTCCGCCGCGCTTACGACAACGATCGCATCCGTCTCGACGAGCCGCGGATTGACGCGCAGCGGCACACGGCCCGAACGGCCGACCTCGACGAGGTCAGGGCTTTCGACGTCGTGGATCTCGACACGGCCCCGGAAGCGCCGGGCGAACTCCGGCGAAACGACGCCGATCTGCTCGAGCTCGCGCTCGCCGGGCCTGCGCTCGAGCCCGCAGGAGACGAGCAGGGTTTGGTTTTCGACGGGCACGCCGGCGCGCTCGAGCTCGCCGACGACCGCGGCGATCGCGTCTTGCCGGGGATCGTGCTGGGCCGCCGGGATCGGCAGCGTCGGTGGCTCGACGACGACCGTGGCCCGCCCGCCGCGGGTGACCAGCGCCTCGAGGGGCTCGCCCACCAGGGGGAACCGCAGGGCATCCCTGACGGCGGCGGCGACGTCCGCAATCGCCTCGCCCGGCGCGGGCGGGCGGAGGATGACCGCATCGTCGGGTGCGTTCACGATCGTGAGCCGCGAACCGGCGAGCATCGGGACGCGCTTCACGGCAGCGCGCGGTACAGGCGGTAGAACGTCGGGCGAAAGCCGCGGCGTGGCCAGTGCCGCGAGGACAGGAGATTGACCGACCGCCAGTCGGTCGTCATGGAGCGGAAGCCGCGCTCGTGTGCCCAGGAGAGGACGTGGCCGGTCAGCGCGAGGTTCACGCCGGACCGCCGTGCGTCGGGGGCGGTGGCGGCGTGCGCGAGGTCGATGTTCTTGTCCGGCACGCGTAGATCGCCGCCGGGGCGGCGATAGAGGATCGCGTGGCCGACCGGTCGACCGTCGCGCTCGGCGACGAAGTGCGTGTACAGCTCCGGATCGTCCCAGAGGTCGGCCCAGTCTGCGCGGAACTCGTCGTCGCCCGGAACGGTCAGGCCGGAGAAGCTCGGCGAGCGTCCCTGGAGCTCCCAGAGGTCGCGGTCCAGCCTCGCCACAAGGGCGAGGTCGTCCGGCTCCCCCGCCCGGATCTCGACGTCGGCCTCGACGGGTCGCATCGCCGCCGTCTCGCGGACGGCCCACACGAACTGGACGCCGAAGGCCAGTCGCAGCCAGGCGTCGACGAGCCCTTCGTCGCTGGCGGGCACGGCGGCGAGATGGCGCGTGCAGCCCGCCGCGAACCAGCGCGCCGCGAGGGCGGCGTAGAGATCGCGCACCACCTCGGCCTCGCCCCCGGCCGCCGCGCAGCCGGCGAAATCGACCATGGCCCGGATGTCGCCGAGCAGGGGGTCGTCTTCGACCCTCCCGACGACGTACGCGACGAGCTCATCGCCGCGGATCGCCACCATGCCGTCTGCGCGGTCGTGCCCGAGATCACGACGCAGCTGGGTTCGGAAGTCGGAGATCTCGGGGAGCAGCGGCTCCGCCGCGCGGTGACGCCTGTGCCTTTCGGCCAGTAGCTCCGCGGCCGCGTCGAGATGCTCGTCCTCCAGGGGTCGAATTTCGATCGCCGTCATCGGCGCGGGACGATAGCTTTGACCTGTGAGCCCGAAGACGCTGACCGGCGAGGAGCTGCAGCTCGACGACGCTCCGGTTCGCGACTCGGAGCTCTTTCTCGTCGACGGCAACAACCTCGCGTATCGCGCTTTTTTCGCGCTGCCCGAGGAGCTCGCGACGAGCGAGGGCTTCTCGACGAACGCGCTGCTCGGGTTCACGAACATGCTCTTCAAGCTGCTCGCGGATTACAGGCCGAAAGGCGTCGCGGTTGCGTGGGACACGCGTCCCGTGCACCGTGCCGCGACCGCCGAAGCGGCGGACGTCGTCTACAAGGAGGGGCGGCGGGAGATGCCCGACCTCCTGCGCGAGCAGTTCCCGTTCTTCCGGCCGATCGTCGAGGCCTTCGGCTACCGGAACCTCGAGTTCGACGGCTGGGAGGCCGACGACGTCATCGCGACGCTCGCGACGCGAGCGGACGAGGCCGGAGTGAAGACGACCGTGGTCTCGACCGACCGCGATGCGTTCCAGCTCGTCACCGACAACATCGCGCTGATGATGACGCCGCGCGGCGTCTCGGACGTCCACGTCTACACGCCCGAACGCGTCGAGGCGCGGTTGGGGATCCGTCCCGACCAGGTGCCGGATTTCATCGGCCTGAAGGGGGACACCTCCGACAACATTCCGGGCGTCCCCGGGATCGGCGACAAGACCGCGGGCCAGCTGATCGCCCAGTACGGGTCTCTCGAAGGCGTGCTCGAGCACGTCGACGAGCTCACCCCGGCGAGGCGCAAGAACATCACCGAGCACGCCGAGCAGGCGAAGGCTTCGAAGGAGCTCGCGACAATGCGCCGCGACCTGAATCTCGACTGCGACCCCGCCGGGCTCGTCCTCGCACCGCCCGACCGCTCGCAGCTGAAGGAGATGTTCCGGCGCTTCGAGTTCCGCAACCTCCTGAACCGCGTCGACGAGCTCGACGCCGCCCTCCCGGCCGAGGCGCGAGAGCTCGAGGGCGTGGCCGTCCCGTGGCGCGAAGGAGACCTTCGTAACAGTCTGTTGCAAAGTCAGGTTCTGGGTTACGCGGCGGCCACGGATCGAGCGGCCCTTGCGAGCGACGAAGAGGTGGTGGTCGGGCCGCGGCCGGAGTCGCTCGACGGCGGCCTCGTCGCGCACGACGCCAAGGCACTGCGCGTTGCCGCTGCCGACGACACGATGATCGCCGCGTACCTGATCGAGCCGAGCCGGGCGTCGTACGAGCTCGACGACCTCGCGGCCGAGTACGGCCTCGAGCTCCTGCCCCAGCCGCAGACGGAGGAGGAGACCGCTCAGCTCGTCCGTCACGCCGCCGCGACGCTTCGGCTTCGCGAGCCGCTGCTCGAGCGGGTCCGAGAGCGCGGCCACGAGAGCCTGTACCGCGAGATCGAGCTGCCGCTGACCGCGGTGCTCGTCGCGATGGAGCAGATCGGCGTCAAGATCGACACGTACCGGATGGGGGAGATCACGGCGCGGCTGGCCGATCGCGTGGAGGAGCTCGAGGCAAGGGCGTACGAGCTCGCCGGCGAGGAGTTCGTGCTCGGGTCGACCCAGCAGGTCGCCAGGATCCTGTTCGAGAAGCTCGAGCTGACGCCCGGCCGGAAGGGAAAGACCGGCTACTCGACGGACACGCGAGTGCTCCGCACGATCCGCGGCGAGCACGAGATCGTCCCGGTGATCGAGGAGTGGCGCGAGTACTCGAAGCTCCTCAACACGTACCTCGGCCCGTTGCCGTCACTGCTCGGCGATGACGGCCGGCTGCACACGACCTTCAACCAGGCCGTCGCCGCGACCGGCCGGCTCTCGACCTCGAACCCGAATCTCCAGGCGATTCCGATCCGGACGGAGCTCGGGCGCGAGATCCGCTCGGCGTTCGTCGCCGAGCAGGGGTGGAAGCTCGTGTCGGCCGACTACTCGCAGATCGAGCTGCGCATCCTGGCCCACGTCTCGGGCGAGCCGAAGCTCCGCGAGGCGTTCGCGCGCGGCGAGGACATCCACCGTGCGACGGCGGCGGAGGTGCTCGGCGTCGATCCCGCGGAGCTGACGACCGGCCAGCGCTCGATCGCGAAGATGATCAACTTCGGGATCGTCTACGGGATCTCCGCGTTCGGGCTCTCGGAGAACCTCGAGATCCCGCGCGAGGAGGCGCAGGCCTACATCGACGCGTACCTCGCCCGCTTCCCGCACGTCCAGGACTTCATCCAGCGAACGATCGAGGAGGCGCGCGAGGACGGCTACACGACCTCGCTCCTCGGGCGCCGGCGTCCGGTTCCGGAGCTCCGCGCCTCGAACCGCCAGACGCGCTCTCTGGGCGAGCGGCTCGCCGTGAACTTCGTGATGCAGGGCTCGAACGCGGACATCATCAAGGTTGCGATGATCGCGATCCACCGCCGGCTCCGGGAGGAGGGGAGGGCGGCGCGGCTCGTGTTGCAGATCCACGACGAGCTCCTGCTCGAGGCGCCCGAGAACGAAGTGAGCGCCGTCAAGGAGCTCGTCCGCCAGGAGATGTGCCGCGCGTACGACCTCGACCCGCCGCTGGCCGTGGACGTCGGCGTCGGAGACGACTGGCACGAAGCCAAGTCCTGAGGTTCTAGAGGGGCTGATTCACGCAGGCGTGGGTAAGAGCGCATCATGCGCTTCTACCCAGACATTCCAAGCCGTCGCGCGAAGCGGTTCGTCGCCGACGTCGCTGTGTTTCTGCTCCTCGTTCTCTTCCTCCTGCTCGGGCTCAGGGTGCACGACGCCGTCGACAACCTCGTCGTCGTCAGTCAAGGCGTCCAGGAGACGGGCAGCGCGGTGCAAAGCGGCTTCCAGGACGCGGCGGACGCTCTCGACGACGTTCCGCTCGTGGGCGGCGACCTCGCCGACTCCCTCCGCGGAGCGGGCGAGGGCTCGGGCGGCCGCGTCGAGGACTTGGGCCAGCAGGGCGTCGACCGCACCCACCGGCTGGCGAACCTGCTCGGACTGCTGACGTTCCTGCTTCCGTCCGTGGCGGTGCTCTCGCGCTACCTCCCGGGCCGTGTCGAGCATGTCCGCCGGCTGACCTCCGCTGCGCGTGTGCTCGACGACCACGGCGAGCCGGAGCGCCGCCGTCTCGTGGCGATGCGCGCTGCCTTCGCCCTGCCGTACGACGTCCTGCTCCGTCATACCTCCGACCCCTTCGGGGATCTCGCCGGCGAGCGCTACGACCCGCTGATCGCCGCGGCGCTCGAGGATGTCGGGCTGCGAGCGCCGGTCTGAGCGGGGATAAGGTCTCGGCGTGCTCGTGACGCTGCCCGACGGCTACGGGCTGAACGTCGAGGAGGTCGGGAGCGGCTACCCGCTGATCGTGCTGCACGGCGGGCCGGGGCTCGACCATCAGATGTTCCGGCCTTACCTCGACGTGCTCGGCGAGGACTTCCGCGTCCTCTACGTCGACGAGCGCGGCCAGGGGCGAAGCGAGCACGTGGAGGATCCAGCGACCCTCTCGCTCGAGGTCTTCGCGCGGGACGTCGACCTGCTCGCCGCGGCGCTCGAGCTGGACGAGTTCGCTCTGCTCGGCCACTCCTTCGGCGCGATCATCGCGACCCACCACGCGACGGAGCTCGGCACCGCCGCGGTCTACGTGATCTCCGCCGGCGGCGACACGAGCGACGCGATGATGGCGGACGTGAACGTTTCGATCGAGGCGATGGGCGAGGCCGGGGAGCCGATCGCCGCCAGCTGGGAGGACGAGAAGACGGTTGAGACCGAGGAGGAGCTGGCGGAGCTCCTCCGCGCCCAGTGGCCGTTCCACTTCCACGGCGAGCCCCCGCCGGGCTACGGCGAGGAGACCATAGGCTCGCCCGAGGTCCTGCGGCACTTCGCGAACGCGGGCTACGGCGACTTCGACTACCGGCCGAAGCTCGGCCGCGTCGCCAAGCCGACCCTGGTGATCGTGGGCGAGCACGACCGCACGACGACCCCGCGCGCAGCCCGCGTCCTGCACGAGGGAATCCCGAACAGCCAGCTCGTGGTCGTACGCGACGCAGGCCATCTGAGCTTCGTCGAGCAGAACGATGTGTACGTCGCAGCCGTGCGCGGCTTTTTGACCCGAGCGACGCAAAAGGGCTAGAACCGCCGGGGCTATACTGACCGCCGCTTTGGCGAACGAGACAGTCCACCCCGAGACACAGGCGACCGAGCAGGCGCCGCAGCTCGACGATTCCGCCTTCTGGACGACCGGTCCAGAAGGAGAGCTGATCCCGAACTACGACGCCACCTTCCCCACGATCAACGAGGGCGAGGTCGTTCACGGCACGGTCGTTCGGGTCGACAAGGACGAGGTTCTCGTCGACATCGGCTACAAGTCGGAGGGCGTCATCCCGGTCGCCGAGCTGTCCATCCGCCGCTCGGTGAACCCCGAGGACGAGGTGAACGTGGGCGAGGAGGTCGACGCGCTCGTGCTCACGAAAGAGGACGCCGAGGGGCGGCTGATTCTCTCCAAGAAGCGGGCCCGGTTCGAGCTCGCCTGGAAGAAGATCGAGGAGGCCGCCGAGTCCGGAGAGCCCGTCGTCGGCAAGGTGATCGAGGTCGTCAAGGGCGGCCTGATCCTCGACCTCGGGGTGCGGGGGTTCCTGCCGGCGTCACTCGTCGACATCCGCCGCGTCCAGGATCTCGACGAGTTCCTCGGCCAGGAGCTGCGCGCGAAGGTGATCGAGCTCAACCGCTCACGGAACAACGTCGTCCTTTCGCGGCGCGCCGTCCTCGAGGACGAGCGCAAGGAGCAGCGCCAGCAGATCCTCGACCGCCTCAACCCGGGCGACGTCGTCGACGGTCAGATCTCGAACATCGTCGACTTCGGCGCCTTCGTCGATCTGGACGGGATGGACGGCCTGATCCACATCTCGGAGCTGTCCTGGAGCCACGTCAACCACCCGTCCGAAGTGCTCGAGATCGGGCAGGACGTGCAGGTGAAGGTGCTCGACATCGATCGTGACCGCCAGCGCATCTCGCTCGGCCTCAAGCAGACGCAGTCGGATCCGTGGCAGCAGGTGCTCGACACGTACAGCGAGGGCGACGAGGTCGACGGAAAGGTGACGAAGGTCGTCACGTTCGGCGCGTTCGTCGAGATCCTGCCCGGCGTCGAGGGGCTCGTGCACATCTCCGAGCTCGCGCAGCACCACGTCGAGAACCCGCGCGAGGTCGTCTCGCAGGGCGACGAGGTCAAGGCGAAGATCATCGAGGTGGACGGCGAGCGGCGCCGGCTCTCGCTCTCGCTCAAGCGGGTCGAGGGCGGGGGCGTCGTGTCGCGGGCGGATGACGCGCAGCCGATCGAGGGAACGCCCGATCTCGATCTCTCCGAGGATGTGTTCCCCGAGACGGCGGCTCCCGTGCTCGAAGACGCGGCGGAAACTCCCGGCGGCGAGGCTTCCGAGAGCGCGCCGACGGACGGCGGCGAGATCGCCCCGGAGGACATCGATCAGAGCATCGAGGCGGACGCCCAGGCGCCCGAGGAGCAGGGGCCGGGGGACTCAGAGGGCGAAGCGCCGGCTCCACCGCCCGAGGCCGAAGAGCAATAACGTGCCGCGGCCGGTCGCGGTCGCGATCACCGGCGGTATCGGCGCTGGGAAGACCGAGGCCCTGGCCGCCTTCGGGCGCCACGGCGCAGCGACGATCTCGAGCGACGACATCGTCCACCGTCTGCTGCAGGAAGACCGCGAGGTTCGGAACGCTTTGCTCGAGCGCTTCGGCACCGCCATTCTCGACGACGTCGGCCACGTCGACCGCCGTGCAATCGGCCGGATCGTGTTCGACGATCCGGAGGCGCTCGCGTGGCTCGAGAGCCTGTTGCACCCGCGCGTGGTCTCGGAGTACCTGGCGTGGCGCGAGCGGCTCGCAGAGCAGGCCGAGCCGCCGGCGGTCTGCGCGACCGAGGTGCCGCTGCTCTACGAGGTGGGGGGCGAGACGCGCTTCGATGCTGTCGTCGTGATTACCGCTCCCGAGGACGTGCGCCGCGAGCGCGCAAAGGTTGCGGGCGCGGAGCAGCGGGAGATTCGGCTGCTCTCCGACGAAGACAAGGCCGCCCGCGCCGATTTCGTCTACGTCAACGACCGCTCGCGGGCCGAGCTCGACGAGTTCGTCGCGAAGGTCGTCGACGAGCTGGCGGTGCGTGCGTGAGGAAGGTCGTCTCGCTGGTGGCCGTGCTCGCGGTGGCAGCTCTCGGCTTCGCCTATCTGCACACCTCGAACCCGGGATGGTGGGTGCGTCTTTGGTACCCGCTCGAGTACGACTCGATCGTCCGCGGCCATGCCCAGAACTACGACCTCGACCCGGCGCTGCTTGCGGCGGTCATCTATCAGGAGAGCAAGTTCCGACCACGGGTCAAGTCGAAATCGGGCGCGATCGGCCTGATGCAGCTGCTGCCGGACACCGCCAAGGGGATCGCGGTGCACACCGGCGGCTCCGAGTTCCGGGTCGACGACCTCTACAACCCCGAGATCAACGTCCGCTACGGCTCGTGGTACCTCCGCCACCTGCTCGACAAGTACGACGACGAGCGCACCGCGCTAGCCGCCTACAACGCCGGGCAGCAAAACGTCGACGAGTGGCGGCGAGACGGCAGGGGGATCGAGTTCTCGGAGACGCGCCACTACGTCGATCGCGTGGAGGAGCTGAAAACCCTCTATCGACGGGGATATGGGCGGGAGCTTGGCTCGGCGTCACCATGACGCTTGACAGACACCATGAGTGATGTCATTATGACGTCGCAATGGAGCTACGACCGTTCGTCGAAGGACTTCAGGCCGATCTCCAGGAGATCGCAGCCGTCGGCGACGACGACGTCGCCGAGGCCGCACGCAGGCTGACCGGCGCCGTCGGCAAGTCGGCAGGCCTCCGCCTCCTCGACGCCCTGACAGAAGCGGCGCTCGAAGTGACGAGCCAGCTTCCGTCCGGACACGTCGAGATCCGCCTCTCGGGCCAGGATCCGACGTTCGTCTACGTCGAGGAGGCGAGTGACGTCGCTGCTCCGGCGGCAGGGGACGAGGTCCTCGCCGCGCGGATCTCGCTGCGGCTCCCGGAAGGGCTGAAGGTGGCGATCGAGGCGGCCGCGACCCGCGAGGGCGTTTCGGTCAACTCGTGGCTCGTACGCTCGATCGCCCGCGCCGTCAGCTCCGGCGGCGGCGGCGGGCGCCGAGGCGCAGGCAATCGACTCACCGGCTTCGGCCGGAGCTAAGGAGGGGACATGTTCTTCCAGCTTCCGTTCGGACACACCGAGGTGCGTGTCGACTCGCGCGACCCGCACAAGCTCCGCCCGGCCTCGGCGCTCGAGGTCATTCGGCGCGTGCGCTCCCGCCGGTCATGAGGCGCGAGACGTTCCAGACTCCGGGCGAGGTCACCCTGGACGTGAGCCTCCCGACCGGGTGGATCGAGATCGCGGCCGTGAGCGGCGAGACGACCGAGGTCGAGCTCGACGTCCGGGGCGGCGACGAGGCGCAGGAGCTCCTCGACGACGCCCGGATCGAGCTCCGGGAAGGACGAGGCGGCTACGAGGTGGTCGTGAAGGTCGAAGACCGCCGCTGGGCGCGGTTCTGGCGGCGGCTCGACGTCCGGCTCGAGATTCGAGCGCCCGATGGCGCAAACCTACGGGTATCGACCGCGTCCGGCGACCTGCGGGCACGCGGCCGGTTCGGCTGGTTCGTGGGCGAGGTCGCTTCGGGCGACATCGAGATCGACGAGCTCGTGGGCGACGCGAAGGTCAAGGCAGCCAGCGGGGACGTGAGGCTCGACTCGGTCGGCGGCACTGCGATCGTCAACACCGCTTCCGGAAATGCCAGGCTCGGGCGCATCGCCGGGGACGCCGTTGTCAAGACCGCTTCGGGCGACGTCCTGATCGGCGACGCCGGAGCCGACGTCACCGTCGCGACCGCCTCCGGTGACCAGCGGATCGACGCGGTCACCGCCGGTGGCGTCGATCTCAAGTCGGCTTCGGGGGACATCCGAATCGGGATCCGCCAGGGATCGAACCTCTGGGTGGACGCCCGCGCCATGAGCGGCGACCTGAGCTCGGAGCTCGCCCTCGACGACGAGCCGCCCGCGGACGATGCCCCGTTGGTCGAGCTCCGCGCGGCGTCCATGAGCGGCGACATCGACGTCGTTCGAGCTCCCGCTGCCAGCGAGGTGGCGCGCTAATCCGGTTCGAGCTCGTTCGCCTTCGCCGCCAGAGAGGCGAAGCCGGCCTGAAGGAAGTCGTTCAGGCCGGCACCGGCGAGAGTCCAGGTCAGCACCCGACCGAACCGCGGCGCGAGCAGCTGGGTGGCGCCGAGCCCACCTGCGACCCAGGTGCCGATGCACCGGCTGCAGGTGACCAGCTCGCCGATCGCCTGCCTGAGGTCGCCGCTGCCGACCGGCTCCTCGTCGCCGGTATGCGCCTGACCCTCGACGAACGGCTCGCGCAGAAAGCTGGTCACCTCGTCGCGCGAGATCGTGCGGGCGGCCTTGAAAGTCGCCAGGCCCAGCGCGAACAGATCGAGCGCGGTGTGCTCCTGGGGGTCCCGGCCGAGCACGCGCGCGAGCAGCCCCGCGGCCGCGAGACCGCCCGCGAAGGTGCCCATGATCGCGGCGTAGGCGCCGTGCGGCGGGCCTGCTGTACGGGCAGACATCGCAGCTAGCCTTGTTCGCCGTGGCGGAGTTCAAAACATCCGACGCCTACCGGCCGACCGGCGACCAGCCGCAGGCGATCGAGACCCTTTCGGAGGGCCTGAAGGCCGGCGAGCGGTACCAGACGATGCTGGGCGCGACCGGCACAGGCAAGACGGCCACGATGGCCTGGACGATCGAGCAGGTCGGCCGGCCGGCGCTCCTGATCGCGCACAACAAGACGCTCGCCGCCCAGCTCTGCAACGAGCTGCGCGAGTTCTTCCCGCACAACGCCGTCGAGTACTTCGTCTCGTACTACGACTACTACCAGCCCGAGGCGTACGTCCCGCAGGCCGACCTCTACATCGAGAAGGATTCGTCGCAGAACGACGACATCGCACGGCTGCGGCTCGCCGCCACCTCGGCGCTCTTCACGCGCCGCGACGTCGTCGTGGTCGCGTCCGTCTCCTGCATCTACGGGCTCGGCTCGCCGGAGGAGTGGCGCGAGCGGGTGCTGATCCTGAACGTGGGAGAGGAGCACGACCGCGACCTCGCTCTGCGGAAGCTGATCGACAGCCAGTACGTCCGTAACGATTCCGTGCTTGGCCGCGGCCGCTTCCGGGTCAAGGGCGACGTCGTCGAGGTTCAGCCCGCGAACCAGGAAACCGCCTACCGGATCTCGTTCTTCGGCGACGAGGTCGAGCAGATCAGCCACTTCGACCCGCTCACCGGCGAGATCTACGCGCACCTGGACAACGTCGCGATCTGGCCTGCGACCGAGTACGTGACCTCGCGCCCGACGATCGAGCGCGCGGTGGACGACATCCGCCACGAGCTCGAGCAGCAGGTAAAGCACTTCGAAGCCGACAACCGGATGCTCGAGGCGCACCGGATCCGCCAGCGGACCGAGTACGACCTCGAGATGTTGCAGGAGCTCGGCTTCTGCAACGGGATCGAGAACTACTCGCGGATCCTGGAAGGCCGTGCGCCGGGGACTCACCCGTTCACGCTGCTCGACTACTTCCCGAACGACTTCGTCGTTTTCGTCGACGAGTCCCACCAGACCGTTCCTCAGCTCGGCGGCATGTACGAGGGAGACCGCTCGCGTAAGCAGACCCTCGTCGACTACGGCTTCAGGCTCCCCTCGGCGCTCGACAACCGGCCGCTCCGCTTCGACGAGTTCCTGGGGAAGGTGCAGCAGATGGTTTTCGTCTCGGCGACACCGGGCCCGTTCGAGCTCCGGCACTCGACGCGCATCGCCGAGCAGCTGATCAGGCCGACGGGCATCGTCGATCCGGAGGTCGAGCTGCGCGCGACACGGAACCAGATCGACGATCTCCTGAACGAGATTCGCCGGCGCGAGGAGGCCGGCGAGCGCGTTCTGGTCACGACGCTGACGAAGAAGATGGCCGAGGACCTGACGGACTACCTGCTCGAGTCGGGCGTCAAAGCGCGCTACCTCCACTCGGAGGTCGACACGCTCGAGCGGATCCAGATCATCCGCGAGCTGCGCCTCGGCGATTACGACGTGCTCGTCGGTGTCAATCTGCTGCGCGAGGGGCTCGACCTGCCGGAGGTGTCGCTCGTGGCCATCCTCGACGCCGACAAAGAGGGCTTCCTGCGCGGCAAGACAGCCCTCATCCAGACGATCGGCCGAGCCGCCCGGAACACGAACGGCAAGGTCCTCATGTACGCCGACAAGCTGACCGAGGCGATCAAGGGCGCGCTCGACGAGACGAACCGCCGCCGCGCGAAGCAGCTCGCGTACAACGAGGAGCACGGGATCACGCCGGAGTCGATCTCGAAGGGCGTCTCGGACATCGCCGAGTTTCTCGCCCTCGAGTCGCCGACCGTCCCAGGACGACGCCGGCGTAGCGACCGGAAGGTCGAAGGTCTCAGCGCCGAGGAGCTCGAGCGCCTTGTCGTGACGCTCGAGGAGGAGATGTTCACCGCGGCCGAGGAGCTGCGCTTCGAGTACGCCGCCAAGCTGCGCGACGAGATCAAGGACCTCCGCCGCGAGCTCCTCGCTGCGGCCGAGGCCTGACCGAACCGGGCGAAGATAGATTCACCGCGTGACGCTCGGCTTCATCCTCTTCTTGCTCGTCTGGGGATTCGTGGTCGGCGGCCTCGCGCGCCTCGCCGTTCCCGGGCCCGATCCGATGCCGATCTGGATGACGATCGCGCTCGGTCTCTCGGGGTCGATTCTGGGCGGGCTCGTCGGCCGGCTGCTCTTCGGCACTCCGGGCGGGTTCTTCCTCGCGTTCCTGTTCGCGGTCCTGCTCGTGATCGCCTACCGCCGCTACGTGCAGCACAGGCCCGTCTGGGGCCCCGGCGCGCAGCGGCCTCCTCATTAGGCGGGGTTTGTTCCCCCGAGGGCGCGGAAATACCCGTGCCATGGAATGGGTATGGCTCATCATCGTTGGTGCGATCGTCGGTGCCCTCGGCCGCCTGCTTCATCCTGGGCGTGACCCGATGGGCTGGATCGTCACGATCCTCGTCGGCATCGCATCGTTGGTAGTCGCCGGCCTGATCTTCAATGGCTTCTGGGCGTTCGTCGTAGGCGTGATCGTCGCGATCATCCTCGTTGCGCTCATCGGTCGGTTCTTCGGGAGCCGTGCGGCCCCCGCGGGCATCTAGGCAGGCTCGGTCTGTAGGGGCTCATCGCCTCTCGGGAATCTCCGAGTGGCGGTGAGCCCCCAGTCCTTTTCGCGCCAGACGTACGTCGAAACGAGCAGCGAATCGTCGTACGCCTCGTAGACATGCAGGCCGCGCGCCTCGCCGCGGCGGTTCGGCCTCGGCTGGCCGAGACCGGGTGCGATCGACACCGTCGCCCCGCGAAGGCTGCCGGGCGCGACCTCGAACTCGTGCCGTTCGGCGACTGCGGCCTGGTGGATGTGCCCGGCGAGGATCAGCTCTGCGCCCGCGTCGACGAGCTCGGCGAGCACGTGGCTGCGCCTCGCGACGGGCTTCTTGCGCGACCGCCACGGGGCTCCGATCAAATGGTGGTGCAGGGTCACGACCCTGAGTGCTCCCGCAGGCGCTTCCTTGAGCAGGCCGGCGGCCCGCTCGAGCTGTCCGGACCGGACGCCGCCCGACTGATGCCGCCAAGGCCGCACCGAGTTCAAGCCGACCACGAAGAGGTCGTCCGCCCGGTGGACGGGCTCCGTTGTCTGCCAATGACGCTCGAACTCGCGAAAGGGGCGGGTGAACCGCGCCGGGAACGTGTACGGGATGTCGTGGTTCCCGGGAATCGCCAGAACGGGGTGGCCCAGACGCTTCAGAAATGCCGCGGCATGGTCGTGCTGCTCGGGCCGGCCGCGGTGCGTGAGGTCGCCGCTGGCGATGATCAGATGCGGCTCTGCACGCCCGATCAGGACGGTCAGAGCGCGCTCGATCTCGGGCTCCTCGGCGGTGCCGATGTGGAGGTCCGAGAGGTGGAGGAGCCGCGCTGGCACCGGCGAAGCAGGCTAGTACACTGAGTTACGTGCCCGACGAATCCACCGAGATCTTCGATGATCTCTACCTGGGGCTGCGCGCCGGTGGAGCCCTGCGGAAGCAACGGCGGGGCGAGCCGCTCACGACCGAGGAGCAGGAAGCGCTCGGCCGCTGGCAGCGCCTCTCGCGGGTGCGCAAGGCAGCCGCGGTCGGAGCCTTCGGAATCGGGACTTTCGGCCTCGGCTTCACGCTCGGCGGCCTGATCTTCGGCAAGTGGCGTAAGGCCGCCTAGAGGGCCCCGGCTAGCCCTCCGCGTCCTGGGCGGGGAAGAGCACCGCCGGGACGTCCTCCTTTGCAGGGTCCTTGTCCCGGACGATCACGTCCACGAGTGTGACCAGCACCGCTGCGATCGGGACGGCCAGCAGGATGTAGACCCCGCCGAGGAGAAGGCCGATCGCGGTCACCGCGACGAGCACCACGAGCGGCGACAACCCGACGGCGTGCCCGAGCACGCGCGGGATGACGATGTAGTCCTCGAACAGCCGCACCCCGAGCACCGTCAGGCCGGCGGCGAGGGCCACCCCCACCGAGACGGTCAAGCCGACGCCGACCGCCACCGCGCCGGCAGCGAGGGGGCCGATGACCGGGATGATCTCGACGAGCCCCGCGAACATGCCGAGCAGCAGCCAGAACGGCAGGCCGATCGCCCAGAAGGCGAGAGAGAGAACCACCCCCACGAACGCGATCAGGATCAGCTGACCTCGGACGAAGGCGCCGAGCTTCGCGTCGATCAGGTCCCACGTGTCGCGGACGACCTTCCGGTGCGTGCGCGGTAACAGCGAGAGGACCACGCGCATCGCCCGCTCGCGCTCGAAGATCCAGTACGCCGCGACGGCGAAGGTGAAGAAGATTCCGACGAGCACCTCGAACGCCGTCTTCGTCACCGTCACAGAGGCGTGGGCGAGTGAACCGGCCTCCGGAAGCTTCTCGAGCCTCTTCTGGACCGCGGTGAGGATCTCGTGCTTGATTCCCGTCGAGTGCTTCGCGGCGCTCTCGAGCTCGCTGCTCGAGGTCGGGACCGTCCCGATCGCGTCGCCCACCTGCGTGATCGCCCGCGGCACGACGAGCCAGAGGAAGAGGGCCACGAACGCAGCGACCGCGAGGTAATGGATCGCGAGCCCCGCGCTGCGCGGCACGCGCCGCTCGTTGAGCCACTCGATGCCCGGCCGCATCGCCGCCGCGATGACGAGCCCGAGGAAGAGCAGGGAGATCAGGACGCGCAGCTTCCAGAGCGCGATCGCGAGCACGACGATGCCGAGGACGACGAGCGTCGCCACGGCGGCCTTGCGGGCGGTTCCCTCCATCTGTCTTCTTCTCCCCGCTGTGACGGTCCGCGCAAACTCCGCAGGATGCGTGGCGGGCGCGACGAAACGCTCGCTCGTGCGCCGCAATCCTCGCGAACACGTGCACCTCGACGCCCGTCGGCACGGGGTGGTGCTGATGCCCGCGCTCGTGCGCGCGTTCCTGATCGCCTGCGCCGGCGGCTTCCTGGCCTCGCTCGGGTGGCCCCTGCCGGTGGCGGGCGCCGTGCTCGTCGCCGCCTCGGCGGTTCTCTCGCTGCGCGCCGTCTGGAACTGGGAGCGGACGCACGTGATCGTCACGGACGAAACGCTCGCGCTCGTTCGCGGCACGCTGCGGAGACGCACGGCGGCCGTCCGGCTCGACCGCGTCGGCGCCGTCCAGGTCGATCAGAGCCTGCTGGGCCGGATCCTCGGCTACGGGACGCTGATCGCCGGTCCGCTCGAGATCACGTACGTCCCGCAGCCGCGCAGCGTGTACGGCCTGGTCGAGAGCCTCAGCCCCTAGGCTGCGGCCCGTGATCGAGGTCGCGAACCTGACGAAGCGCTTCGGCCGCACGATCGCGGTCGACGACTTGAGCTTCACCATCCCGCGCGGGCGGATCACCGGCTTTCTCGGCCCGAACGGTGCCGGCAAGACCACCACTCTGCGGATCCTGCTCGGGCTCGCGCTGCCGACGAGCGGGCGCGCGGCGATCGCGGAGCGGCGCTACCGCGAGCTCGAATCCCCGCTCGAAACGGTCGGCGCAGTGCTCGAGGCCTCCAACTACCACCCCGCACGCAGCGGCCGCAACCAGCTGCGCGTGCTCGCCACTGCGGCTGGGATTCCGACCGCGCGCGTGAACGAGGTGCTGAATGAAGTCGAGCTCACCGCCGCAGCGACGCGGCGGGTCGGCGGCTACTCGCTGGGCATGAGGCAGCGGCTCAGCGTCGCCGCGGCCCTGCTCGGCCGGCCGGAGCTCCTGATCCTCGACGAGCCGGCCAACGGCCTCGATCCCGAGGGGATCCGCTGGCTCCGCAACTTCCTGCGCAAGTTCGCCGACGACGGCGGAACGGTGTTCGTCTCCAGCCATGTGCTCGCGGAGGTGGCGCAGATCGCCGACGAGGTCGTGATCATCCATCGCGGAAAGCTCGTCGTCCACGAGGAGGTCGCCCAGCTGACCGCGCGCGCGACGGGGGCGACCCGTGTTCGCTCACCCCGCGCGGGGGAGCTACTCGAGCGGCTGCGTGCGATCGGCATCGAGGGCGAGGCCGTCGCCGAGGGACAGCTTGCGGTTCACGCGCCGCCGGACCGCATCGGCGACCTCGCGGCCGAGAGCGGCATCGCGCTCCACGAGCTCGTCGCCGAGACCGGCACCCTCGAGGAGGCATTCCTGGAGCTCACGGGAGACTCCGCGCCGTGAAAGTCGTCCGCGCCGAGCTGCTGAAAGCCTTCACGACCCGGCTTCTGCTGTGGTACGGCCTTGGCCTGCTCGCCGTCCTCGTCCTCGTCATCTCCGTCCACGTCGGCAGTGACGACGCCACCAGCCTCTCGGCCCCCGACACCCAGCGCATGATCGTGGAGTACGCCGGCCTGGCGGCCGTCCTCGCCGTGCTGCTCGGTGCGGTGCTCGTGACGGCGGAATACGCCCACGGGACGATCAACCAGAGCTTCCTCGCCGTACCCACCCGGGAGCGGCTGCTCGGCGCGAAGCTCGCGGCGGCCGTGCTGGCGGCGATCGGGTTGGCGGCGTTCGGCTGCGCCGTGACGCTGGTGCTGGCCGAGCTGTGGTACGAGGGCAGGGGAATCCCGCTCGAGCTCGGCGGCGGCACGCTGACCCCTTTTCTCGGCGCGCTCGCCGCGTCTGCGCTCGCGGCCGCGATCGGCGTCGGCGTCGGCGCGATCCTACGCCGGCAGACGCTCGCGGTCGTCCTGATCCTGGTCTGGCTGCTGATCGGCGAGGCGATCATCAACGTCGTCGGCGACGACGCCAGCTTCGCGCCGGGGCACGCCGTCGCCGCCGTGATCGTCGCGCACCGCGACGGGAACGCGGCCCGCCTCGGGCTCTGGCCGGCAGTGATCACCTGTCTCACCTACGCGGCACTGCTCGTCGCGGTCGGAGCGCTGCTCGTGAGCCGTTCCGACGTCGAGAGCAGCGTCTCCTAGGACAGCCGTACCGCCCGCTTTCGACCGCCAAAATCGGCCCTGAGCGAACACGTGTTCGTCCGATCCCCGTCGCTAAACTGGGCCGGTTATGGCTCCTGCCGACGAGCTCGTCGTCCACGGCGCGCGTGAGCACAACCTGAAGGACATCGACGTCCGCTTGCCCCGGAACGCGCTCATCTGCGTGACAGGGCTCTCCGGGTCCGGCAAGTCGAGCCTCGCCTTCGACACGATCTATGCCGAGGGCCAGCGGCGTTACGTCGAGTCGCTCTCGGCCTATGCGCGCCAGTTCCTGCAGATGATGGAGAAGCCGGACGTCGACTCGATCGACGGCCTGTCGCCGGCGATCTCGATCGACCAGAAGACGACCTCGCGCAACCCGCGCTCGACCGTCGGCACGGTCACGGAGATCTACGACTACCTGCGCCTGCTCTACGCGCGGATCGGGAAGCCGCACTGCCCGATCTGCGGACGCCCGATCGAGGGCCAAAGCCTCGACTCGATCGTCGACCAGATCCTCCAGCTGCCGGCCGGGACGCGCTTCACCGTCAACGCGCCCGTCGTCCGCGACCGCAAGGGGGAATACAAGGACGTCTTCGAGCATCTCCAGGCCGAAGGCTTCTCGCGGGTGAAGGTCGACGGAGAGCAGCACCTGCTCGAGGAGGGCGTTCCCGAGCTCGACAAGAAGTTCAAGCACACGGTCGAGGTCGTCGTCGACCGCCTCGTGCTGAAGGAGGATCTCCGGACGCGTCTCGCGCAGTCCGTCGAGACCGCTGCGCAGCTCGCGGACGGTCTCGTTGTCATCGACGTGGTGGACGGCGAGGAGCTCACGTTCAGCGAGAAGTTCGCGTGTCCCGAGCACGGCGTCTCCTTGCCCGAGCTGCAGCCGCGGATCTTCTCGTTCAACTCACCGCACGGCGCCTGCCCGCGCTGCACCGGTCTCGGCGCGCAGCAGGAGATCGACCCCGACCTGCTGATCCCCGACCCGACCCTCTCCATCGGCGAAGGCGCCCTCGTCCCCTGGTCGCTCGGCAACTCGGGCTTCTACGAGTCGGTGATCCAGGCGATCGCCGACCGCTACGAGATCGACCTCGAGAGGCCCTGGCAGGAGTTGAGCGAGGAGCACCAGAACCTGTTCTTCTACGGCACCGACGGCGAGCGGATCTACGTGTCGTACCGCAACCGGATGGGCCGCCGCCGCGCCTACACGATGGCCTTCGAAGGGCTCGTCCCGAGCCTCGAGCGGCGGTACCGGGACACCGATTCGAGCCAGCAGCGCGAGCGGATCGAGGAGTACATGAGCTTCCGCCCCTGCCCGGTTTGCCACGGCGCCCGCCTGAAGCCCGAGGTCCTGGCGGTCACGGTCGGCGAGGAGAACATCCACGACTTCACGCGGATGTCGGTCACGCGCGCGATCGAGTTCCTGGACGCGCTCGAGCTGACCGAGACGGAGCAGCTGATTGGCGCGCGGGTGATCAAGGAGATTCGCGAGCGGCTGAGCTTCCTCGACAACGTGGGCGTTGGCTACCTCAACCTCGACCGTGCCGCGAAGACCCTTTCCGGGGGCGAGGCGCAGCGCCTCCGGCTCGCGACGCAGATCGGGTCGCAGCTCGTGGGAGTGCTCTACATCCTCGACGAGCCTTCGATCGGCCTGCACCAGCGCGACAACGGCAAGCTGATCGGGACGCTCGAGCGCCTGCGCGATCTCGGCAACACCGTGCTGGTGGTCGAGCACGACGAGCAGATGATGCGCGCGGCCGACCACCTCGTCGACATGGGGCCGGGCGCGGGCGAGCACGGCGGCCACGTCGTCGCCGAGGGGCCGGCGCGGAAGGTTCAGCGAAACAAGAAGTCCGTGACGGGACAGTTTCTCTCGGGCGAGCGCTCGATCGCCGTGCCGGACCGTCGCGAGGAGGACGGCGGCTCGTTCTGGATCAAGGGCGCATCGATGCACAACCTGAAGGACATCGACGTCGAGTTCCCGGTCGGAAAGTTCATCTGCGTCACGGGCGTCTCGGGCTCCGGCAAGTCGACGCTCGTGAACGAGATCGTCTACAAGGCCCTCGCAAACCGGCTGCACAAGCTCCGCGTGAAGCCCGGAGAGCACGCGAGCGTCGAGGGGATCGAGGCTTTCGACAAGGTGATCGACATCGACCAGTCCCCGATCGGCCGGACGCCGCGGTCCAACCCCGCGACCTACACCGACCTCTTCACGCCGATCCGCGAGCTCTACTCGCTGACGCCCGAGGCGAAGGTGCGCGGGTACAAGCCGGGCCGGTTCTCGTTCAACGTCCGCGGCGGGCGGTGCGAGACCTGCAAGGGCGACGGTCAGATCAAGATCGAGATGCACTTCCTGCCCGACGTCTACGTTCCGTGCGAGACGTGCAAGGGAGCTCGGTACAACCGCGAGACCCTGGAGGTGCGGTTCAAGGGCAAGTCGATCTCGGACGTCCTGGCGATGTCGGTCGAGGAGGCGCTTTCGTTCTTCGCCAAGATCCCGAAGCTCCGGCGCAAGCTCCAGACGCTCCACGATGTCGGCCTCGACTACGTCAAGCTCGGCCAGCCGGCGACGACCCTTTCGGGCGGCGAGGCCCAGCGGGTCAAGCTCGCCAAGGAGCTCTCGAAGGTGGCGACCGGCCGGACGCTCTACATCCTCGACGAGCCGACGACCGGCCTGCATTTCGCGGACATCGAGAAGCTGCTCGACGTGCTGCAGCGGCTCGTCGATTCGGGCAACACCGTGCTCGTGATCGAGCACAACCTCGACGTGATCAAGCAGGCCGACTGGATCGTCGACCTCGGCCCGGAGGGCGGCGAGGCAGGCGGCGAGATCGTCGCAGCCGGGACGCCGGAGCAGGTAGCGGAGGTCGAGGAGTCGTTCACCGGCAGCTTCCTCCGGGAGATCCTGCGAGAGCGGACTCCCGCCGCGGCCTAGCTAGCGTCTGGCGGCGACGCCGACGACCGAATACCGGGCTTCGGTCGAACGCCCCTGCAGCGCGTTGCCAGCGTCCGCCGGCAGCGTCAGGACCAGCCGCAGATGGGACGGCTGCTCGGCGCCGAGCGCGAGGCGCTTGAGCTTTAGCTTCGTGCGCCCGGCAAACGGTCGCTGCGCGAGGATGCTCACCCGCTTGCCGCGGCAGACGTAGCCCGTACCGCGGCGGCTCCAGCGCTTCGAGCAGCGGTCGATCGCGACCCGAAGGCCGTGCTGCCTGTCGCTGTCGAGCGCGGAGCTCTTCCTGGCGCGAGCGTGGAAGAAAGCGGCGGCGAGGCGTCCTCGTCCGCGACGCCGGAGCTCGACGAGCCGTTCGACGCGGTCACCCGGGGCGATCGCCTGCGCGGGTGCGAGCCTCGCTGGTGTCACGACGAGCTTCGGCGCGGGCCGAACGGTCCGCAGGCTCCCCGCAGGAGCGGCGGCCGTCCCGAGCGCCAGGACCGCAGCGGCGATCGCCAGCGGGGCCGCGGCCGGACGGAGTCTCGCCGAGATCATCGTGCGCCTCAATTGAGGTAGTAGTTGACGTCGAGCTGGACGAGGTCGACGGTCGCCTTCCGGCTGCCCGAGTTCTTCATGTAGACCTTGAGGACGACGTTGTTCGCCTCGGCGGCGGTGTCGACCTCCGGGACCGGGACGCTGTCCGTGACGTAGCTCGCCGTCGAGTTGCACGAGACGGGCGTGCCCGAGCTTCCGTGCGTCCCGATCAGGGTCGCGCCGTTGTAGACCTCGAAGTACCAGCACGTCTGGTCGCCGCCCGTGACGGATTTGTACGCGAGCTGCGCCTGGGCGCTCGTGATCGTCGCGCCGGTGGGAACCGCCGCGTTCGGCGTGAGCTTGAGGTAGCGCGCCGTGTTGAACGTCGTCGCGAAGTTGCCGACCGAGGCGTAGCCGGTGCCGTCTGTCGTGTAGGTGGGCCAGATCGTCACGGCGGCCGCGCCTGTCGACTCGTCGTCCCAGCGTCGCTCGAGCAGGGTCGCCGTGTCGTTGGGCGTCGTGACGCTGACGGCCGCGAGCTCGATCTTGATCGCCTTGCCGCCGCTCTGGTTGGCGTAGACCCGGATGCGCAGGTCGTTCGCGATGTCGGTCGTCGTCACCTCCGCAGAGATGCTCACGTTTGCCGCGACCTGCGCGCCGGACGTCGCGCACGCCGACGGGGTCGCGGAGCTGCCGTGCGTGCCGAGGAGTGCGTTCGTGGATGCGCGCCGGACCTCGATGTAGAAGCAGGCGTCGTCGTTCGACCTGCTCGGCGCGAACGTGAAGTTGAAGGTCGCGCTCGAGACGGCTATCCCGGCCGGGCGGCCGGCGCTGAAGTCGAAATCGTCGAACCTCGTCGCCGAGAAGGCGCTCGTCCAGTTGCCGGTCGTCTTGACGACCGTGTCTGCGTAGGAGAGCGCGTCGGACGAGTTCGTCTCGGCGCCGCCGCCCGATGCGTCGCGCACATCCCACGGCCACGCGGATCGCACTCCCGCGAAGACGCGCTTGGTCGCAACCGCGCCCCCTCCGCCCGTCCCGGTTCCCGTGAACGCGGCGAGCGCGACCGAGGTCGCGACGAAGAGCGCCAGCGCGGCGCCGAGGGCCGCGCCCCAGCGGGCGAAGCGCGCCACCGGATCAGGCTGCCGGGGCGCGCGCGACATCGGATTTCTCGGGCTCGACCGTTGGCCTCCAGATTCGAAGCAGCGCGAGCAGGACGAGCAGCAGGGGAGCGAGGAACACGGTCAGCGTGTGAACGAGCGGCGTCCGGAACCAGAAGAGCACCCAGCCCGCCTTGGGCACGACGGCGCGTACTCGCCACGCTGTCGTCCCATGGAGCCGAGCGGTCCACGGATCCGGCGCGGCGTTCGCGTCTCCCTTCGTCCGCACAGCAACGTGGCCGCCGCGGTGGAGGACCGCGATCACGCGATGCGTCTGCACGTGATGATCGCCGACCGGGATCCGGTAGCTGATCGCCTGTCCGACGCGAACCTCGGAGATGCGCTCGGGCCTCAGGAGGACGACGTCGCCCGGCGAGAACGCCGGCCGCATGCTTCCCGAGAGCACGGTCACCGGTCGGTACCAGCCGGTTCGAGGGAGCAGGCCGAAGCCGATCAAGGCGAGCGCGGCCAGGACCAGCGCGAGCCGGGCGCCGAACGCCGCGAGCGTTCGCAACGGCCGGAGAAGCGCCGCGATCGCGGCGCTTCTCCGGGTGCTGGAGATCCCAGCCGGCATCGAGCTGCCGCTACTTGTTGGTGGCGGCGCGCTGCGTGCCGGTGAACGCGTAGCTGATCGTCGACGACTGGTTCTGAAGCGTGTTGCCGGCCCCGCTCGGGAGCGTCAGCGTGACGCGGAGGTGGTCGGTCGCCCCCGCCGTCGTGGCGCCGAGGTTCGAGAGCGCGATGTTGCTGCCGATCACGGCTCGCGAGGCGACAACCGACGACGTCGCGCCGCCGCACGTGTACGTGTACGGAGGCCCGGACTCGGTCCAGGCGACCGAGCACTTGTCGATCACCATCTGGAGGCCGTTGGCCGCGTCCGTGTCGAGGAGCGAGCTCGGCGACGCGGTCGTGGTCAGCGTCACCGAAGCCAGGTCGAGCGACCCCGAGTTCGTCAGGTCGACGCTGCGCTGGATGGTGTCTCCTGGGGCGACTCCCGAGGCGCCGATGTTCAGGCGGTTGGTGGAGGCGCCGGTCGCGCCGAGCGCGATCGTCACGGTGCCCGAAGAGATCGCATGGCTCTCCGAGGTCGTGCTCGTGAACGTCGCGTACGTTCCAAGCCCGGCGATGCTCGCGGCGGCGCCGAGGACGGCGATCGTCGCCAGCAGCTTTCGCGTGGTGGATGTGGCGCGCTTGCCTTCGCGCGCAGGCCGCATGGAAAACTTCATGATCAGGATCTCCTTCGTTCGAGGGGCAGTCGCCGCCAATCACCATCGGCCGCGAGGGCGTTCGACTTGACCCCAAAATCGTCATTCTCGGCTTGACAAAAGGGCTGGCCGCCTTTGGGGAGCGCGAGCCCTCGGCGGCGTCCTTGACGGTTAGGCTGGCCCGGTGGGCGAGGCCGGGGCCGAGGCGAAACCCAGCGACGAAAGCCGAGCCTGGTGGGTGCGGGCGCTGCTCGTCACCCAGGCGCCCTCGCGGGTCTTCGCGGAGCTCCGCGACGACACGCGCGAGGCGGCCGAAGACCGCCAGGAAGTGATCGCGGCGATCGCGTTCCTCGTGGGCCTAGCTCTCACCCTCCTGTCTTCGACCGCCGGCGACTTCGCGGACGATCCGCTGCGGCGCGGGATCGTGATCCCGGTCTGGCTGTTCATCGCCGGTCTGCTCGTAGGGATCCTCAACTACTGGCTCGCCGGCGGTGTCCTGTTCATCGCCCTCGAGCTCCTCGGTGGGCATGCCAGCTACCGGCAGGCACGGCACCTGCTCACGCTCGCGGCCGTCCCGATCGTGCTCTCGCTCGTGCTGCTGCCGATCCGGCTCGCGCTCTACGGCGGAGACATCTTCCGAAGCGGAGGGTCGGATTCGGGAGCCGGCGCCGCAACGTTCAGGGTGCTGGAGCTGGGGTTCGCGCTCTGGGGGGTCGTGCTTCTCGCGATCGGGATCCGCGTCGTTTGCCGGTGGACGTGGACCCGGACGACGGCGGCCGTCGGGGCGTTCGCCGCTCTGGCCGTCGTTGCCGACCTAGCGCTGCAGCTCTTCGGCTAGCTCGGCCTCGAACTCCGCCAGCTCTTCCTCCGGGATCGAGTAGGTGTGCTGCTCTTCCGGGAAGCGGCCCTCGCGGACGTCGGCCGCGTAGGCAGCGAGGGCGCCGCGAATCTCGTCCGCCAGATCGGCGTAACGCTTCACGAAGCGCGGGGCGCGCCCCTCGTAAAGCCCGAGCAGGTCGTGGTAGACGAGCACCTGGCCGTCGCAGGCTGCCCCCGCGCCGATGCCGATCGTCGGCACGCTCAGCGCCTCGGTGATCCGAGCGGCGACGGCGGCGGGAACTGCCTCGAGGACGACTGCGAAGCAGCCGGCGGCCTGGAGCGCGAGGGCGTCCTCGTACAGCCGTCGTGCCTGCCCGGCGGTTCGCCCCTGAGCCTTGAAGCCGCCGAGGACCGTGGCGGACTGCGGCGTGAGGCCGACGTGGCCCATGACGCCCACGCCTGCCCCGGTGATCGCCTCGACCCGGGAGACGGACGAACCGGCCCCTTCGAGCTTGACCACGTCCGCGCCGGCCTCCTTCACGAACCGGATCGCGTTGTGCACCGCGTCGTCGTCCGAAGCCTCGTAGGTCCCGAACGGCATGTCGCCGACGATCAGGGGCCGCTTCGCGGCCCGCGCGACGGAGCGCGTCAGGAAGAGCATCTCCTCCATCGTCACGGGCACGGTCGAGTCGTGGCCGAGGACGACCATCGCGGCCGTGTCGCCGACGAGGATGAGGTCGATTCCGGCCGCATCGGCAAGCCGCGCGCCGGGGGCGTCGTACGCGGTGACCATCACGATCTTGTCGCCGCGTCGCTTCGACTCGACCAGCTCGGGCAGAGCGAGCTTGCCCGGTGCGGGCGTTGCAGGTCCGGGGGTGCGGGGGCGCGTGCTCATGCGTGCTCCTTGTCGAGGACGACGTTGTCGATCAGGCGCGTCTTGCCGACGCGCACGGCGGCCGCGAGGACCGGGGGGTCGAAGTCGGCGATCTCGAGGTAGTCGATGTCGAGGCCGTCCAGCCGGGACCGCGCGGTCTCGGGATCCCTCGTCTGGAGCGCACGGGGCAGCGCTCGGGCGCGCTCGCGCTCCTCCGGGGAGAGGTAGGCATTGCGCGAAGAGAGGGCGAGCCCGTCCTCGTCCCGGACGGTCGGCAGGGCGCGGATCTCCACCTCGAGGTCGAGGTCGAGGACCATCCGCCTTACGACCGCCACCTGCTGGGCGTCCTTCTGCCCGAAGTAGGCGCGATCCGGCCGGGCCAGATTGAACAGCTTCAGGCAGACGGTCGCGACGCCCCGGAAGTGTCCCGGCCGAAACTCGCCCTCGAGCCGCCGGCCGAGCTCCTCGACGTCGACCCAGGTCTGGTAGCCGGGCCCGTAGAGCTCATCGGCCGACGGTGCGAACAGGACGTCGACGCCTGACCGCTCGGCCAGCCGCGCGTCCCGTTCCTCGTCGCGCGGATAGGTCGCCAGATCCTCGTCCGCGCCGAACTGCGCCGGGTTGACGAAGAGGCTCGCGACGACGAGATCGTTCTCGCTCGCCGCGGCGCGGAAGAGGGCGAGGTGGCCGTCGTGGTACGCCCCCATCGTCGGGACGAGCCCCACCGTGCCGTCGCTCCGGGCGCGCTCGGCCCGCAACTCGGTGACCGTACGGATCGTCTTCACGTCCGGGTCGCCTCCGCCAGCACGTCGTAGAGGGGCTCGAGCTCGGGTTTCGTGGCACGGATCGCCTCCCGGTGCGCTTCGACCGTCTCCCAGTCGCCGCGCTCGATGGGGCCGGTCAGCTCGAACCCGTTCTCGATGGTCCGGCGCATCAGCGGCACCAGTGCCTCCGGCGGCGCGCCGGCCGCCCGGAAGAGCTCCGACGCGACACGGTGCAGCGTGACGAGGTAGTTCGAGGCGATGGCCGCGCCGGCGTGATAGAGGGGCCGTGCGTCGTCCGCGAGCTCGAACGGCTCGAGCCCGAGCAGCCGCGCGAGCTCGAAGCCACGCGACCGCGCCTCGTCGCTCTCGGCCGTGACGGCAGCGAACGCGCCGTCGAGCTGCTCCGGGCCGCGCGCGAGCGTGAACGTCTGGAGCGGGTGGAGCCCGAAGCGGCGCGTATGGGGATCGAGCGCCGCCAGCGGCGTCGCGCCGCTCACATGTGCCAGCCAGCCGTGTCCCGGGGTCAGACCCCTGGACACGGTCGAAATGGCCGCGTCCGGGACGCAGAGGAGGGTGAGCTCCGCGTCCTCGCTCAGCTCGACGCCCCGCTCTTCCAGCCGGGCGGCAATCGTGCTGCCGACTCGACCGCGGCCGATTACGTTGATGCTCTCGAACATGAAGCTCCAGTTCCGTAGCGGATACCGGGCGCCAAAAGTCTAGCGCCGGAGTGCATGATCAGAGGGTGTTCGAGCTCCACCAGCAGCCGGATCGGGCCCGCCTCCTGCTCGAGGCGGCGCGCTATCTGAACGAGACCCTCGAGCCGGGGCGTATCCACGACCGGTTTCGCGACCTGCTCGCCGAGGCCGTCCCGCACGGTGGAGTCGTCGTCTCGTCGTACGACGAGACGGAAGGCTTGATCCGCTGCGACTACGCGTGGGTCGACGGCAACCGTCTCCAGCCCGACATCTTTCCGCCGCTGCCTCTGAACCGGGAGGGCGGCGGGATGCAGAGCCGGGTGATCATGACCGGCGAGGCCTTGCTCGTGAACGACGTCGCAGAGCAGGTCAAGGATCCGCGCGGGGTCTTCTACGACGTCGACCGGGAGGGTCAGATCCGCAAGCTTCCGGACGAGGGCCCGCCCGGCGTCCAGGCCGCGATGATGATCCCGGTCAAGCACGAGGGCCGCGTCGTCGGCGTCGTCCAGCTGATGAACGACCGGGTTCCGTACTCGGGCGATCAGCTCGCGCTCGCCGAGGCGCTCGTGGGCCTGATGGGCGCGGCC
>DATMIX010000009.1:0-7578 GCA_035554095.1 Gaiellaceae bacterium | reverse complement strand
CTCGCAGATCGCGTCCTCGTCCACGTGTGGTCGGAGTTCGGGCGGCGCGTGCGGGAGAACGGCTCGGACGGGACCGACCACGGCGCTGGCGGGCTCGGCCTCCTGATCGGCGCACGCGCCCGCGGCCGGATGATCGGGGAGTTCCCCGGTCTCGGCTCGGGCCTGGACGAGCAGGGCAACCTGCGCGCGACGGCCGACTTCCGCGGCGTCTACTCGGCGCTGCTCGAGCAGTGGCTCGGTGTCGACGCCGAGCGCGTGATCCCCAACGCGCGCTCGTTCGCCCGGCCCGCGCTGATCTCGTGACGAAGCTCGTCGTCGTCGGCGCCGCGGTTGCCGGGCTATTGACACCCACGGCCGCAGCGCCCGCCCGGCTGGGCGTCACCGCCAAGGAGTTCCGCTTCACGCTCTCGCGGACGACGCTGAAGCCTGGCCCTGCGATCATCGAGCTCGTCAACCTCGGCGAGGACGTGCACGACCTGCGCCTGCGCCGCATCGGCGGTTGGAGAACCTACGGCGTCGCGGAGACGAAGCCCCGCGGCCGCCACGAGCTCGACCTGCGCCTGCGCCCGGGCGTCTACCGCCTCTGGTGCTCGGTGGCCGACCATCGAGCGCGAGGCATGTACGCACGCTTCCGCGTCCGCTGACGCCGCCGGACGCCACAATGGCGCCATGCGCGCGCCCGTCACCGTGGCCTGCATCCAGGCCGAGCCCGTCATCTTCGACCGCGACGCGACGGTCGAGAAGCTCGCTTCGCTCGCTGCCGAGGCCACCCACAACGGCGCCAGGTTGCTCGTCTTCCCCGAGGCGTTCATCCCGGCATATCCCTCATCGGTGTGGGCGCGCGCTCTCGCCGGCTGGGCGGAGCCCGGTGCGAAGGAGGCGTTCGCGCTCCTGGCGCGCGAGTCGCTCGAGGTGCCCGGCGAGGCCGCGGATCGTCTCGGCGAGATCGCACGCGAGCACGAGGCCTGGCTCGTCACCGGGGTGACCGAGCGCGACCCCGAGCGACCGGGGACGCTCTACAACACGCTGCTCTACCACGCCCCCGACGGGTCGCTGGCGCTGAAGCACCGCAAGCTCGTCCCCACGAATCACGAGCGCCTCGTCTGGGGCCAGGGCGACGGAAGTGGGCTCCGCGCGATCGAGACCGACCTCGGCCGAATCGGCGGACTGATCTGCTGGGAGAACTACATGCCGCTCGCGCGCTTCGCGCTCTACGAGTCGGGAGTCGAGATCTATGTGGCCTCGACGGCCGACGACGCCGACGCGTGGCAGGCGACGCTGGTTCACATCGCCCGCGAGTCGCGAGCCTTCGTCATCAGCCCCTCGCACTTCCAGCGCGCGGCCTCGTATCCGGCTGACTTCCCGCTGAGGCACCTGCTCGACGGGACGGACATCGTCGGCCGTGGCGGCAGCGCGATCCTCGCACCCGACGGCTCGTACCTGGCCGGCCCCGCCTACGACGAGGAAGCGATCCTCTACGCGGAGCTCGAGCCCGCTCGCCTCGACGAGGAACGCCAGCGCTTCGACCCCGCGGGTCACTACCACCGCCCCGACGTGCTGGAGCTGCGCGTTTCTCCGACCCCTCCCCGGGGACAAATTTCGTAGTACGAAGATTTAAACTCGCGCTCCGGTCGCGGCCCGGGTGCCGCGGTCGAGGCCGGAACGGCCGGCGCGTCGACGCTGTTTCAACTCCCGTGCATCGGGCTAGGAGGTCGCTGGGTTGGAGCTCGGAAAGCTGATCGCTCGCTGGCCGGTTCTGCGCCAGGCCGCCGAAGGCGACCCGCTGGGGCTCGGCAAGGCGGTCACTTCGGAGCGGACGGAGCGCCTGAGGCCCCGGATCGCG
Organism: Gaiellaceae bacterium; assembly: GCA_035554095.1. GTDB lineage: Bacteria > Actinomycetota > Thermoleophilia > Gaiellales > Gaiellaceae > 13-2-20CM-68-14. The sequence goes on along the minus strand of DATMIX010000009.1, from coordinate 5,735 downwards.
GGCGCCGAGCAGGTGACGAAGTCGATCTGCCCCTACTGCGCCGTCGGCTGCGGACAGCTCGTCTACATCCGCGACGGCAAGGTCGACCAAATCGAGGGCGACCCCGACAGTCCCATCTCGCGGGGGCGACTCTGCCCCAAGGGAGCCGCGTCGAAGAGCCTCGTCACCTCCCCGCGGCGGCTCGAGAAGGTCAAATATCGCCGGCCCTACGCCACCGAGTGGGAGGAGCTCGAGCTCGAGGAGGCGATGGACATGATCGCCGACCGTGTCGTCGAGACCCGCCGCTCCACCTGGCAGGCCTCGGACGGCAAGGGGAACAGGCTCGACCGCACGCTGGGGATCGCGAGCCTCGGCGGCGCGACGCTCGACAACGAGGAGAACTACCTGATCAAGAAGCTGTGCATGGGTCTCGGCATCGTCCAGGTCGAGAACCAGGCACGGATATGACACAGCTCCACGGTCACCGGTCTGGGGACCTCGTTCGGACGGGGCGGCGCCACGGGCTTCCAGCAGGACCTAGCCCACTCGGACTGCATCCTGATCATGGGCTCGAACATGGCCGAGAACCACCCGGTCGGCTTCCAGTGGGTGATGGAGGCCCGGCTGAAGGGCGCGAAGGTGATCCACGTCGACCCGCGCTTCACGCGCACGAGCGCGATGGCGAACGCGTTCGTGCGGATCCGCGCCGGCTCCGACATCGCCTTTCTCGGCGGGGTCGTCAACTACATCCTCGAGCACGAGCGGTGGTTCGACGAGTACGTCAAGCACTACACCAACGCGCCGGTGATCATCGACGAGCGCTTTCGCGACACCGAGGACCTCGACGGCTTCTTCTCGGGCTTCGACCCTGACACCCGCGTCTACGACACATCGTCGTGGCACTACGCCGGAATGGAGATCCAGGAGACCGCGGGTGAGCGCGCGAAGGGCGGCACGAAGGGGGAGCAGTCCGGCCACGGCGCGCAGTCGGGCTCGTTCCAGCACGGCGAGCCGCCCGAGGAAGATCCGACGCTGCAGCACCCGCGTTGCGTCTTCCAGCTCCTGAAGAAGCACTTCAGCCGCTACACGCCGGACATGGTCGCCCGGATCTGCGGCTGCACCGAGGAGCAGTTCGTCGACGTCGCGGAGTCGCTCTGCGCGAACTCGGGGCGGGAGCGCACGTCGGCGATCGTCTACTCGGTCGGTTGGACGCAGCACACGGTCGGCGTCCAGTACATCCGGGCCGCGGCGATCATTCAGCTGCTGCTTGGAAACGTCGGTCGCCCGGGCGGCGGCATCGTCGCCCTCCGGGGCCACGCCTCGATCCAGGGCTCGACCGACATGGCGACGCTCTACAACGTCCTTCCCGGCTACCTGCCCATGCCGCACGCGCAGACGGACACCGACCTGGCGGCACACCTCGAGAACCACGCCGGCTCGACCGGGTGGTGGGGGCACTTCGATGCGTACCTGATCAGCCAGCTGAAGGCCTGGTGGGGCGCGCACGCGACCAAGGAGAACGACTTCTGCTTCGACTACTTGCCGAAGATCGACGGGGATCACTCGACCTACCAGACCGCGTTCGACATGCTCGACGGAAAGGTCAAGGGCTTTTTCCTGTTCGGAGAGAACCCGGGGGTCGGGTCGGCGCACGCGAAGCTGCAACGACTTGCGCTCGCGGAGCTCGACTGGCTCGTCGTCCGTGACCTGTTCGAGATCGAGAGCGCAACCTTCTGGAAGGACGCCCCGGAGCTCGAGACGGGCGAGCTCGAGACGAAGAGCATCGGCACGGAGGTCTTCCTCCTGCCGGCGGCAGCACACGTCGAGAAGGACGGGGCATTCACGAACACCCAACGGTTGCTGCAGTGGCACTTCAAGGCTCTGGAGCCGGCGGGCGACCGCCGATCCGATCTGTGGTTCGTCTACCACCTCGGCCGCAAGGTGCGGGAGCGGCTCGCGGACTCGAGCGAGGCACCTGACAGGCCCGTGCTCGAGCTGACCTGGGAGTACGCGACGAGCGGGCGGCACCAGGATCCGAGCGCCGACGAGGTGCTCCGCGAGATCAACGGGGTCGGCCCGGACGGGAAGGCATTGGGGACGTACGCCGACTTGAAGAACGACGGCTCGACCGCGTCGGGCTGCTGGCTCTACTGCGGCTCCTACGCCGCCGAGGAGAACAAGCCGGCTCGGAAGGTCCCGGGGCGCGAGCAGAGTTGGATCGCCGATCAGTGGGGCTGGGCGTGGCCGCTCAACCGCCGGATCCTCTACAACCGAGCCTCCGCCGACCCGGACGGAAAGCCGTGGTCGGAGCGGAAGCGGCTCGTCTGGTGGGACACGGCCCAGAAGAGGTGGGTCGGCGAGGACAATCCCGACTTTCAGGAGGACAAGCCGCCGACCTTCGTGCCGCCGGACGGAGCCAGGGCCGAGGACGCGATCGCCGGCGACCATCCCTTTATCCTCCAGGCCGACGGGCGGGGGTGGTTGTTCGCCGCAGCCGGACTGATGGACGGGCCGATCCCGACCCACTACGAGCCCCACGAGTCTCCGTTCGACAACCCGTTGTACACCCAGCGCGCGAACCCGACCCGCCAGCTCGTCGCGCGCGAGGAGAATCCCTACAACCCGCCCGGCGACGAGGCGTACCCGTACGTCCTCTCGACCTATCGCCTCACCGAGCACCACACAGCCGGCGGGATGAGCCGGACTCTGCCCTACCTGTCCGAGCTCCAGCCCGAGCTCTTCTGCGAGGTCTCGTCCGGCCTGGCGCGCGAGCGAGAGCTCGAGCACGGCGGCTGGGCGACCATCGTCACGGCAAGGACTGCGGTCGAGGCGCGCGTGATGGTCACCGACCGGTTGCAACCGCTGGACGTCGGCGGAAGGCGGCTCGAGCAGGTCGGTCTCCCCTACCACTGGGGCGTGCGCGGACTGACGACGGGAGACGCGGCGAACGAGCTCTTCCCTATCGCCCTGGACCCGAACGTCCACATCCAGGAGGTGAAGGCCGCCTCCTGCGACATCCGCCCCGGCCGGCGGCCGCGGGGCCGCGAAGTGCTCGATCTCGTTGCGGGCTACCCGCAGGTGGTGGACGACTCGGCATGAAGCTCGGCGACGGCCAGCGGACCCACGGCGGCGCGTCTCAACGGCGCCTCGGCTTCTTCACGGACACGTCGATCTGCATCGGCTGCAAGGCCTGCGAGGTCGCCTGCAAGGAGTGGAACCTCATCCCGCCCGACGGGCTTGCGTGGACCGGGCATTCGTACGACAACACCGGTGAGCTGAACGCAAACACGTGGCGTCACGTCGCCTTCGTTGAGCAGGCTGCGCCGGATCCCTTGAAGCCCGGGCGCCAGGACTTCCGCTGGCTGATGGAGAGCGACGTCTGCAAGCACTGCACGCACGCCGGCTGCCTTGACGTCTGCCCGACGGGAGCGATCTTTCGGACCGAGTTCGGCACGGTCGTGATCCAGGACGACGTCTGCAACGGGTGCGGCTACTGCGTGACGGCGTGCCCGTTCGGGGTGATCGACAAGCGTGAGGTCGGCGGTGACGGTGGCATGCACAAGTGCACGCTCTGCTACGACCGGCTCGAGGACGGGCTCGAGCCCGCCTGCTCGAAAGCGTGCCCGACCGACTCGATTCAGTTCGGCCCGCTCGACGAGCTTGTCGAGCGCGCACGCGAGCGGTGCGGCGACCTCGTGGAGGCCGGCGTCACGGAGGCACGTCTCTACCTCGCGGACGAGCGGGACGGCGTCGGCGGTGCCGGCGCATTCTTCCTCCTGCTCGACGAGCCGGAGGTCTACGGGCTGCCGCCGGACCCTGTCGATCCGACCGTCCACCTGAAGACCACCTGGGCGGCGGCCGCCGCGGCGGCCGCCGCGCTCGCGATCGGCGTCGCCGCCTCGTTCCTCGGAGGGGCAACGTGACCGGGACGCAGCCCGGCGACACACTCTCGTACTACGGGCGTCCGATCATCAAGGAGCCGGTCTGGAAGCCCGAGATCCCGCTCTACTTCTTTTTCGGAGGACTTGCTGGGGCCTCGGATCTGCTCTCGCTCGGGGCCATCGCCTCGCACAACGAGCGGCTGCGACTCTCGGCGCTGGGAGCGGCGGCCTCGGGGGTCGTGGTCAGCCCGTACTTTCTGATCAAGGACCTCGGCCGGCCCGCGAAGTTCGTCAACATGATGCGCGTCTTCAAGGTCACGTCGCCGATGAGCGTCGGCACGTGGATCTTCTTCGCCGAGGGGACGACGACGTCCGTCGCGGCCGCGTGCCAGCTGCTCGGAGTGATGCCGCGACTGCGGACGTTCGCCCAGGTTGTCGCCGGCCTGCTCGGCCCGGCGCAGGCGACGTACACGGGCGCGCTCGTGGCCCAGTCCGTCGTGCCGGCCTGGCACGAAGCCCGGCGCGAGCTGCCGGTGCTGTTCGCCTCGAGTGCCGCGGCGAGTGCCGGAGGCGCGGCGGCGATCATGACTCCGCCCGAAGCCGCCAGGCCCGCACGACGGCTCGCCGTGCTCGGCGGCGTGGCCGAGCTCGTGGCGGCGACGGTGATGGAGCGCCGCCTCGGAGAGCCGGTCGGCTCCGTGTACCGGGAGGGCCGTGCCGGCGCCTACGCGCGGTGGGCGAAGAACACGACCCTCGCCGGCACGGCGCTGATGGCGGTCGGCGGCAAGCGCCGAGTCGGCGCCGTCGCCGCAGGTTCGCTCCTGCTGGCCGGGTCGCTGTGCCAGCGGTTCGCGATCTACCACGCCGGCAAGCAGTCCGCCCGGAACCCGCACCACACGTCGGTGCCGCAGAAGCAGCGCGCCGCGGAGCGCGACCAACCGGCCGTGTCCCGTGCGGGCGGGCGCGTCACACTCCCGTAACGGTGTCCGACGTCGAGGCATGGCCCGGCAAGGCAGTACGGCGACCCGCTCCATCAAACGGCTTCGCCGCCTGCCGTCACATTCGAGTCCCTACCGCGGCACAGCTTCGAGGCCGTGTCCGACACCGCACGAGCCCGCGCCGCGGCCCCGAGCCCTAGCCGGTCAACAGTCGCGTGTCGAGCGGGTGCTCGCCGTCGGTGTCGACACGGTAGGCGCCCGCGCCTTCCCGCACCGTGACGGCCTCGACCAGCTCCGCGCCGGCGTAGTGCAATGCGACGCAGTCGTCGGCGGCGACGCCGGGCTGTAGGCCGTTCGCGACCGCCTGCGTGTAGACGGGCCGCCGGAGCTCCTCGCTGTCGTAATGCGGGCAGGCGCTGCCCGCAAGGAAGCCGAGCCCGTCGCGGAACGGCTCGAGCTGCGGACCGAACGAGTCTGTGACCCCCGCCTCGAACCAGCAGATCATTCCGGCGCTCCAGCCCGTCAGGACGACGCCCGTTTCCCACGCCTCACGAAGCACCGCGTCGAACCCGTGCGTGCGCCAGATCGCGAGCGCGTTGGCGGTGTTCCCGCCGCAGACGACGACCACATCCTGGCCGAGCACCATGTCGCGCAGTCGCTCGGGCGGCCAGGGAAAGAACCCGACGTGCGACAGCTCGCCACGCCCGCGCCACGCCGAGTAGAACCTGACGACGGACTCGGCCGCGTCGGCCGCCGCGGTCGGCACGAAGCAGATCCTCCGTCCCCGCGCGAAGGCGAGAACGTAGTCCTCGAGCGCGGCCGCGTGCACGGGCGCATCCGCCGGCTCGTCCCAGGGCCAGCCGCCGAGCGCGACGATGTGCCGCTCCGCCACGCGCCGAGTCTAGTGACGGCTCTTCGGGCAAGGGAAAGGCCCGTC
>DATMIX010000008.1:0-12340 GCA_035554095.1 Gaiellaceae bacterium | reverse complement strand
CGGGCGACCTCTCGTCGGTCGAGAACCCGGACGCGCTGGCGAGCATCGCAGCGGCGTTGTCGCCCGCCAGGTAGCGTCCCGCCGCGTGAGCGAACGGGAGCTCGAGGGGCAGGTCGCGCTCGTCACGGGCGGCGGCCGCGGGATCGGCGCCGGCATCGCGCGCGAGCTCGCCGGCGCCGGCGCGCACGTCGCCGTCGGCGCCCGCACCCGCGCGCAGGTCGAAGAGGTCGCGGGTGAGATCGGCGGCCTCGCCGTCGTCGCCGACGTGACCGACCGGGCTTCCGTCGAGGCGATGGTCGCGCAGGTCGAGGCCGAGCTGGGGCCGATCGACTTCGTCGCCGCGAACGCCGGCATTCCCGACGACAGGACGCCGCTCGTCGACACGGAGCCCGACGAGTGGTGGCGGGTCTTCGAGGTGAACGTCCTCGGCGTCTACCTGACGGCGCGGGCGGTGCTGCCGTCGATGCTCGAGCGCGGCCGCGGCCGGATCGTCATCACGGGCAGCGGCGCCGGCTACCTGCCCGGCTCGGGCAGCCTCTCCTACGCCCCGAGCAAGGCGGCGGTCAACCGCTTCGGCGAGACGCTCTCCGAGACCCTCAAGCACACGCCGATTCGAGTGTTCGTGATCAGCCCAGGCCTGGTCAAGACCGAGATGACGAGCGGGTTCTCCGACGACGCGCCCTGGACCCCGCCCGAGCTCGCGCCCCGCCTCGTCCGCGTCCTCGCCTCGGGCCGCGCCGACGCGCTTGCGGGGCGCTACATCCACGCCGAGCACGACGACATCGAGGACCTCATCGCACGTGCTGGCGAGATTCGAGACAACGACCTGAACACGATCCGTCTCCGGCGCTGACAGGTTTTCGACTGATAGGCTAAAACTAGGCATGCGAATCGCACTCGCCCAGATCAATACCGTTGTCGGCGATCTCGACGGCAACGCTGAGCGGATCCTGGGCCGCGTCGAAGAGGCCAAGAGCGAAAAGGCCGACCTCGTCCTCTTCCCCGAGCTCGCCGTCACCGGCTACCCGCCGGAGGACCTGCTGCTCCGGCCGAGCTTCATCGCGGCCGCACGCGAGAAGGTCGAGCGGCTCGCGCGGTCGGCGCGCGGCATCGTCCTTCTCGTCGGCGTTCCCTGGTTCGACCGCGACCTCTTCAACGCGTGCGCCGTGTGCGCCGCCGGCGAGATCAAGGCCGTCTACCGGAAGCGCTTTTTACCGAACTACGGCGTCTTCGACGAGGATCGCTACTTCGCGCCCGGCCGCGACGCCATCCTGCTCGAGCACGGCGGGACGCTCCTCGGGCCGACGATCTGCGAGGACATGTGGCAGCCTGGGCCGCCCGCGACGGAGCTCGCCCTCGGCGGCGCACAGCTGCTGACGAACATCTCCGCCTCGCCGTTCCACGTGCTCCGCGATCGCGAGCGCGAGGAGATGTTCGCCACGCGCGCGCGCGACAATGCCTGCTTCGTCGCGTTCTGCAACGCCGTCGGAGGCCAGGACGAGCTGATCTTCGACGGCCACTCGCTCGTGCTCGACGAGGAGGGGCACGTGATCGCCCGCGCCCCGGGCTTCGAGGAGACGCTGCTCGTCACGGACATCGAGCCGGTTGACGCCGTCGGCCGGCGCCTGCGAGACGTTCGGCGCCGCGCCCTCGCGCGCGACCGCGGTGAGATCCCTGACCTGCCCGTCGTACACGTGGGTGAGCTGCGCACGAACGAGCGGGTCGCGCCGACCGTCGCCCCGCGCCTCGACGAGCTCGAGCAGATGCGCCTCGCGCTCGAGCTCGGCCTCGGCGACTACGTGGAGAAGAACGGATTCGGCGACGTCGTGATCGGTGTCTCGGGAGGGATCGACTCCGCGCTGACGGCAGCGCTCGCGGTCGAAGCCCTCGGCGCCGAGCGCGTGCACTGCGTCTCGATGCCTTCGAGGTACTCGTCGCCGGAGACGCGCGCGGACGCCAGGAAGCTCGCCGGGAATCTCGGCGCCGACTTCCGCGAGCTGCCGATCGACGAGATCTACGGCGGGTTCGAGCGCGCGCTCTCCGAGAGCTTCGCCGGTCGCGAGCCCGACCTGGCCGAGGAGAATCTGCAGGCGAGGATCCGCGGCGTCCTGCTGATGGCGCTCTCGAACAAGTTCGGTTGGCTGCTGGTCGCGACCGGAAACAAGTCCGAGCTCTCCGTCGGCTATGCGACGCTCTACGGAGACATGGCAGGCGGCTTCGCGCTGCTGAAGGACGTGTACAAGACCGATGTCTTCCGGCTCGCGAAGCATTTGAACGAGCGGGCCGGCCGCGAGCTGATCCCGGGAACGACGATCGAGAGGCCGCCCAGCGCGGAGCTACGGGAGAATCAGCGCGACGAGGACGCGCTACCGCCGTATGCAGACCTGGACAAGGTGCTCGCCGCCTACGTCGAGGAGGACCGCTCGGCCGAGGAGCTGAGCTCAGACGGCTTCGATCCCGATGTGGTCGAGCGCGCCGTCGCAATGATCGACCGCGCCGAATACAAGCGCCGTCAGGCCCCGCCCGGCGTCCGACTCCGCCCCAAGGCGTTCGGACGCGACCGTAGGACACCGATAACTAACCGCTGGCGCGGCTGAGCTCGAGTCCGAGCGCGACGGCCTCCTGCGTGGCGAGGTCCACCCCCGCCGCGCGCTCCCGGGGATCGAGGTCGCCGAGTGTGCGCTCGTACAGCTTCCTGTCGATCTTGACGTCGAGCTCGGCGTCGAGACGTTCGACCGCACCCCACAGACGTGCGGCTTCCGGCCCGCGACCAAGGGCCGCGCATGCGGCCGCGATCCCGCCGAGGAAGTGGGCGAGGTCCCACGACCCCCCGGCTTTACGCCCCTTCTCGAGCGCCTCGCCGTAGGCGGCGAGCGCGAGCCCGGGGTCGCCTTCCTCGAGCGCGACGTCGCCGAATCCGTGGATCGCCGCGGCAACCCCGCTGGTGTCGCCGGCGGCGGCGTAGTGGTCCCGCGCGCGCTCCAGGTACGAGCGGGCCGCCCGCAGGTCGCCCTGATCCTGGGCGACGGCGGCGAGAAACGTGAGCCGGCCCCCCGCGGGCGCATCCTCGCCCAGCGCGACGAAAAGCTCGAGGCTTTCCTCGAACCGGCGGCGGGCCTCGGCCGACTCGCCCTCCAGCCAGGCGACGTGCCCGAGGCCGTGCAGCGCCCAGGCCGCACTCGTGTCGTCGTTCGCAGCCCGGGCCAGCGCGAGGCTCTGCCGGTACCAGGGCTTGGCCCTCGCCGGGTCGCCGAGCTCCACCACCAGTCGGGCGGCGATCCCGAGGGCGCTCGCCCGAAGCCCGTCCGGCACCGGCGCCCCGTTCCGCAGCCGGAACAGCTCCTCGAACCACCGCACTCCCTCCCGGTGGTGAAAGCCGCGCACCCAGAACGGTTCGAGGGCCTCCGCCACATTGAGCCCGAGCCGCACGTCCGGTCGCTCGAGGCAGTACCGGAGCGCCGCGCGGAAGTTGTCGAGCTCGGCCTCGAGCCGGTCGAGCCACTCCCGCTCCTTCGGGCCGCGCGCGAACGGACGCGCTTCCTCGGCCAGGGCCAGGAACCGGTGCGCATGACGCAATCGGAAGCGTTCGGCAACGTCAGGGTCGCCCGCGAGCAGCTCCCAGGCGAGCTCGCGAACCGTTTCCAGCATCGCGTAGCGCGCCGTTCCGTCCCGGTCGCGGGAGAGGAGGCTGTGGTCGACCAGGGATTCGAGTGCCGGTTCGTCCGCCTCGCAGACTGTTTCCGCATCCGCAAGCGTCCAGCTCCCGCCGAACACGGCGAGCCGCGAGAACAACGACCGCTCCGGATCCTCGAGCAAGTCGTAGCTCCATGCGATCGTTGCGCGCAGCGTCCGCTGCCGGCCGGGAGCGTCTCGGGGCCCGCCGACGAGGAGGGGCAGCGCGTGTTCGAGCCGCTCCACGAGGACCTCCGGCGGGAGGGTCCGAGCCCGGGCGGCCGCGAGCTCGATCGCCAGCGGCAGCCGATCGAGACGTTCGCAGATCGAGGACACCGATTCGTCGGCTTCGAAGTGCGGGTTCGCGCTGCGGGCGCGTTCGACGAAGAGGGCGACGGCCTGCTCGAGCAGGAGCGGCTCGACGCGGTATTCGTGCTCTCCCCGCACGCGAAGCGGGGTGCGGCTCGTCGTCAGGAGCTTCAGTCCCGCCGCGGCTGCGAGGAGCTCGGCGACGATCGGTCCGGCCTCGACGATCTGCTCCAGGTTGTCGAGGACGAGCAGCACACGCTGCCCCCGAAGCCGCTGTGGCAGCTCAGAGGGGTCCTTGACCTGGAGCGCCCGCGCGATCTCCGGCACGACGAGCTCGGGCTCCCTGATCGCCGCGAGCTCGACGAGGTAGACCCCGTCACGGAACTCCTCGACGAGGCGCGAGGCTGCTTCGAGCGCGAGGCGCGTCTTGCCGCTTCCACCAGGGCCCGTGAGCGTCACCAGCCGCGCCGCCCCGCGCGGCAGTTCCATGACCTCCTTCAGTTCCTGCTCGCGCCCGACGAACGAGGTGCCGAGAGCGGGCAGGTTCGAGTTCGCGGGTAGGTCGGCCGACTCGGCCGGGAAGGCATCGCGCAACAGCGCCAGGAAGCGCTCGGCCGGGGGCGTCAGCGGCACGTCCCGGGCGGTCACGATGGAGATCGTCCGGGACAGCCGCCAGCGCGGAACGTCGAGCACGGCCAGCGTCCCTGCCTCGAGCTCGAGATCGAGCGCGAAGCGACTGATCGCCGTGAGCCCCGCTCCCTTCGCGACCGCAAGCTTGACCGCCTCCCACGAAGGCAGCTCGAGCGTTCGGACCGCGTGAAGGCCCATCTGCCACCGCGCCGCCTCGACGGCTGCCCTCGTCGCCGACCCCTCCTCGCGCGAGACCCAGGTCAGCCCCTCGAGATCCTTCGGCCGCAGCCGTCGGCCCGCGAGCGCGGGCGGACCGGCGAGAACGACCTCGTCGTCGAGGAGGGGCTCGGTCTCCAGCTCGGGCGGGACGGTCATGCCGCCGACCACGGCGAGCTCGACCGCGTGCGAGCGGACGAGCTCGAGCGACCCGCCCGAAGTCGAGAGACGAACGTCGAGCTCCACCGCCGGATGCTCCTCGTGGAAGCGGGAGAGGACGCCCGGGAGGAGATATGTCCCCGGAATGCCCGACGCGGCGAGGGAGAGCGTGCCGATCTGCGCCTCCGCCCCGGTCGCGAGCGCGCGCCGGGCGTTGGCAAGCAAGGCCTCGGCGCGCAGGACGTAATCGGCGAGGATCTGGCCGGCAGGTGTCAGCGTGGCGCCGCGCCGGTCGCGCCTGATCAGCTGCGCGCCGAGCTCGGTCTCGAGCGAGGCGACGTGCTTCGACACGGCGGGCTGGCTGACGTAGAGGCGCTCGGCGGCGCGCGAAAACGAACCCTCGCGCACGACGGCTGCGAAGGCCCGCAACCGCGCCTCGACATCCATGAACAGAAGTTATAGCGCCTGTGAGAAAGATATCTTTGAAGTTCAGACCGCAGAAACGTACGGTGGACGTGTTCCTCGGCGACCGGGCGGCCTTCGCCCCCGGGATCGCCGGAACCGCTACCGCAGTAGGAGGTGTCGATCATGCGCAAGCTTGCGCTGCTCTCGCTGCTTCTCGCCGGTGCGCTCGCGGCGGCCGGCACGGTCGCCGGAGCGAGCGGTGCTCGGAAGCACATCCCGGTCAGCGGCACCGTCTGGGCGGTCGAGCGCTTCGACGGCGGGCCGAACACCCTCGCCGCGTTCGACGCGGCGACCGGTGACGTCCTCGGCGTCGTCCCGCTCGGCAGGCGCCCGATCGGGGTCACCGCGCCGCACGGAACCGGCAAGGTCTACACGGCCGACGAGCGAAGCAACCAGATGACGGTCGTCTCGAAGGACGACCTCGCGATCGTGAAGCGGATCGCGATCGGGCCGCTTCCACACCACGTCATGGCCGCCCCGAACGGGGAGTTCATCTACGTGGGCGAGTACGGGACGAACAAGGTCGGGGTCGTCGACACGTCGACCGACGAGCGGGTTGCCGAGTACACGGCCAGCTCGAATCCCGGCGCCAAGACGCACGCGGTCTGGATCACCAACGACGGCAAGGAGCTGTACGCGACGAACGAAGGCTCGGTGCAGTCCGACACCGGCACGCTCTCCAAGCTCGACCCCGCGTCCGGAGAGCGGCTCTGGGAGATCCCGACGGGTAGGCGTCCCAGTGAGGTGCTCGTCACGCCGAACCGGAAGACCGCGTACGTCACGATCCGCAACGACAACCAGGTGAAGGTCTACGACGTCTCGGGCGCGGAGCCCGTCCCGCTCGGCGAGACCTTCATCGGCGTGCAGCCGGACACGATGCGGATGACGAACGACGGCAAGACATTGGTCGTCGGGCTCCGCTCGATCCCGCAACTCGCGCTCATGGACACACGCACGCTCGCGGTCCGTTTCGTCACGTTTCCCGGCTATGGCATCAGCGGCCACCAGTGGCTTTCGGCGAACGGCAAGTACACGTTCGTCGCACTCGAGAGCCTGGTGCTCGACCGGCCGGGGGCGATCGCGGTCGTCGACAACGACTCCGCCCAGACCCTCGACCTCTGGACCTACCCGGGCGGGCCTTGGCCGCACGGGGTCTTCTACGAGCCACAGGTGCTGCGGTAGCAGACGGAGGAGGGCCTCGGCCCTCCTCCGTCAGAGCTTGCGCGCCAGCGACTCGAACCAGCGCAGCCGTTCCGGGTACGGAACGGCTGCGTTCGCGGGTGAGGTCGACGGGAGCACGAAGAGGCGTGTTCCCTCGCCCAGTCGCAGCTCCTGCTCCCCAAGCTCCGGGCGCACGCCGAAGGCGCCTCGGTATGCCTCCTTGCCGACGAACGCGATCCAACGGGGCCGCAGCTCCTCCGCGAGCGCCCTCAGCCGCTCCGCGGCTCCGGCGAAGTCGGCGCGCCGAAGGTCGGCCGACCCGGGCGTCGTGCGGTGGGCGGCGTTGGTCAGGCCGACTCCGTACCGCACCGCCTCGAACTGCTCCGCGGGCGTCAGCAGCCGAGGGGTGAAGCCCGCCTCGTGCAACAGCCGCCAGAAGTCGTTCCTCGGATTCGCGAAGTGGGCGCCCGCGGCCGCGGAGACGCGTCCGGGATTGATGCCGCAGAAGACGACCCTCAGGCCCGGCGCGAGCACATCGGGAACTGCGCTCGAGCTCAGCGGCGCGCCGCCGAGCGCGGGCGGCAGACACGCGGGCCGGCGCTCGACAACCAGCCGCTGCCGAGGCCGTGCCAGCGCTGGGCACGGCGGGTCGAGCTCCGGCGGGGAGTCCAGACGCGCCACGAGCCTCGCGTGCGGAACGTGCAGCTCACGCGGCCAGCCCGGGCTCGCGCAGATCGAGGCGGCGCTCGAAGAGAAGCCTCAATCGCTCGCCCGTCAGGCGCGACTCACGCTGCTGCTTCGGCAGCCGGACGACCTTCACCGACTCGTCGCCGCCGCCGTAGCAGCGGCAGTAGCACTCGGCCTCGGTGAGCGGGCGGAGCCTGCGCATCGAGTACCAGGCTAGGCCGTGAACCGGACGTCAACGGGCCGCGCCTCCTACTCGTACTGGAGCGCCTCCAGCACGTTGAGGCGGGCGGCCCGGCGGGCGGGGAGGATCGCCGCCAGGATCCCGACGACGATCGCGGCCAGCACGAAGTAGACGATCGTCATGACCGGGAACGAGAAGACGAGCCCTTCGCCGGAGAGCGCATGGATGACGAGCGCAGCGAGGAACGTCCCGACGGCGATGCCGAGCGCGGCACCCATCAGGGCCGTGACGATGCTCTCGTAGCGGATCATCATCCGCGTCTGCCTGCGCGTCATCCCGACCGCGCGCAACATCCCGAGCTCGCGCGTCCGTTCGAACACCGTGAGCACGAGCGTGTTGACGATCCCGAACAGGCTGACGATCACCGACAGAGCAAGCAGGACGTAGAGCAGGTTCAGCAGCCGGTTGATCGGCTCTTCGGAGGTCTTGATGAACTCGCCGCGCGTCTGGATCTTTGCGTCGGCGAACCCGCGGACGCCGTCCTCGAGGGTGGCGGTGTTGGCGTCGCTGACGCCGTCCGGCGTGTTGACGAGAACCATCAGGTCCTGCGGCCTCGGGTTGTGCTTGTCGAAGAGCGTGGTCGAGATGACCGCGTCACCGAACGGCGATCCGCCCTTCGGCTCTTCGTAGGTGCCTCGGAGGCGGAGCTTCACCCGTTCGCCCGCCGGAAACTGGACGGAGACGGGAGAGCCGACGTGAAGGTCGTGGTCGTCCGCGTACTTCGAGCTGGTGAAGAAGCCGTTCGAGCCGAGCTTCCCCGGGACCGAGTCGTTGCCTTGCTTCCAGTCGAGGTGAACCGTCTCCGGGATGTTGGCCTGAACGCCGCTGATGTCGTGGACAGAGCCGAGGAACCTGGCCGAGCCGGCTCGGATCGGCGAGACGAGGCTTGCTCCGGGCTTGCCGACGAGGCTTTCGCCGGCTTTCGCCGAGATCGGCTGGAAGTTGCCGGTCGAGGTGAGCGCGTAATCGGCGATGAAGAGCTTGTTCACGGCGTCCTCGAACGACGCGCGCAGGCCCTGGCCGAAGATGGCCACGAAGGTGACGAGCGCGAGGCCGATCATCAGCGCCGAGGCCGTCGAAGCCGTGCGAGCCGGGTTTCGCGTCGCGTTGTCGCGGGCGAGGATGCCCGGCGCGCCGCCGATCGACCGCGCCGGTGCTCCGAGCACGGCCGCGAGCGGGCGCACGACCCTCGCCGCGTTCATCGAGACCCCGAAAAAGAGCAACAGGACGCCCAAACCGATGGCGAGCAACTGCGTTGCCGTGGGGAGGCTGCTTGCAAGCGCGCCCACGCAGACGAGTGCGATCGCCACGAGGAGGACGACGAGGGCCGTCACGGGCCCGTACTTCGCCCAGCGCGACTCCGGCAGGACAGAGCCCTCGCGAACGGCCGCGATCGGGGGCACGCGGGTTGCGCGGCGGGCCGGGCGCAGGCTCGCGACGAGGGTGATCACCGTCCCGACAAGGATCGAGACGATGATGGTGCGCGTGGCGAACACGGTGTTCCCCTGCGGCAGGTCGATCCCGACGGCGACGAACAGCCGGTTCAGCACCTTGGCGAGGCCGAGGCCGAGGAAGAGACCGACGATCGATGCCACCAGCCCCACGATCAGCGCTTCCAGCACGACCGACCACAGCACCTGCCGGCGGGACGCGCCGATCGTGCGCAGCGTGGCGAACTCGCGCGTGCGCTGCGCGATTGTGATCGACAGCGTGTTCGCGATCACGAACGAGCCGACGAACAGCGCAATCCCCGCGAACGCGAGCAGCGCGTACTGGAGAAAGTCGATGAAGCTGCCGAGGCTCTTCTTGTCCTCCTTCACCTGCTGCTCCGCGTTGCGGACGGTCGCCGTCGTCGGCAAGAGCGGTTTGATCTGCGAGACCAGCTTGTTCGTGGAAACACCGGCCTTGGACTGGATCCGGATCAGGTCGAGTTGACCAACTTTGCCGAAGAGCTCCTGCGCAGTCTTGGGCGCGAAGAGGGCGAACGTCGCACCACCGGTCGAGCTAACACCGGAAAACTTCGCGATCCCGGTGATGCGGAACTGCTTCGCGGCCCCGTTCGACTGCACGCCGATCGCGTCGCCGACCTTGTAACCGTTCGCGTCGGCGGTGTGGTTGTCGATCGCGACCTGGCCGGGCCCGCGCGGCCACTCGCCGGCCGTGAGCTCGGTTGGGTTGAAGCGCTGGAACCTCGGATCGACGGAGAAGCCGAGCGGCGGGGCACCGCCCGTGTCGACCACCTTTCCGTTCTTCTTGAGCATTCGGACCTGATCACTCGTGACGGAGCCCTCCGCCACCGCGACGTCGGGCAACGCCCGCACCTTCGTGAGGATGGACTCCGGAAACGACGGTGTCTCGACGCCGTTGCCTTCAACGTTCTCGAAGGCGGCCTTGCCGCTGATGATCACGTCGGCGTTCTTGTAGGACTGCGTGAAGATCGTGTCGAAGCCGTTGTTGATCGTGTCCGTGAGGACGTAGGTGCCGCTGATCATCGCGACCCCGAGGACGACCGCCAGGGCGGTCAGCGAGGCGCGAAACTTGCGCCCGGCGAGTCCCTTCAGCGCGACGGCGACCATCAGTCCGCGCCGAGCTCGTCCATCGCCGCGATCACGGCGCTCGGCTCGGAGCGCGGCATGTCGCGGACGATCAGGCCGTCGGCGAGGAAGAGGATCCGGTCGGCGATCGCGGCGGCGCGCGGGTCGTGCGTGACCATGACGGTCGTCTGTCCGTACGAGTCGACCGAGTTGCGCATCAGCTCGAGGATCTCCTCGCTCGTCTTCGAGTCGAGGTTGCCGGTCGGCTCGTCCGCGAAGACAACCGTCGGCCGCGAGACGAGTGCCCGCGCGATCGCGACGCGCTGCTGCTGGCCGCCCGAGAGCTCGGCCGGCCGGTGCGTGCGCCGATCCTGCAGCCCAACCGTCTTCATCAGGCCTTCGAACCAGTCCTTGTCCGGCTTCTCGCCGGAGATCGTGGTCGGCAGGAGGATGTTCTCCTCCGCGGTGAGCATCGGCAGGAGGTTGAAGAACTGGAAGATGAAGCCGATGTGCTTGCGCCGGAGCTTCGTGATCTCCGTATCGCCCAGCTCGCCGAGCTTCGTCCCGGCGAGGACGACGTAGCCGTCGGTCGGCTTGTCGAGGGCCGCGAGGATGTGCATCAGCGTCGACTTGCCGGAGCCCGAGGGGCCCATAACAGCCGTCAGCTTCCCGCGTTCCACCTCGAGGTCGACCCCGCGAAGCGCGTCGACCGCCGTATCGCCCTCCCCGTACCGTCTCGTCAACTGATGCGCCTCGACGACAGGACCGGTCGTGGCATCGTCGGCAACCTGCGTCGCGGGCGCTGCGATCGACTCGCTCATGTTGTCTCCCTCCTCGATGACCGACGCGACCCTTGCACGCCCGCGACCCGATTTCAAATGAGTGCGCCGGCGCATTGCTAGCGTTGGCGCGTGAGCGCGGTCGCCCTCGATGTCGCCGCGGTGCGGGCGCGCTTTTCCGCCCTTCAACGGCAGCTGGCGTTCTTCGACGGGCCCGGGGGCACGCAGACGCCCGACACCGTGATCGAAGCCATCGCTTCCTACTTGCGGGAGGCGAACGCGAACGTCGGCGGGCCCTTCGAGACGAGCCGCCGCACCGAAGCGCTCGTCGCCGATGCCCGACGCGCCGGCGCGAGGTTCCTCGGCGGCTCGGCCGACGAGGTCGTGTTCGGCGCGAACATGACGACGATCAACTTCGCGCTTTCGCGGGCGGCTGCGCGGGAGTGGCGGGAAGGGGACGAAGTGGTCGTGACTCGCCTCGACCACGATGCGAACGTCTCGCCATGGCTCGAGCTGGCCCACGACTTCGGGCTGGAGGTCCGCTTCGCCGAGATCTCCGACGACACGACACTCGACCTCGATCACCTGTCAGCTCAACTTTCCGAGCGGACACGAGTCGTCGCGTTCCCGTGGGCGTCAAACGCGGTCGGCACCCTCGTCGACGTCGCCCGGGTTGCGGAGCTCGCACACGAGGCCGGCGCCCTGGCGTGGGTGGACGCCGTGCACTACGCACCGCACGGCCCGATCGACGTGGCGGCGGCCGGCGTCGACGTGCTGATCTGCTCGCCCTACAAGTTCTACGGCCCCCACCTCGGGCTCGCGTTCGCCCGCCGCGAGCTGCTCGAGCGGTGGCGCCCCTACAAGGTCCGGCCGGCGCCGGACGAGCCGGTCGGCCACCGCTTCGAGACGGGCACGCTGGCACACGAGCTGCTCGCGGGCTTCGTCGCGGCGGTCGACTATCTGGGTGGGCTCGGCTGGGACGCCCTCGTTGCTCACGAGCGCGACCTCGGCGAGCGTTTCCTCAGCGGCCTCCCCGACCGCTGCCGTCTTTACGGCCTGCCCACGATGGACGGCCGGGTGCCGACCTTCGCGTTCACGGTCGAGGGCGAGCCTCCGCAGGGGACCGCCGCGCGGCTCGCCGCGGCGGACCTCGCCGTGTGGCACGGCAACTACTACGCGCTCGAGGTGATGAAACGCCTCGGGCTCGAGGACGAGGGCGGGGCCGTACGGGCCGGAATCGTGCACTACAACACGGCCGACGAGGTCGACCGGCTGCTCGCGGAACTCGCGACGCCCTAGAGAGAGCACCGCCCGACTCGTCAGTCGGTTTCAGCGGGACTCAGCCGCTGGATGGATAGATGACGGGGTACAAAGGACGCGCGGCCGTGCCGGCCGGAACAGCGGGACGTCAGTGGTTAGATCCCACCGTGACCCTCGTTTGGTTCATCGTCTGGCTGATCTGCAACACCATCGGGGACAAGGAGCCG
>DATMIX010000007.1:0-7423 GCA_035554095.1 Gaiellaceae bacterium | reverse complement strand
CCACTGCTTCATCCAGCGGTTGTAGCCCCGGGAGGGAATGTTGCGGTCGAAGACCTCGACGTGGATGAAGCGGACGCCCCGCCTCTCGAACCGTCTCCGGACGGCGTCGACCACGTCGACCACGGGGCCGCACGTGCGGCTCGTGCAGTACCGCGGCGTCGCGAACGTGACCACGAACGGCTTGTGCGCAACGAGGGAGCCCGCGACGGAGTAGCGGAGCAACGCGCGGTCGGGCGGGGTGCGAGTGGTCAGCTTCGCCGTGTCGCCGCGAGCGCTGGCAAGGGTCGGCGTGTTGGAGGCAGGTGCCCGGACGCCGACGGCGGGCGAGGCCGAACGCCGAGCGACGTCGATCGAGTCGACGGCCTGGACGGGCTTCCCGCCGACGGGCTCAGCCATGAGCCAGTAGCGGCCGGGCCGTGGGATGCGGAGATGCACGACGTAGATCGACCCGACGCCGCCGAGCGCCTTTTCGCCCGCGCCTGGGGGACCGATCGGCTCGAGGACGGCCCTCGCACGCTGGAACGGCGCGTCGCTGCGAGAGCGTGCGATCCAAACGCGCGCCCGCGGACGTTCAACGGGACGCGCGTCGTCGCCGATGACGAGGAAGGAGTAGCGCACGTCGCCGACGGAGAGGTCGGAGCTGCCCGCGATCGCGGCGACATCCTCGCCCCGCCGCTCGATGAGGGACTCCAGAGAGCCGTTGGCGGCCGGTGGCCGCGAAGACCGCTGATTCGTCCCGCAGCCTGCCGCGCAGAGCGCGACGAGGACGGCCACGAGGACGGCGCGCACGGGCCCGAGTGTAGCCCCGGGCCCGCGCTCGGCCCCACGCGGTGGAACCTCGCGCGGGCCTAGTGACCGTCGAACCAGCTACCGCCGCCGAACGAGAAGCCGTGCTTGACATTCGCGTACGCCAGGACCGGGAAGGCCCAGGATGCAGCAGTGAGCGAGCAAATGAGAAAGATGAAGCGCGTCTTGAACATAGCCACCTCCTTTCTTCGGTCTAGAACCGCACGTCCTGAAGTGCCTCCGCCGCCTGGCGGTAGAGCTTGGCCGCCGCCCGATCCTCTCCGCGCTTGGCGGCGAGGTCTCCGCGAGCCATCCAGGCTGCCGCCCGGTGGCTGACGGATTCGAGCTGCTCGGCGCTTGCATCGGACGCTCGGAGGTACTCCTCCGCCTCGTCCAAGCGCCCCTGTTCCATCAGCGCCCGACCCAGCACGAGCTGGGTCGGAGCCACGTCGAGCAGGAAGTCGTCGCGGTCCTCCAGCAGGGAGAGCGCGTGACGTGCCTCCTCCTCGGCCGCCGTCGCCTCGCCCGTCATCAGATGCACGTGGGCGAGTGAAGCGACGACGTTCGCGGCTTCCGCCTCGCTGCCCTTGTCGAGCAGCACGCGGTACGCATCCTTCAGGTGCCCGACGGCCTGCTCGGGCTTGCCGAGCTGGAAGTTCAAGCCCCCGAGGTTGTTGAGCAGCCGGCCGACGTTTCGCTCGTCGTTCAGCTGCTCGTAGTAGCCCTTCGCGCGCTCAGCGTAGTTACGCGCGAGGACCCAATGCCCCATCCGCTCGCTGACAAGAGAAGCCTGGAAGTACGTATCCGCGGTCTTGCGCGGGTCGTCGAGCGCCTGCGCGAGCTCGAGCGCGCGCTCGACGTCCTCGCGGGCTGCTTCGAGATCCCGCTGTCGCCGGTAGCAGCGCGAACGCCAGCCGAGGATGTCGGCGCGCAGCAGGTCGCACGGCAGCTGCGAGCCCTCGGCGAGCGTGAGGGCCTCGTTCAAGAGGCCGATCGCCGTGGCGATGCTGGAAAGCTGGTAGCGGCAGACGCCGAGCCGGAAGAAAACGTCTGCACGATCGACGTCCGAGAACTCCGGCGCCTCGGCGAGCATCCTCGCGCGATTCAGCAGCTCGATCGCCGGCTTGACCTCTCCCCGCTCCATGCGCGCCCAGGCCTCGCCCGCGAGGTGGCGAACCTCGAGCTCGGTGACGCCGGTGGCCAGCACGGCCGTCTTGCAGTTCTCGAATTCCTCGACGGCGTTGTCGTACTGGTGCGACTCGGTCAGGGCCTCGGCCCTCGCGAGCAGCGTCTCGACGCGCCGGCGCTCGTCGGCGGAGACGCCGCGCTCGAGATAGTTGGCGTCGACGCCCAGCTTCTGCGCGAGCCATTCGATGCTCTCGCGCGTGGGGCGCGTCTTCCCGCGCTCGATCTGGCTGACGTACTCCTTCGAGAAGCGGTCGCCCGCGAGATCGGTCTGCGTCATGCCCGCGGCGACCCGCAACTGCCGCAGGCGCTCGCCCAGGCGGTTGCCGCCTGAGCGGTTCGTGCGGATGTTTGCGGCAGCCTTAGCCATGACAGCCTCACGGGAAGTCAACTGCATACTTCACAAGTACGCAAGTCGCTCCGTTCGGGCATCCCCCTAAAAGGGCATGTCCGCGAAGAAATAGCGGTCAAGTCGAGAACTTCAGAATCACTTGATCGAGCTACTTGACGAGGGCAAAGGGCGGCTCTATAGTCAGTCCACTCTGCAGTGCCGCCGGACGCCAGGTCGGAACTGCAGGGGGCGCGCCATAGAATGGCGACGGATGGCCCGGAGGACGTGGCTGGGCCGCAGAGTCATAGCCTCCGGGCCGTCGCCTCTAAAGCCGCTAAATAGATAGGAAAGGCCCCGGGAGCCGCAGCCGGGGCCTTTCTCTTTTCCGGGTCAGTTCTCGCGCTCCCCGACCATCCAGCTACGGCGGCTCGCGAGCACTCCCTCGAACTGGTCGTCGCCGACTGTGCCGAGGCGACGGTCCATCGTGCTGAGGAGACCGAGCGAGATGAAGATCCAGGCCTCTGCCTCCGGATCGCGACCCTTCTGGATCCCTCCGGCCGCCTGTGAGCGCCTGATCACGCCCGCGACGTAGTCGTGCACCTCGCGCACCTGGTCGCGGAGGTACTTGCGGATCTTCGGGTCCTCTGCCGCCTCGGTCAGGGCCTGGATCCAGAGGTCGACGAGCATGATCTTCTCACCCGTGCGCTGGTGGTGGATGTACGCGCGACCGATGGCGCCGAGCCGCATCGCGGGGTCCGGCTCATTCGCGAGCGCGTGCTCCCACAGGCCGCGCACGTGCTCCCAGCCGGCGTCGAGGCAAGCCAGGTACAGGTCGCGCTTCGACGGGAAGTGGCGGTAGAGCACCGGCTCGGTGACCCCACTCTCCCGGGCGATCTCGGCCGTGGTCGCCCCGCGGTAGCTCGACTTCGAGAACACGCGGCACGCGGCGCCGAGGACGCAGCGCCGGCGCTCGTCCGCCGTCATCCGGGGGCGAGTGGCGCTCACGCGGCCTCTGGCACCGCCTGTGTGGAGTCACCGTGGCGGTACTTGCGGACGAGCACGGCTGCCGCGATCGCGGCGCCGAAGCAGATCGCCGCGCTGACACGCATGCCGAAGGTCAGCCCGTCGACGAACGCCTGTGGCGGGCTCGCGCCGCCGCGCACGGCCGCGGACGCGCGGTCGGCGATGATCGCGCCCATGATCCCGATCCCGAGCGCGACCCCCACCTGGCGGAACGTGTTGAGGACGCCGGAGGCGACGCCGGCCTTGTCCACCGAGACCGCGCCCATCGCTGCGGCCGACATCGGGGTCATCACGAACGACATCCCGAGGCCGCCGAGGATGAAGGCGGGGAGCATGTGCCAGAAGCTCGAGTGGAGGGTCACGGTCGAGAGCAGGAGGCAGCAGATCGAGACGACGGTCATGCCGCCCGCCATCAGCCAGCGCGAGCCGACGCGGTCGGAGAGCTTGCCTGCGATCGGCGCGAAGACGACGATCATCAGCGTCCAGGGCAGGAGCGCCGCGCCGGCCTGGATCGGCGACCAGCCGCGGAACGTCTGCATGTAGATCGGGAAGAAGACGAAGATCCCGAACATCGCGAGGGTCACGAGGATCGCGACGAGGTTCGCGCCCGCGAACGTCCCGTTCCTGAACAGCGTCAGGTCGAGCATGGGCAGCCGCTGGTGCAGCTCGAGCAGGACGAAGACCGTCAGGGCAACCGCGGCGATCACGAAGAGGCCGAGGATCCGCGCCGACGTCCAGCCGTACGTGTTGGCCTCGATCAGCGCATAGACCAGCGCGAGCAGGCCGATTCCCGACGTCAGCAGCCCCGGGAGATCCAGACGCTGTTCGTGCGAGGTGTCGCGGGATTCCGGCACGACCAGCAGCGAGACGACGACGCCGAGGACGCCGATCGGGACGTTGACGTAGAAGATCCAGTTCCAGGAGACGTGCTCGGTGATGATGCCGCCGAGGAGCGGGCCGATCGCCAGCGCCATCGCGGAGACGCCGGCCCAGATGCCGATCGCCGTCCCGCGCTCGCGCGCCGCGAAGGTCGCGGAGATGATCGAGAGCGTCGCCGGCATCATCAGCGCCGCGCCTACACCCTGCACCGCGCGCGCCGCGATCAGCTCGGTCGCGTTCGAGGAGAGGCCGCAGAAGAGCGAGGACGCGGTGAAGACGATCAGGCCGATCGTGAAGATCAGGCGGCGGCCCAGGAGGTCGCCGAGCTTCCCTCCCGTCAGAAGGAGAGACGCGAAAGTGAGCGCGTAGGCCGCGACCGTCCATTCGAGCTCGGAACGGGAGATCCCGAGGTCGCTCTGGATCGCCGGCAGCGCGACGTTCACGACCGTGTTGTCCAGCATGATCATGAAGAGGGCGAAGCAGAGCGCCCCGAGTGTCCACCACTTCCTGTTTTCATCCGCAAAGATCCTTGCGCGCATCGGCCTCCTTCCACCGTCCGAGGTTAGTTTGCACTAGGTTAGCGAGCACTAGCTAGGAGCGCAAGGAGCCTGCTCTAGGCTTCGCGCGCGATGGAAGTCGTCTGGACACCGACCGACGACGTGCTCGAGAGCTCGAACGTCGTCCGCCTGATGCGACGGCTCGGATTCGAGGACTACCGGGCGCTGCAGCAGTTCTCGCAGGACGAGCCGGAGGCCTTCTGGCCGGCCGCGATCGAGGACATGGGGCTCGAGTTCTCTCGCCCGTGGGATCGCGTGGTCGACCTCTCCCGAGGGCCGGAGTGGGCGACCTGGTTCGTCGGCGGGAAGCTGAACCTCGCCTGGAACTGCGTCCACCGCTGGGCGGAGCGCACGCCCAACGTGTTGGCCGGGATCTGGCAGTCCGAAGACGGCGAGCGGCACGGGCTCACGTACGCCCAGCTGTCGCACGCGGTCACACGCTTCGCGGAGGCGCTCGTGGGGCTCGGCGTGGAGGCCGGCGACCGCGTCGCCTACTTCCTGCCGATGTCGCCCGAGGTTCAGATCGTCTCGCACGCCTGCGCCCACATCGGCGCGGTCCAGGTGCCGGTGTTCTCCGGCTTCGCGGCGCCGGCGGTCGCGCAGCGGTTGCAGCACTCGGAGGCGAAGGTGGTCGTGACGGCCGACGGCTCGCTGCGTCGCGGACGCGAGGTGCCGATGAAGGAGATCGTCGACGAGGCGCTGCGGGAGTCGCCGTCGGTCGAGCATGTCGTCGTCTGGCGCCGCCTCGGGCGCGACGACGTCCCGATGACCGCGGGCCGAGACGTCTTCGACGCCGAGGCGATGGACGGACGGCCGGGCGAGCTCGAGCCGCTCGAGGTCGACTCGGAGCAGCCATACCTGCTGACCTACACGTCCGGCACGACCGGCACGCCCAAGGGCGTGGTCCATGTCCAGGGCGGCTTTCTCGTCTCGATCGCGCGCGAGGTCGCGTACCAGGCGGACGCGAAGGCCGGCGAGGTCGTCCATTTCGTCACCGACATGGGCTGGATCATGGGGCCCTGGGAGGTGGTCGGCGGTGGGGCGCTCGGTTGCACGGTGCTCTTCGCAGAGGGGGCGCCGGACTGGCCCGCCCCCGACCGGGTCTGGTCGCTCGTGGAGCATGAGCGCGTTGCGGTGCTCGGCCTCTCGCCCACGCTCGTGCGCGCACTGATCCCGCACGGGGAGCGGATGGTCGAGCGGCACGACCTTTCGGCGCTGCGCGTGCTCGTCACCACGGGCGAGCCGTGGAACCCGGAGCCCTACCGCTGGTTGAGCGAGGTCGTCGGGGGCGGCCGGTGCCCGATCATCAACTGCTCCGGTGGCACCGAGGTCGGCGCCTGCTTTCTGTCGCCGACGGTCGCGATGCCGATCAAGGCGTGTTCGCTCGGCGGCCCGGCGCTCGGTATGGCGATGGACGTCGTCGACAGCGAGGGGCGCCCGGTGCGCGGCGAGGTCGGTGAGCTCGTCTGCCGCAAGCCGTTTCCGGGGATGACGCGCGGCTTCTGGCGGGATCCGGACCGGTATCTCGACACGTACTGGCGCCGGCTGCCGGGGACGTGGGTGCACGGCGACTGGGCGTCGGTGGACGAGGACGGGTACTGGTTCCTGCACGGCCGTTCGGACGACACGCTCAACATCGCGGGCAAGCGGGTCGGCCCCGCGGAGCTGGAGTCGGCCGTCGTCGGTCACCCGTCGGTGGCCGAGGCGGCGGCGGTCGGGGTTCCGCACAAGGTGAAGGGCGAGGTCGCCTGGATCTTCTGCGCGCTCGTGCCCGGCGCCGAGCCTTCGGAGACGCTCGTCGGGGAGCTCCGGGCGCTCGTCGCGGCCGAGCTCGGCAAGGCGTTCTCGCCGGAGCGGATTCTGTTCGTGGGCGCGCTGCCGAAGACCCGGAGCGCGAAGATCGTCCGCCGAGCCGTCCGAGCAAAGGCGGTCGGCGACGACCCGGGCGACCTGTCGTCGCTCGAGAACCCGGAAGCACTGGACGAGATCGAAGCCGCGGCGCGGGCCTAGCGCGGCCGGCCGGGACTCGTCAGCGCGCGGCGGTTCGTGGGGACTGTCCCCACGAACCGGCACGGCAGGACATGGCAACTGCAACAAAGGTGTGACTTTTCGTCCACAGGCATCGCTCGAACGGACGGGGGTGCTCGGTGGTGGGCACTACTCTCGGCGCGTGGCTCGGTTGCCTCGCTACGTGTTTCCCGGCAACGGCGTCTACCACGTGACCGCTCGCGGGGTGGACGGGACGGCCATCTTTCGGGACGAAGCCGATCGGCGCGGGTTTCTCGGCCTGCTCGGCGAGGTCGTCGATCGCCACGATTGGCTCGTTCACGCCTTCTGCCTGATGACCAACCACTACCACCTCGTCGTCGAAGCTCTGCGCGTTCAGCTGTCGTTCGGGCTCCACCGCCTGAACGGCTTGCACGCGCAGCGGTTCAACCGCCGCTATCGGCGCACCGGGCACCTGTTCGGCGACCGCTTCTGGTCCGGCTCGATCGACAGTGACGAGGAGCTCGAGGCAGCCTGCACGTATGTCCTCGCCAACCCTGTCCGCGCCGGGCTCTGCACACGGCCCGCGGACTGGAGCTGGAGCGCACGCATATCCTCGCGGCATGAACGCTGACCGCGAGCTCGAGGGCCAGGTCGCGCTCGTCACGGGCGGCGG
>DATMIX010000006.1:0-49039 GCA_035554095.1 Gaiellaceae bacterium | reverse complement strand
CGCAAGGGATGCAGTCGGGACAAGGCGCCGGATGAATCCGTCGGCATCGCGAACCGGGAGATAGTCGAACTCCGGCTCGATCCAGTGGTCGTCTCGCGGCAACTCGGCCACGCACGACCGTCGATCACACTCGACCGGTACTCGCACTTGTTCGATCGGGCACGGCACGCCGACGACCTCCGCGAGCGGCTGGCGTCGTCCGGGCTCGCGGCGGCGGTCGCAGGCGTCCGCTGAGGCCAACGGGGATCGAGCGTTAAGCACGCTCGCTCACCCAGCTGGGCATTGCCTAGCTGAGTGTTCCCGGGACCACCCTTGACTGATTGGGCACTTGCCCGGCGTGTCGCGACTCAGCAGTCTCCGAAGAAGTGGAAGTGTCCCTTGTTCACATCGACCCGGACGACGCCGTCGGTGACCGTGAAGTGCGAGATCTCATGGAACGTGGCCCGAAACTCGAACACTCCGGCGGCCGAGAAGAAGTCGCCCGAATCGGTGTGCACCTCCGTGAAGACCTCGGTGCCGTGTCCAACCGCATTGAACGAAAAGTGATCGACCGAGTGGACGAGCGCGAACGACCCGTCGCTCCAGTCGATGCGGGCTGTGTCTTCGGTCGTGCCCTCGATGTGGAAGCCCTCGGGGGTCTCGACGCTCTGAAAGCTCAGGACGTCGGTTCCGACGATCGTCCCTGTGAGCTCTGGACGACAGTCGTGCGGAACGCCGGTCTCGAAGATCGGACTGGTGACGGTGTCGCGAATGATGATCGGCGCGGCCGAGGCCGGCGCGGTGATCGCTGTAGCTGCCGAAATGGCGAGCAGCGCCACAGCAGCAGTGAGCCCAAGTGCGAGTTTCTTCATGTCTCTCCCCTGTTCGGTTATCGCCTGCCGCAGTGAACGGGCGAGCAGATACGGTCGATCATCCTCGTTCACGCGTCGTTAGGCAAGTCGCCCGCCCACATGACCACGAGAGCCGTACCGTGTTTCCCGGTAGTCGAGTGACATTCCCGCACGCTGGCGCACGCAGGCTGACAAGACGCTGACAAGATCGATCGAGGAGCGGCCCGGAGACAGGCCGTTTCCTCATGGTTAGGCGATGGAGCGTACCGGGATCGAACCGGTGACCTCCGGCTTGCAAAGCCGGCGCTCTCCCAGCTGAGCTAACGCCCCGTTCGCCGTCTAAGTCTAAAGAGCGCTCGGGCCGGCGGGCTGTGGACCGCCGGCCCCGAGGGAGAGGAGTGGTTACGCCGCGCGGGCGAGCCGCTCTTCGTGGCGGGCCCGCTTGATGATGTCGTCGCGATCGCCGAAGCGAACGTGTGCTCGGAGGGCGCGCTCCTCGTCCCACAGACGCTGGATCTGCTCCTCGAGCTCCTTCACTTCAGCTGCGGTTTCTGAATCGTGGCCGGTCGAAAGCACGTGCCAGAGCTCGGCGCGGCGCTCGGTCGCGCGCTCGATCTCGGCCTTGATCTGAGGCAGTGTCTTCATGTTCTTTCAAAACGTCGGAACGGGCCTCGTCATTCCGGAAGACGCCGACGAAAAAGAGGACGATGATCAGTGCGCCGACGATCCCGGCCGCGATCGACAGCCACGTCAGAAACGTGACCATCAGCCGTAGCCGAGGTCGCCGAGCCGGCCCTCGTCGAGTCCGAAGAAATGGGCCAGCTCGTGGAGCACCGTGATCCGGATCTGGCGCTCGAGCTCGGCCGGGTCGTCGCCGAAATCCGCCTCCAAGGGGAGCCGGAAGATCGTGATCTTGTGCGGCATGTTCGGCTCGGTCTCGAAGAGGCCGAGCGTGTCGGGCCGGTATGGATCCTCGTCCTCGATCACAACCGCGACGTTGTCGAGCTTGTCCGCGAGCTCGGGCGGCAGCGACTCGAGCGCCCCACGCACAGACTCCTCGAACGCGGTCACCAGGTGGGCCGGAGCGGTCGGCGTTTTGCCACCAGGTACACGGTCAGGGCCCCGAATGCGAAGCCGCCGATGTGAGCGAAGAAGGCGACGCCGCCGCCCGACTCCGGATGCAGCACGCCGAAGCCCCCCTCGAGGAGCTGGAGGCCGATCCAGATCCCCAGGAAGAGGATCGCCGGCACCTCCTGGATGAAGAAGAAGAAGCCAAGGAAGATGGCGGTCAGCACTCGTGCCGAGGGCAGCAGCAGGAAGTAGGCCCCGAGCACGGCTGCGATCGCGCCGCTCGCGCCGATGTTGGGGATGCTCGCGTCGTGAGGGCCGCCCCACTGGATGGTCACGAACGTCTGCAGGGCGACGGCGGCGATCCCGCCGGCGAGGTACCAGATCAGGAAGCGAACGTGTCCGAGGGCGTCCTCGACGTTGTTGCCGAAGATCCAGAGGAAGAGCATGTTCCCGAGGAAGTGGACCCAGCCGCCGTGCATGAACATCGACGTGAAGACGATCTCGAACAACTCGTGGTGTTGGCGGGCCACGCCCTCGCAAGGGCCTTCGACCGCGCAGGGGTAGTAGCCCCAGCGGATCACCTCGCGCTCGACGCCGCCCCGCAACTGCCAGAGCCAGACGAGAGTGTTCGCGGCGATCAGGGCGATCGTCACGACGGGGGTCTCCCTCGTCGGGACGTTGTCCTTGAGGGGTAGCACGCCCTAGCGGATCACGAGGGCCATGAGCGCCTTCTGGGCGTGCAGGCGGTTCTCGGCCTGATCCCAGACGGCTGAACGTGGCCCGTACAAGACGTCCTCCGTGATCTCCTCTCCGTAGTGGGCCGGCAGGCAGTGCAGGACGATCGCGTCGTCCGCGGCGAGGTGGACGAGGTCTTCGTCGATCCCGAATCCCTTCAAATCTCGCAAGCGCCGCTCACGCTCCTCCTCCTGGCCCATGCTCGTCCAGACGTCCGTGTAGAGCACGTCGGCTCCGTCGGCCGCCTCGCGCGCGTCTCCCGAGAGCTCGATCGTCGACCCGCTCTCGGCAGCGGCCTCGCGCGCGCTCTCCACGGCGGCCTCGGGCGGTTCGTAGCCGCCCGGCGTCGCCGCGCGGAAGTTCATCCCGAGCTTCGCCGCCGCGACCATCAGGGAGGCGCACACGTTGTTCCCGTCCCCGAGGTAGACGATCGTCATGCCCTCGAACCGGCCGAGCCGCTCACGGATCGTCATCACGTCGGCGAGCGCCTGGCACGGGTGAGAGCTGTCGGTGAGGCCGTTGATGACGGGGATCGCCGCGTGTTCGGCGAGCTCCTCGACGTCGTCCTGGGCGAAGGTCCGAATCATGATCGCGTCGAGGTAACGCGAGAGGACGGTCGCGGTGTCCCTGAGCGTCTCGCCGCGGCCGAGCTGCAGGTCGCCCGCGGAGAGGTAGAGGCCGTGGCCACCGAGCTGGGCGATCCCGACCTCGAAGGAGACTCGGGTGCGGGTGGATGGTTTCTGGAAGATCATTCCGAGCGCCCGGCCTGGGAGGAGGTGGTGCTCCTCCCGGCCGCGCTGCAGTTCCTTGAGTTCGTCCGCGAGGTCGAGAACGCGCAGGAGGTCGTCGCGTGACCAGTCCGCAACCCGAGTGAAATGACGCCCTTTCAGGTCCTCGAGCACCGCAACCATGCGGGGTGATGCTACTTGAAAAATACTTGACACTCAGGCACTGAGATTTTATACTTCTCTTCAAGTCAATCTCCGCAGAAGGGAGGACAGATGGCGACCCTGGTTCGTTGGGAGCCGTTCCGCGAGATCGCGACGCTCCAAAACGACATGAACAGGCTCATGAACACGGTTATGGGCGGCAACGGCGAGAGCCAGCCGAGCCGGACCTGGGTTCCGGCCGTCGATGTCTGGGAGTCCGAGAACGAGCTCGTCTATGCCTTCGACCTGCCGGGCATCCCTGAGGATCACGTCGTCGTCGAATACGAGGACGGCGCACTGATCGTCACCGCCGAGCGGGAGCGGGCGCAGGAGGTCTCGGACGAGAAGTTCTACCGGTTCGAGCGGCGCTTCGGCACGTTCTCGCGAACCGTCGGTCTGCCGCAGGGCGTCACCGAAGACGCGATCAAGGCCGACTTCAAGGACGGCGTGCTCGAGGTGCACGTTGCGAAGCCCGAGCAGCCGACGCCGCGGCGGATCGAGATCGGCACGACCGACAAGAAGACAATCGAGGGCTCGGCCAAGAAGGCCTAGTTCAACCGGGCTCTGGTTCGCGAAGGCGGCTCACGGGGTCGCCTTCGGCGTTCTCGAGCACGTCCCGCAGGCGCGAGAGGCCCGTGAACATCCGGCTCTTGATCGTGCCGAGCGGCTGGCCGAGGCGCTCGGCGAGCTCGGACTGCGTGTAACCGCCGTAGTAGGCGAGCTCGATCGCCTCGCGCTGCTCCGGCGGAAGCTGCCGGAGCGCCTGCCGAACGGCATCGCGCTCCGCGACGTGCTCCGCCTGATCGGAGACCGTCCCTGCGGATTCGGACTCGGTGTCGAGCGGGTCGGCCCGGCGGCGCTCTTCCCGGCGGACGAGGTCGACCGCCCGCCGGTGCACGAGCGTGAGCACCCACGTGCTCGGCTTCGCACGCTCCGCGACGAACCGGTCGGCCGCGCGCCAAACGCCGAGGAAAGCCTCCTGAACGGCGTCCTGCGCAAGGGCGTCGTCGCGGAGGATCCGGAAGGCGAGCCCGTAGGCGAGCGAACCGAGCCGCCGGTAGAGCTCGGCCAGCGCGAGCTCGTCGTCGCGCGCGATCAAGGCCAGGAGCGCCTCGTCCGAGAGATGAGCGAGCTCACGGCTCGACTCGGCACCCTTCCGGAGCTGGACGACAGGGCCCACGGCTACGCGGTCGCCCGCAGGACCATCCCTCCGGTCGGCGTCTTGCTGCCGCCTGCCTTCTCGACCGTGACGCCGACCGTCGCGCCGGGCCCGACGGGCTCCGTCAGCTCCACCACCTTGCTGCCGGCGCCCCCGTGGAAGAGACCGGCCGGCCGCGCGATCTTGCCGTCGACCACCCAGGCCTCGTAGGTCTTGCCCGGGCCGGCCGGCGTCAGCCCGTTCGCCACGAGCACCGCCCTTCGCGTCGGCGCGACGACGAGCAAGCCGCTGCCGCCCTTGGTGGGAATCTGCCGCGCCCCGGACTGCGAGAGGATCGCGATCACCCGCGCGTCGCGCGCGTGGGCCGAGCGCTCGCGGTCGAGCGAGTCCGAAAGCCGGATCCCCCAGATCCCGAGCCCGATCGCGACGGCGGCCGCCACGGCGGCGATCCCCGCCGCGGGCACGACCCAACGCTGGCGCAGCGGCAGCACGCTTCGTTCCGAGCGTGCCGCGGTCAGAATGCGGCGCTCGAGCGCCTCGGGTGGTGCGAGCGGCTCCGCGTCCCGGGCGAGCGCCGCCGCGGTCTCCCGGAAGGAGGCCACGTCCTCGCGGCAGCGTGGGCAACCCGCGAGATGGGCCTCGAAGCTTCGGCGGTCGGCGTCGTCGAGCGCGTCGAGCGCGTACGCGGCCGAGAGCTCGTGGAGCGAGCCGTCGTTCATCCGGGTTCCGGTGAGGGATACCACAGCACCGAGCCTCTTCTTGTTCGCCCGGCGGCGCCGGATCGGTTCAGAAGGCGTACGGGGCCAGGCTGAGCGCTCCGAGCGAATACCACGCTCCGAAGGTCAGGCTCACGAGGCCGAGAACCGGCACGAGCCGGTCGAAGGAGCGCTGAACCCGGCGCGATCGGAGCGTTACGCCCCACCCGGCCGTGACCACGGCCATCGAGCCCGCCGTGCACGTCGCGAAGAGACCGAGTGCGGCGACGGCGTCGAGGCGGTCGTGGATCGTTGCCAGCAGGAGGACCCCGACGCCGGCACTGCCGCCCATCCCGTGTACCAAGCCGATGCCGTAGGCCTGCCACGCCGAGCGTGCCCGTCGCGTGGGTCCGCCGTGCGTGTGACCGTGATGCCAGCGGACGAGCACCCAGAGAGCCAGCGCCACGATCAGGATCCCGACCGCCGTCTCCGCTGCGGCCTGCACCGGCTCGGGCAAATACGCGTCGTAGAGGATGATCGGCAGCCCGAACCCGAACAGCGTCGTCGCATGGCCGAGACCCCAGGCCGCACCGAGATGGGCAGCAGCACGCGCCGCGTGCCCGCGGCCGCCGGCGATCAGCGTCGTCACCGCGGCGAGATGGTCGGGGTCGGTGGCGTGGCGCAGGCCGAGCAGGACGGCCACGGCGACCGTCAGCCAGAGCGTCGTTCCGTTCGAGAGGTTCGCGATCCAGTCGTCGAGTCCGAACATGGTCAGCTCACTTTCGGGAGGGCGCGCACGGTCATCGCGAGACCGGCGGCGAGTATGACGAGAGCGCTGGCGGCGGGGAGCAGCCGGACGAAGCGGCCGTCGAGACCGACGCGGCCGAAGGCGCGCTTCGCCAGGACGGCGACGAGCCCGATGCCGCTGATCGTCAGGGCGAGCCCGAAGCTGAAGGCGACGATCAGCAGCAGTCCGAATGCGACGCGGTGCAGCGAGATCGCCGCGAGCAGGACGACGAGCGCGGATGGGCACGGGAGCAACCCGGCGGAGATGCCGACGGAGAGCAGCGAGCGCCGGCCCGGGTGTTCGTGGTGGTGATGCTCATGGCCGCCGGTGTGGGCACGACGGTGCCGGAACCTGGCAGTCAAGACCGACGCGCCGATTCCGACCACGAGCATCCCGGCGGCGAGGTTGAGCCACGGGTAGAGCTGCTCCGGGACGATGAACGCGGAGAGCCCGATCGTCACGAGGCCGAGTGCGAAGACGCCGATCGTGTGCGTCGCCGTGACGATCAGCCCGAGAAGCACGGCGTGCCGGGGAGTGCCGCGGCTGCCGACGAGGTAAGCGGCGATGATCGCCTTCCCATGCCCGGGTGAAAGTGCGTGAGCCATGCCCCAGAACAGGGCGGCGCCGAGGGACGCGAGCACGACGAGCGTGCTCAGGTGCCCGCGGCCGACGAGGCTCGCGAACCCGGCGTCGGCCATCCGATCGGGGGCGGCGGGTGTCGTCCCGCCGGAGAACCGCGGCGGCGTGCCGCCGGAGGACGCCAGCCGGCCGGATGCCATGGTCACGTTGAGCGGGCTCTGCAGCAGGCTCTTGGGATAGGCGCGGAGGCCGTCGCTCTCGCTCGCCGCGCGGGCGCCGACGACGACTTCCTTCCAGCCGATACGCCCGGCGTAATTCGTGTCGCGGTACCGGAAGAACACGTTGCGCTCGAGCCGCGGTCCCTTCAGCAGCACCTCCAGCCGCGTCGTCCGGAGGCCGCCCGCGCCGCGGGGGTGAGCGAGCGCGACGGCGGCGGGAGTGAGGGTTGCTGCGCGACCGTCGAGCTCCAGCTTCGCGCCCGTGGCAATTCGACGGCCATAGGTCCGGGCGTCGATCCGCCCGGCCTGGTACGTCGGGATCTCGGCTAGGTCGAGGACGTAGAGGACGTAGACGCGATGGTCGGCGACCTCGATCCGGCTGAAACGGTTGACGGTGAAATTGCCGAGCGGGTGCGCGGCCGCCGTCGCGGGGCCGGCGAGTGCTGCGAGCGCGGCGACGATCAGCACGAGCCGTCTCATCCGAGCTCCTTCCGCGCAACCGCTGCCCAGCGCACCGAGAAGCCTGGGTTGAGAGCGAGCGCCCGCCGGAACCAGGCACGCGCCGCCGCTCGGCGTCCAAGGCACCGCTCGATCATCCCGCGGTGGAAGAACTTGAGCGCGTCCCGGGTGCCGAGCCTGAGCGAACGCTGCGAGTACGTGAGCGCGTCGTCGCAGCGGCCGCCCCTGAACAGCGCCCACGCCAGCGCATCGTCACCGTCGATCGACGGGCGGTCGCGCCGGGCCAGGCGGGCCAGAGCGACCGTCTCCTCGGGCCGGATGCCGCGATCCGCCCGGTACAGCGCCGTCTCGAGGTCCGTCCTGACGCCGTTCGCTGCCAGCAGGCGCTCGATCACGGTCACGAGCCCGTCCTGCCGCCGGGCGTCGCGCGGCCTGCCCGCGCGGCGGTAGAGGTCGCCGAGCACGCTGACGAACTGCGGCAGCGGCACCCGATCGACGGCGCGCCGCTCGAGCGAGATCGCGCGGGTGACACGGCCCCGACCCGCCTCCACCTGCGCGAGGGCGTCGAGCGCGTAGACGTAACCCGGCAGCACCGTCAGCGCCGCTCGGTACTCGCTGGCCGCCTCGGTGCTACGCCCGACCGACCAGTAGAGCTTCCCGAGCTGCCAATGCGTCCAAGCCGCAGGCTCGCGACCGGCGGCCGTTTCCGCGGCAAGGCGCATCGCCTGGATCGCACCGGTCGTGTCGCCGACCAGCTCCCGGCCGTAGGCGACTCGCGCGTAGGCGGTGAGACCCGGCTTCAGCCTCGCCAGCGTGTCGAACGCTCGAAAGGCCTCGTCGTATCGTCCGAGCTCGACGAGCGCGTCGCCGACGACCGCGTACGGCGCGGCGGAGCTCGGTGCGAGGCGTTGTGCCCGGCGCCCGTAACCCAGCGCCTCCCTGAAGCGATGCCGCGAGAGCGCGAGCGAGCCGAAGCCGGTCGTCGCCGCGAGATCGTGTCGGTCGAGCCGCAGGGCGCGCCGCAAGGCGCCCTCGGCCTTCGTGTAGTACGACGGATCCGCGGTCTCACGCGCCTTCTGCTCGTACGAAAGTCCCAGGCGCGCCCACGACGAGGCGTCGCGAGGGGCGGGCGGCAGCTCGCGGACGCCTGCGCCGGCCGTCCCCGACCCGGTCTCGTGCAGGCCGGCGAAGAGCAGGGCAGCGGCGGCGAGAGCCGCCGCTGCCCCGAGGAGCGAGAGTCGTCGTCGCATCGAGCTAGGGCGTCGCGGTGTGCGAGTCGTAGCCCTGATGCGGCGCGGCGACGTACGGGAAGGTCGACATGAACGCCTTGTCGTTCGCGTCGACCCCGTCGCCGATCTGGTCGTTCGGCTGCAGGTCGCAAAGGCCCAGCGCGGCCTTGAGGATCGGCCCGTAGCCGCACGCGATCGCACGCAGCTCGATGTCCGTCACGTCGTCGGCGAGACGGCGGCCGTTCGGGAAGCCGCCGAAGTCACCCCCGAGCACGCCGAGGCGGTTCGGTGCCGCCGTCGGCGGGATCGACGTGTTGAGGCGGAGCATGTCGCTCGGCTTCGAGCCGGTGAAGTTCAGCGTCGGGACGCCGGTGAGCAGCACGCTGACGAGGTCCTTGCGGTTCGTCGTCGGCGTGTCCGGCAGCGCCGGGTAGAGCAGGTTGACCAGCCCGGCGAGCTCCGGGTTCAGGTACCGGTTGACGAACTGCCGATCGTCCTCCGGGTCCTGCCGGTTCCAGTAGTCCTTCTGCCCGAGCGGGATCAGGACCTCGTTCACGAGCGGGTTTCCGAGCCGCGAGATCTGAACGTCGGGCCCGAGGTTCTTCGTCCGCCCGTCGGCCTTCAGAATCCGCAGCGCGGGCCTGCTGGCGCTCGCGTAGACGCCGATCGTCGGGCTCGCGTCGACGAGCTGCGCGGTCGGTACCTGGATCGCGATCGAGTGGACGTTGTAGCCGGCGACGTCGTCGACGCCGCCCTGCGCCGGCAGGGGGATGAGGTGGAACGGGTTGAACGGCCGCAGCCCCCCGAGATCGAAGATCGAGCCGAGGTCGACGAAGAACGGATCGTCGCGCTGGCCTGCGAAGACCTTGATCCCACCGGGCAGCGTGTTGACGGCTGCCGAGGCGAGGCTGTCGTAGCTGGGCGTCGACCGCGGCCCGATGTTCGCCGGCGGTGAAGCGAGGCCCGTCGCGAGCACGGTGCGCCGATGGTTCTGCACCCGCGTCACCGAGTAGGTCTGCCGGACGTTCCAGTCGGCGTCGTCGAGCGACGTGATCGGCCCGGTGTTGTAGAGGAAGGTGTTTCCGTTCCGGGTCTTGGTGTCGAACCGGAACTGGTAGGTGACGTCGTCCCGGCCGTTGCCGTCGTTGTCGACGTGTAGCTCGTAGAGAGCGTTCTCGTCGAAGTTGGAGAAGTTCGGCCCACCGGCCGGCTCTTCGAAGGGGATGTAGTTCGCGACGATCGTGACCGTGTCCGGCCGGTCGGGGCTCACGAACGCGTAGAGGTCCGTGTTGTCCGCCGTCGGATCGGCCGCGATCAGCGGCGCTTCCCGGTGGCTCGACGCCTGCGCCGCCTGCGGTCCCGGCCCGACGGCGAGCAGGATCGCGACGAGGGCGCCGGCCAGCGCGAGCGTCGCCAGGCGACCCCTCCCTGCAGAGAAGACTGCGGTTTCCATGTGCCCTTCCTTTCCTGACCCCGGTCGTTTTCCGGGCCTGATTCGCCCGGCGGCCGAGGTCGGTTCGGTCAGGGTGTGATGAGCGTGCCCGCTCGACCCTCGAGCGCGGCCGACAGGGCCGCGGCCGAGGTGACGAGCGCTTCACGTCCGGTCGCCCGGGCAAATGCCATCGCCGCCTCGACCTTCGGGCCCATCGAGCCGGCGGCCAGCTCTGGCACCAGCTTCTCGGCGTACGCCGCGCTCAGCCGCCTCAGCTCCTCGCGCTCGTCTGTCCCCCAGCCGCGGTAGACGGCGTCGACGTCGGTGAGGATCAGCAGACGGTCCGCATCGAGAGCGGTCGCGAGGAGGGCCGAGGCCCTGTCCTTGTCGATGACGGCGTCGACGCCGTTCGAACGGGCGTCGCGCCTCGAAACGGGGATCCCGCCCCCACCGCAGGCGATAACGACGGAGCCTGCGGCGAGCAGCATCCTGATCGCCTCGACCTCGACCACCTCGAGCGGCTTCGGCGAGGGGACGACCCGGCGCCAGCCGCGGCCCGCGTCCTCGCGGACGCTCCAGCCGCGCTCGGACTCGAGGGTCCGTGCCTGCGCTTCCGAGTAGAACGGCCCGATCGGCTTTGTGGGGCTCTCGAAGGCGGGGTCGCCCTCGTCGACGACCACGTGTGTCAGCAGGCACACGACCGGTCTTGCGGCCACGGGGGCGAGCTCGGCCTCGATGAGCGCGCCGATCTCGGCCTGCGTCTGCGCAACGGCGAGGTAGAGCGGCAGCGGCGGCACCTCGTCGGCGGCGCGCTCCTGGCGGACGAGCTCGTTGCCGACCTGCGGGCCGTTCCCATGCGTCACGACGACCTCACCGGAGGCGAGCAGCGGTCGCAGGAATTCGGCGGTCTCCCGCATGTTCGCGCGCTGTTCGGCGGCGGTCCCGCGCTCGCCGGGCCGCATCAGGGCGTTGCCGCCCAGCGCTATGACGGTGGTCACACCAGCGCGCGTTCGATGATGCCGCGCTCTTCCAGGATGCCCGCGAGCTCGGGTTCGAGCTCCTGCAGCCGGTAGGTGACGCGGAGCGCCGGCTTGTCGAGCTCGATCACCCGGCGGAGGTCGATCGGCGTGCCGATGAGGACGAGATCGGCGTCCGAGCGGGAGATCGTCTCCCGCAGGTCGTTCATCTGCTCGCGCCCGTAGCCCATCGCAGGGAGCAGCGTCCCGACGTTCGGATAGTCGTCGAACGTCTGCGCGATCGACCCGAGGGCGAACGGCCGGGGGTCGACGAGCGAAGCCGCGCCGTTCTCCTTCGCGGCCAGGACGGCGGCGCCGTAGGTCATCTCGCCGTGTGTGAGCGTCGGCCCGTCCTCGATCGCGAGGACGCGCTTGCCGGCGATCGAGCCGGCGTCGCCCTCGACCACGAAGGGCGATTCGGCCAGGACGACGCGTGCCAGCGGATTGTGCTCGCGGATCGAGGCCAAAACCGCGTCGACTCCAGCCTGTGGCGCGGAGTCCACCTTGTTGACGATGCAGACGTCGGCCATGCGCAGGTTCGTCTCGCCCGGGTGGTAGCGGAGCTCGTGGCCGGGCCGGTGCGGGTCGACCACGACGAGGTGGAGGTTCGGCTTGATGAACGGCGTGTCGTTGTTGCCGCCGTCCCAGAGGATCACGTCGGCCTCCTGCTCGGCCGCGTCGAGGATCGCGGCGTAGTCGATCCCCGCGAAGACGAGGTTGCCCTCGCTCAGATGAGGCTCGTATTCCTCGCGCTCCTCGATCGTGCAGTCGGCGAGGTCCAGATCCTCGTAGGTGGCGAAGCGCTGCACGACCTGCTTCTCCAGGTCGCCGTACGGCATCGGGTGCCGGAGGACCGCGACGCGCTTGCCGGCCTCGCGCAACAGACCCGCGACGTAGCGCGTCGTCTGGCTCTTGCCGGAGCCGGTCCGGACTGCACAGACCGCGACGACCGGCTTGGACGAGGTCAGCATCGTCTCGCGCGGCGCGAGCAGCCTGTACGACGCCCCCGCAGCGAGCGCCCGCGAGCCGATGTGCATGACGTGCTCGTGCGTCACGTCCGAGTACGAGAAGACGACCTCCTCGACGTCGTGCTCGCCGATGACGGCCTCGAGCTCGTCCTCGGCGACGATCGGAATGCCCTGCGGATACAGCTCGCCGGCGAGCGCCGCCGGGTAGACGCGGCCCTCGATGTTCGGAATCTGCGTCGCCGTGAAGGCGACCACCTCGAGCTCGTCACGGCCGCGGTAGACGAGGTTGAAATTGTGAAAGTCGCGCCCCGCTGCGCCCGCGATCACGACGCGAGTTCTGTTCATGAATAAAGCATATGCACCTAGCCAGGACGGCAGCGCGGGCACGTGCTACGGTGCGGCCGGTCACAAGGTCTTAGAGCGAGTACCGGTAGTGCCCAGCACCCCCGTGCACGTTCGTGGAAGGCAGCAGGGAGGTGTGAACATGGCAACCGGAACCGTGAAGTGGTTCAGCGATTCGAAGGGCTACGGATTCATCTCGCAGGCCGACGGGGGCGACGACGTCTTCGTCCACTTCAGTGCGATCTCCGGCGAGGGCTTCAAGACTCTCGCGGAGGGCACGAAGGTCGAGTACGAGGTCGAGCAGGGCCCCAAGGGCCCGCAGGCCCGTGAAGTCACCATCGTCTCGTAAGACGGCTACCTTTTGGCGCGCGGGCGATCCGTCGCCCGCGCGCCATCGCTAACGAAAGAAGCACGTCATCGCAGAAAAAGAAGAAAAGATCGAGCTAGACGGAGAGGTCGTCGAGGCCTTCCGCAGCGGCATGTATCGGATCGCGCTCGACAACGGGCACGAGGCCCTCGGCTACACGGCCGGAAAGATGCGGCGCTACCGCATCAGGATCCTGCCGGGCGACCGCGTCAAGCTCGAGCTCTCTCCCTACGATCTCACCCGCGGCCGCATCGTCTACCGGTACAGAGATGGCGATACGGGCCCGCCGCCTTCGTAGCGCCTTTCCCTCTCGGGTTTAGAAGGACGCCCGGGCAAAGCCCGGACGTCCTTGGGCGCGACGGCGACCCCGGCCCGCCGCCGAGCTAACCGTTAGCTCAGGTCTTCCTGAACGCGGTCGGCGACCGCGGCCATCTCGAGCTCGGCGCCGGTCACGTCCTTCAACAGCTCGTCGGCGTTGATCCGCTGGCCCTCGGACCACAGCTCCCGGAGGAGCGAGCCGGCCTCGCGCTTCGCGAACCACGTGTTGCCGAAGCGCTCGCGCAGGTGGGCCCTGAGCTGGGCCTCGAATGCCCACGACCGTAGGTACTCGGTCACGTAGAAGCCCGAGTCGATGTCGGCGAGGTAGTCCGTGTCGCTCGGCTCGATCTTGAGCGCGTCGCCGAGCAGCTCGACGTAGCGCGGGCGCATCGACGTGACGTCGTCGGCGCCGTGGAATTCGATCTCGTAGAGGAGCTTGGCGCAGTAGCGGCGGACGAAGTAGAGAAGCCCGGTCGCGCCTTCGCGGGCGAACTCGTCGGGCCGTCCCACGTCCAGGCGCCGGGTCAGCCAGGCGGGCTCGTCGGTGAGGTGCTGGAGCAGCATCGCCCAGCCCTCGGTGACCGCGTTGTCGCCGAGGCGTCGCTCCTCCATCGAGAGCTCCGGCGAGGTGTGTGCGAAGTGCTCGGTGTGCCCGGCCTCGTGGAACAGCGCCCGCCAGTCGTCGGCGCCGCCGATCGGCTGGATCACGAGCATCACCTTGCCGGGAACCTCGATCGGCGCGCAGAACGCGCGCGGCGACTTCGACGGGCGCTGCTCGAGGTCGAGGTGCACGTTCTCCTGCGAGTGGAGGTCGATGCCGAGGTCGCCGAGCGTCGCCTCGAGCGCGGGCAGCATCTTGTCCGCCGGGAAGAACTCGTCCCAGCTCTGCGCGCGAAACACGCGCGGGACGTCCCAGCGCTTCGCCTCGTCGAGCCCGATGCCGATCCGGTCGCGGAACAGCTTGTCCGTCGCGTCCTCGTACATCTGCTCGGTGCCGGCCAGCACGGCGCGGCACTGGTCGGCCAGGTTGTCGAGCCGGAAGCCGAAGGTGCGGTACAGCTCGAGGTAGTTCGGCGAGCCGAGCTTCGGCACGGTCTGCTGGCTGATCGCAACCGCGTCGAGATAGACCGGGTTCAGGTGCTCCTCGGTGAGCGTCGTGCGCGCATCGTCCAGCCGCTCGCGCTTGCCGCGGTCGCCAGTGTTCGCGATCGTCGGCCGCAGCATGCGGTAGCCGACCTTCTCGCCGTCGACGTCGGCTTCGAGCTCGGTCTCGAGCGCGGCGACCTTCTCGCTATGTGCCTTCGTCAGGTTCCCGAGATGACCCTCGCACGCGAATCGCCAGAGCTCGCGGATGCGCCGATCGCCGTCGACCGCATCGCCGAGAGACTGGGCCCACTCGAGTGTCGTCAGGTCCTGGTGGCGCTCGTAGATCGGCTCGAGCTCGAGGTTTTCCTTCAGGCCGGCGAAATGGAGGTAGTACTCCTCGTCGAGCTCGGCGATGAAGCGGTCTGCACCCTCGCGGTAGCCGTCCAGCTGTTCGGGTGTGGGCGGGCCGCTCGGCACAGGCCGTAGGATAACGGCGTGCGCGAGATCAGCCTCAAAACCGAGCGCAAGACGCAGCTCCTCGACATCACAGAGCTCGTCCAGGACACGCTTGGAGCGACGAACGGGGCGTCCGCGGCGCTCGTCTACGTCCCTCACACGACCGCCGGAGTGACGATCAACGAGGACGCCGACCCCGCCCTCGCGGAGGACATCGAGTCCGCGATGGAGCGGATCGTCGACGACAACGGCGGTTGGCAGCACTCCGATGCGGACGGGCCGAACGCGCCCTCGCACATCCGCGCGTCACTTATCAGCCCCCACGTGCTCGTGCCGTTGGACGGGGGCAGGCTCGCGCTCGGCAGGTGGCAGGGGATCTTCTTCTGCGAGTTCGACGGCCCGCGAGACCGCAAGGTCTACGTGACGCCGCTCACGTGATTCCGGCCTGAAGCCGAACTACATTCTCACCGTGCGGTGCCACCTCCTGATTGCGGCCGTCCTCGTCGCGGCGGCGATCGCCGGCACCTCGTCCTTCGTCCGCGGTGCGGCGTCTGAGGGGGCTCCGCACGCCCCGACGGTCTCGCTCCAGGGGATCGAGAAGATCGACCACGTGGTGATGATCTTCCAGGAGAATCGCTCCTTCGATCACTACTTCGGCACGTTTCCCGGCGCCGACGGGATCCCGAGCGACCACGGCGTCCCGCTCGTCTGCTCGCCGGACCCGAAGACGCGGGCCTGCCTGCATCCGTACCACGATCGCCGCGACCGCAACGTCGGCGGGCCGCACAACCACTTGAACGCCGTCCACGACATCAACCACCAGCAGATGGACGGCTTCGTCGGGCAGGCACGCGCCGTCCTCAAGAAGAGCTGCGGCCCCGACCCGAACCAGC
The DNA here is from genome assembly GCA_035554095.1 of Gaiellaceae bacterium. Lineage (GTDB taxonomy): Bacteria > Actinomycetota > Thermoleophilia > Gaiellales > Gaiellaceae > 13-2-20CM-68-14. The sequence continues at coordinate 33,470 of DATMIX010000006.1, read as the reverse complement.
CGGGCTGCACAAAGGGCGGCCGCATCGACGTCATGGGTTACCACACCGCCCGCGAGATCCCGAACTACTGGGCGTACGCGCGGAACTTCGTCCTCCAGGACCACATGTTCCAGCCGAACACATCCTGGAGCCTTCCGGCGCACCTCTTTCAGGTCTCCGCCTGGTCGGCGCGCTGCAGCAAGCGGAGGGATCCGGCGAGCTGCGTGAACGCGATCCAGAACCCCGGCTCGCCGCCTGGCGAGCCGCAGAACGACGACGGGAAGGCGCCGATCTACGCGTGGACCGACCTCACCTACCTGCTCCACAAGCACAACGTCTCGTGGCGGTACTACGTCTTCAAGGGCGGCGAGCCCGACTGCCGGGAGGACGGGGCGATCGTGTGCCCGCGCATCAAGCAGAGCGCGAAGACTCCGGGGATCTGGAATCCGCTGCCGTGGTTCGACACCGTTCGAGAGAACGGCCAACTCCGGAACATCACCTCGGTCGACAACTTCTTCGTGGCCGCAAAGCGCGGACGACTTCCCGCCGTCTCCTGGATCGTCCCCAACGACCGAACGAGCGAGCATCCGCCGGCGCTGGTGAGCGCGGGTCAGGCCTTCGTGACGGGGATCGTCAACGCGGTGATGCGCAGCCCGAACTGGAAGTCGACCGCGATCTTCATCACCTGGGACGACTGGGGCGGCTTCTACGACCACGTGCCGCCGCCGATCGTGGACAGGAACGGCTACGGGCTGCGCGTGCCGGGGCTCGTCATCTCGCCCTACGCGAAGCGCGGCTTCATCGACCACCAGGTCCTGAGCTTCGACGCCTATCTGAAGTTCATCGAGGACAGGTTCCTGGGTGGGGAGAGGCTCGATCCGACGAGAGACGGACGTCCAGACCCCCGGCCGACCGTGCGCGAGAACGTGCCGATCCTCGGCAACCTCATCCGTGACTTCGACTTCCGCCAGAAGCCGCGCCGGTCGCTGATCCTCAAGCCGCATCCCGGGTTCGTCAACCGCCGCTAGCCTCACTCCCATGGCTGCGCCGGTGGTGAAGGACCAGGAGGTCGAGCTTCACGTCGACTCGCTCGCGTACGGCGGCAACGGCGTCGCCCGGTTCAACGGCTACGTCGTCTTCGTCCGGCGCGGCCTGCCCGGCGACACGGTTCGCGCCCGGGTGACGAAAGTGAAGCGCAACCACGCGGAGGCGCTCGCAATCGACGTGCTCGAGCCGAGCCCCGAGCGTGTCGATGCGCCCTGCCGGCACTACCCCGCCTGCGGCGGCTGCCGCTTCCAGGATCTCGGCTACGGCGTCCAGCTCGACTCGAAGCAGGAGCAGGTACGCGATGCGCTACGACGCATCGGCGGGATCGCCGAGCCACCCCTCGAGCCGATCCTGCCGGCCGAGTCGCAGTTCTTCTACCGCAACAAGCTCGAATACTCGTTCACGCAGACGCCCGCCGGGCCGGCGCTCGGATTCCACAAGGCCGGTCGCTGGGACGAGGTGCTCGAGGTCGAGAAGTGCTGGCTGACGACCGACCTCGGCAACGCGATCCGCAACACCGTTCGCGACTGGGCGCGCGAGGAGCGCCTCCAGGCCTACGACCAGGCCGGGCACAGCGGCTATCTCCGCCACCTGGTGCTTCGCGAAGGCCGGAACACGGGCCAGGTCCTCGTGCAGCTCGTCACGCACGCGGGCGAGAAGTTCGACCGCGACCAGCTCGTCGAGACGCTCCGCCGCTTCCCGGAGGTACGCTCGATCCACTGGGCCGTCAACGAGACGCCGGCGGAGGTCACGAATCTGCCGACGACGCTCCTCTGGGGCGACGACGCGATCGAGGAGGAGCTGTGCGGCCTGCGCTTTCGGGTTCGGCCGAACGCCTTTCTGCAGACGAACACCGCTATGGCCGAGCGGCTCTATGGCCTCGCGGCCGACTACGCCGGGCTGAGCGGGGGTGAGACCGTCTACGACCTCTACTGCGGGATCGGCACGATCGGCCTCTCGCTCGCCTCGCGCTCGCTGACGGTGTGGGGGGTCGAGGTGTCCGAGGAGTCGGTGGCCTGCGCGATCGAGAACGCCGAGCTGAACGGGATCACGAACGCCGCGTTCTTCGCGGGGGAGACCGCCGACTCGCTCGCGGAGCTGCGGGATCGGGCCGGCGATCCCGACGTCGTCGTCGTCGACCCGCCGCGCGGCGGCTTGTCGGGCAAGGCCGTGCGCCGGCTCGGCCGCCTCGGAGCCGGTCGCATCGTCTACGTCTCGTGCAACCCGACGACGCTGGCCGGCAACCTGAAAGAGCTCGCCGCGAGCTGGGGCTACCGACTCGAGCGTGTGCGACCGGTCGACATGTTCCCGCACACGCCGCACGTCGAGTCCGTGTCGCTGCTCACGATGACGAGCTAGGCCGGCGCAGCCGCTCCCAGATCAGGTCTGCGTTCACGAGCAGGAAGCCGAGCGACAGCAGCGGCAGCGCGGGGAGGCCCGCCTTGTCCCAACCCACCGCGAGGGCAATCGTCGCACCGAACGAGGCGGCGAGCGCGACCCACGTCGGAAAGACGCGCAGGCCGAAGCGAGCCGCGGCTCCGAGGAAGAGGCTGAAGAAGAGCAGGTCGGGCAGGCCGAGGTTGGCGGCGCTGTTCTCGCCGGGCACCGGGAACGCGAACGAGAGCGTCGTGAAGACCTGGCGGTGATTGTGGACGATGTCGTTGGTGGGGCCGCGCCAGACCGAGTATGCGTCGACCCACGGGACGATGCACGCCACAAGGACGACCCACGCAAGGTCCTCGAAGTAGTTGAGGAACCACCAGGCGAGAAAGGCCATCGCGGCGAGCTTCGAGAAATCCGACAGAGCGTCGAGGTTCGCCTGGTGGAGCAGAACGGCTAGCACCGCGAAGGCGAGGCCGAGCAGGAGCAGTTGCAGCTCGCGGGCCTGCTGGAGCGGCAGCAGCAGGTAGACCAGCAACAGGACGGCGGGCATCAACACCGCGCCGATGAACGCCACGTCGCCCCAGGTCGACGTGTCCGGCAGCGATGCGTGGAACCGGTAGTAGAGCCCGAGCAGGACCGCGAGCACGGCGAACGCCGCGGCGCGCGGCGTCCTCAGTACGGCGGGAGCTCGGCCCACCAGGGACCGAGTTGCTTGAACGCGTTCCAAAAGCGCGTCTTGGCCGGTTGCTCGTCGAGCGACGAGTCGATGTCGGGGACGAGGAGCGCCTGGATCGTCGGAGTGAAGCGCTGGAGCTCGCCGACCTTCGGCTCGAGCGTGTCCGCGAGCGGGAACTGCACCTCGTTCAGCATCCGCAGGGATTCGTCGCCCATGACGACGATCAGCTTCGGCTGCACGACGTGCAGCTCGCGCAGCAGCCACGGCCGTGCCTCGTCCTCGTCCTGCCCCGCGAACTTGAGGCAGTTCGTCCCGTAGATCGCGAGCGGATCGACGTGCAGCCGGTGAAGCGACTTGAGGATCGCCTGCCCGGTGCGCCCGTAGAACGCGACCCCCTCCTGGACTTCCGCGGCCTGCGGGGCATGCTTGAGCAGAAAGACGTCCGCGAGCGGATGGCCCGAGCCCAGCACGGGAACGCGGTCTCCGGCCGCCTTCGAGATCTCGTCGCCGAGCTCGTTGATCTCGGTGATGGCCTTTTGCAGGTACTTCTCGTAAATCTCGTCGGTGGGCACGGGGGACAACGGCACGCGTCGAGTTCTCCGCTAGCGGACCCGTTCCTTGGCCTGGGCGGCCCACTTGAGCGACTGGAGGTAGAGCAGGGACTTCGGCCGCCTCAGCACCTGGGCCGCCTGAAGGCTGGCGAGGAACTCCTCCGGGCCCTCGAACCTGCGCATTCTGACGGCGCCCGTGCCGACGCCCTGAAGGACGTGAGCATCGGATCCCGCTCCCATCGTCAAGTTGTACTTCTGCGCGAAGCGAAGGGCCTCGTCGTTGTAGGCGTCGAAGAGAAGCCGCGCGTTGTAGACCTCGAACACGTCGATGTCGTCGAGGTGGCGCCGGAGGGTCGCTGCGTCGGGGATCGCATGCATCCGGTCGAACGGGTGCGGCACGTAGACAAGGCCCCGCTGGGCCTTGATCGCCGCCACGGTCTGGGCGAAGGACATGCCCTGCGGGATCTCCTCGGAGAGGAACAGGCCAATCACCTCACCCTGGCCGTCCGTCTTGATCTCCTCGCCGGGGATCACCGTGAGGCTCGTCGTCGAGCCGAGTGCCTCCAGTGCGCCGCCGAAGACGTTGTGGTCGGTGATCGCGATCCCGCCCAGGCCCTCAGTCTCGGCATGGGTGAGGAGATCGGCCACGTCGATCGCGCAGTCGTGAGACCACGAGGTGTGCATGTGGAGGTCGCAGACGATCCACTCGCGGTCGGAGAGGGGGTCGGCGGCCCCTGACCGCCGCCTCGATTTGGCGAGCCCCCGGTAGATCTCGTCGTGTTCGCGGGCGAGCTGCGCGAACGTGTGCCCGACCGCCCGCTCTCGGTTCATGCGGCCCTCGCGTTCGCGGAGCTCGTTGTTTTCCGCCAAGCGGGCCATGGCCGCGCCGGCGAGCTCCGGCTGCTCGCGCACGTGCGGCGGCGCCGCGATCGCACAGCCGGCGGCGGCGGCCTCGAGCGTCACGCGGCCCAGGCCGTCGATGCCGGGGACGAAGATCGCCGCTTCATTCAGCACGTCGGCCCGAGCGGCCCCGTCGCGGGCAGTCTTGACGTGCACACGCACCCCGAGCGAGCGCGGGATCGTCGGTCGGCCGGTGAGCGGCTTCGTCCTCAGGAGCACGAGCTCCCAGTCCGGCAGCTCCGCGAGCGTGCGCACGACCGAACGCGTGAGCGCGCGTTCCGCGGGCCGCCATTCGAGCACGACGCGCGTGCGCTTCGTCCCGGGCCGAAGCAGGTCGGTGTCGACCCCGTCGGAGACGACGCGGTACTCGCCGGGCAGCCGCGCACCCGCCGCCTCGGCGACCTCCTCCGAGGTCGCGAGCAAGGCGTCGATCCGGGAGAGCAGGCGTTCGCGCTGGGGCTTTCCGGGCGGGTAGCCCAGTCGCTCCGCCGAGAGGAACGTGGCGACGCCGAGCGCGTGCGAGTCGCGCAGCGCGAGATAGGAGAGGCTCGGCAGAGCGGGCTCGAAGCCGTGGACGACGTCGTATCGGCCGCGCGTCAGGGCGAGCGCGAGGTTCGCGCGAACCCCGACCGGAACGCCGATCCTGCTCCGCCGCGACACGGGCACCGCCGGGCCGAGCGCGATCACATCGGCGTCGGCCCCGTCGAGCAAGGCCCGTCGGCCCTCGACGAGATCCGCGGCGCGCGTGGAGGGCGCGAGGACCGTGACCGCGTGGCCGAGTTCGCGCAGCTCCCGAGCGAGCCCGGCGACGTGCTCGTTGACGTCGTGCGGCCGCGACCAGGCGAATGGGCTTACGAGGCAGACGCGAAGACCCACTCCGGCGAGTCTAGTGGGGGAGGAGATCCCAGCCTCGACGCTCGAGGACGGCCCCCGCTGAGGCAGGGGCCGTCCTCGCTGCTCGAGCCGGCCTTTCCTAGTGGTTGTAGGGCCGGTTGAAGTTGCGCGGGTGCCTGATCGCGATCACGTGGCTGACCCGCGGCGGGTCGGCCTGGATCGACAGGTAGAGCAACTTGTTGTCGAACGAGAACCACGGCCCCGTCGGCTCGTCCGGCGTCGCCCCGAAGAGAACGAGGTTTTCCGCGCCTTCCTCGTGGCGCGGCAGGACCCAGATCTGGTTCACGTTGCCTGTCGCACCGCGGCTGAAGTCGCTGGCGCTGTGGTCCTCCATCACGAACAGGTCGCCGGCGTCGGTGAACCGCAGGTTGTCCGGCCTGCCCAGCCGGGCGAAGTCGCCTTCGACGACGACGTGCCCGGTCACGAACGGGTCGTTGCCGAGGTGGTCGAGCGTCCACACGCGGCCCGGGTCTGCCCCGACGCCCGATTCGGTGAAGTAGACCGCGTTGCCGCCGACGCCGCTCGAGCCCGCGGTGCCGACGATGCCCTCGGCCTTGTTGAAGCCCCACGCTGACGGCTGGAAGCCGCGCGAGCGCATGTCGGTGTCCGGGTCGAGCGGGTTGAGGGGTCCGATCCACGTGCCGGTGCCGGTCGCCTTGCTGAACGCAAGCCCGTACAGGCTGCCGGTCGTCAGGTCGCGCCGCTTGTCCGGCACGAACTTGTAGATGAACCGCGCGTCTCCGCGATCGTCGGTCAGGTACCACGAACCGGACGCGTACGCCTCCTGCTCGTGGCTGAAACGGCCCATTCCCGTCAGCCGCTTTTGAGCCCCTGTCGCCGGGTCGATCTCCCACACCCAGCCCGACCGAAGATCGGGATCGTTGATGAACGGGAACTCCTCGTTCGTCAGGTAGGTCTTCCACGGGGTGATGGTGGCCGCGCAGTTGTCGTGCAGCCCGGTCGTGATCAGCTCCGCCTTCTCGACGGTCGTCCCGTCCTTGGCGAGGGTCAGGCGCGAGATCGATCCCCAGCCGTCGGAATCGTCGTCCCCCGGCGTCTGCTCGTCGACGTGGCACTTAGCGGCGTCCCCCTGGAAATCGCCGGGCCGCGGCTGCGTCAGCTCGTGCTGGACCAGCAGCCACGTCTTTCCGCGGGGTGCCCGGAAGAGCGCCTTCCCGTCCGGATCGTCGGGCATCGGATATGTGACCCCGCTCTCCGTCGAGCGCTCCGGAGTCACGCAGCCGGTCGCGAGGTTCGTGTAGCTGTAGCCCGCCTGGAGGCTGAGCATGCCTGCCGGATCGGGCACGAGCGCCGAGTCGGCCGCGGTGGCTCCCAACGGCGCGAGCACGGCGGCCGCCAGAGCGGCCGCCGCTGCGAGTCTGAGCTTCATCTCTCCCCCTTCTCGATGATAAGGGGAGTATTTCTAAGCTAGGGAGTCGTCGCAGGCGCTTCTGTTCCCGCGGGGCTCTTGCCCGTGCGCGAGTTCTGGTCGATGAAGTCCTCGACGAGATCCCGCGCCACATCGTCGTTGTACTGGACGGGCGGCGACTTCATCAGGTACGAGGACGGCCCCTCGAGCGTCCCGGAGATGCCCTTATTGAGCGCGAGCTTCCCGAGGCGCACCGCGTCGATGACGACACCGGCCGAGTTTGGCGAGTCCCAGACCTCGATCTTCAGCTCCGCGTTCAGCGGCACGTCGCCGAAGGCAGTCCCCTCGAGGCGGATGTAGGCCCACTTCCGGTCCTCGAGCCACGGGACGTAGTCGGAAGGGCCGACGTGAATGTTCTTGTCCTCGAGCTCGTAGGGGAGCATCGACTTGATCGAGTACGTCTTCGAGATCTTCTTCGACTCGAGGCGCTCGCGCTCCAGCATGTTCAGGAAGTCGGCGTTGCCGCCGAAGTTGAGCTGGAACGTGCGGTCGACCCGAACGCCGCGGTCGCGGAAGATGCTCGTCAGGACGCGGTGGGTGATGGTGGCGCCGACCTGCGACTTGATGTCGTCGCCGATGATGGGCAAGCCGGCCTTCTTGAAGCGGTCGCTCCAGTACTTCTCGCGCGCGATGAAGACCGGCATGCAGTTCACCATCGCGCAGCCCGCGTTCAGGATCTGCTCCGTGTACCACTTGGTCGCCTCTTCCGAGCCGACCGGGAGGTAGTTGATCACGACGTCGGTGCCGGTGTCCTTGAGGATCTCCGTCACGTCGGCCGTCGAGCCCTTGGCCTTCTTGACCTTCTCGCCCAGGTACTTGCCGAGGCCGTCGTGGGTCATGCCGCGCGAGACCGTGATGCCCGTCTTGGGCACGTCGGAGAACTTGATCGTGTTGTTCGGGTGTGCCCAGATCGCCTCGCCGAGATCCTTGCCGACCTTGTCCTCGGTGACGTCGAAGGCCGCCGTGAACTCAACGTCCCGCACGTGGTAGCCGCCGAGGTCGACGTGCATGAGGCCGGGGACGAACTGGCCGGCGTCAGCGTCCTTGTAGTACTCGACGCCCTGCACGAGCGAGCTCGCGCAGTTGCCGACGCCGATGATCGCGACGCGCACCTTGTCTTCGGAACGCGCCGCCTTACCGTTGGTCGAAGCCATCAGCTTCCTTTCGAAGAAGTTGTTTTCGGACGGACAGAATTCTCTGGAGCACGGTCAGGCAGGCGGTCGCCGCGAGCAGGTAGATGAACCACTGGAGCGGGACGCCGAACGGGGCCAGGATGAGCCCGGCGGAGATCACGACGACGCGCTCCGCACGGCTGCCGATCCCCACGTCCCCTTTGAGCCCGATCAGCTCGGCCTTCGCCCGGGCGTAGGAGACGAGGAACGAGCCGGCGAGTGCCGCGACGCAGAACACGACGCCGATGTCGTCGCCCGCGCGGGCGAAGACGAGCGCGATCGCCGCCAGCACGAACCCCTCACTGACCCGGTCGGAGATCGAATCGACGAACTCTCCGAACGGGGTTGCCTTGTCGCTCTGGCGTGCGAGCGCACCGTCCAGGATGTCGAGGATCGAGCCGACGATGAAGAGCGCAGCCGCGAGCCAGTAGTAGAGGAGCTCGTTGCGGTGTGCGAGCGGGATCACGACCGCGGCTGCGGCGCACAGCAGGATGCCGCCGGCCGTGAGCGCATTGGGGGTCACGCGCGTGCGCGCTAGACGGGACATGTAGCGAGACGCGAGCCTCCGCGTGCCGTCCGTGTAGCCCTGCTTGACTGAGACGATCGCGGCGGTCCGGTTCACGGATCTGACGCTAGCAACCTCTCGGCGCACGGGCCTCCCCACAGTCGGTAGGCGGTCGATCCAGGCCGCTAAGCGGCGGCGCGCTGCGGGCGAGCCCACCCGCGGCGCAGCTCACCGCGGTAGACGATCGCCATTGCCACGAGGGCCACGAAGACCCCCGCCAGCACATCGAGCCAGAAGTGGTTCCCCGTCGCCATGACCGAGAACCAGACCCAGAACGGCCAGAGCGCCCAGAAGATCTTGACCAGCCAGTGGCGGCAAACGAGCGCGAGGACCACGCCGACGATCAGCGCGTCGGCCGCGTGCAGGCTCGGCATCGCCGCGTAGGGGTTGGCGACGAAGTTGACCAGGCCGCTGCCGTGGTTCAGGCTCGCGAACTGCGACAGCGTGTCGTCGAAGCCGAGGTCGGGGAACATCCGCGGCGGTGCGGTGGGCAGCAGGACGTAGCCGACAAGCCCGATCACGTTGGCGAGCAGGATGGTGTTCCTGAAGCGGATGAACGCCTCGGTGCGGCGCAGGTAGACCCAGAGGAGCGCCAGCCCGACGACGGTGAACTCCGAGTTCCAGTACGTCCACGACGCGATGCCGACGAGGAACTCCGACGAGTCGACGAAGCGCTGGAAGCTGAGCTCGAAGAGCCCGTGGATGTGGCGCTCGGCGTCGATCACGCGCAGCCCGTTCTCGAACGCACGAGCCGGATTCCGATCGGCGATGCCGCGTGCGATCTGGTACGCGAGCAGGAACCCGAACCAGATACAGATCTGGCGGGCGAAATCCCCCCAACCGCGTGGGAGGTAGCGACGGCCTGCTGAAGCGAGTGCGGTCATCTGCGGCGCGGTCCCTGGGACACCTCGATTCTAAAGGGCGAGGCGGTGGTGCGGAAAAACCGTGCGATTAGCCGCCAATTTGCGACATCGAGCGGCTTGCGCGAACGAAGCCCGGCTCGTTCACCCTGTGTTTCAGCTCCTTGTGCCGGACGGCGAACCGGATCAGCTCCGCGAGCCGTTCGTCCGAGGATCCATCGCGCAACGGCCTCTTCAGGTCCCAATCCCTCCGCGAGAAGAGGCAGGTGCGCAACTGGCCGTCGGCGGTCAGCCGGATCCGGTCGCAGCTCGAGCAGAACGGTTCCGAGATGGGGTTGACGAACCCGATCTCGCCGGCACCGTCGGCGAACCGGAAACGGCGCGCGGTCGACGACGGCTTGGCCGGGATCTCCTCGAGTGGCCAGCGCTCCTCGATGAGAGCGCGTATCTCGGCGCCGGTGAGGACGTCGTCGCCCTTCCACGCCTCGTCTGCGTCGAGGGGCATGAACTCGATGAACCGGACGACGTAGGGCTTCCTGCGCGCAAGCGCCGCGAGGGCGGGCACCTCCGGCTCGGTGAAGCCGCGGATCCCGACGCAGTTGATCTTGATGGGCCGCAGCTCCGGGTGGCGCTCCGCCGCCTCGAGCCCAGCCAAGACCCGGTCGAGCGCGTCGCGGCGGGTGATCTCGGCGAAGCGCACGTGGGAGAGAGAGTCGAGCGAGACGTTGAGCCGGCGCAGCCCGGCCTCGACGAGCGGAGCGGCGAAGCGGTCGAGCAGCACGCCGTTCGTGGTCAGCGAGAGATCGCGCACGCCGGGAACCCGCGCCAGCAGCCCGACCAGGACAGGCAGGTCGCGGCGGACGAGCGGCTCCCCGCCGGTGAGCCTGATCTCGTCAACGCCCATCGCGGCGAGGACGCGCACGAGCCGCTCGATCTCCTCGAAGCCCAAGACCTCGTCGCGAGGGAGCCATTCGAGCCCTTCGGCCGGCATGCAATACCGGCAGCGGAAGTTGCACTTGTCCGTGACGGAGATGCGCAGCGAGTGGATCTCCCGATCCCAGGCATCGCGAAGCGGCTCCATGTCGAGGAGACTAGCCACGTTTCACGTAGGCGCGGCTGCGGAAAGTCGCGTGTACATCCATGAAGGAGGCACCGAATGTCTGAGTGGGACCAGGAAGGCCAGGGCGGCGGCCCCGAAGAGGGCGGCGGCATGGGCGGCGGCTCCGAAGAGGGCGGCGACATGGGCGGCGGCTCCGAAGAGGGCGGCGGCATGGGCGGCGGCTCCGAGGGTGGAGACATGGGCGGCGGCTCGGACGGCGAGTCCGGCGGCATGGGCGGCGGCGAGCAGGGCGCGTAGCCGCACTCACCCTGACGTGGCTGTTCGCGAAGGCGCCGAGCGGCGCCTTCGCCTTTTCCGGGAGGAGACCATGACTGAGAACGAGTGGGGAAGCGGCGAGGAGAACATCGACGAGTCCGGCCGCAACCCGACGCAGCGGCGGGTGGACGAAGGGGAAGGCGGCGACCGGCCCGTCGACCTCGAGCAGGACGTCGAGGAGAACGAGCCGAGCTCGCACGAGGGCGAGGAGGGACAGGACATCGCCTGAGCCCCGGTCGGGCTCGCCCCAGGCCTCCTAGTCTCCGCGCGTGGCGCTCCTCGCGCTCATCGCGGTCACGGCGGTCTGGGGCGTCACGTTCGTCCAGGTCAAGGATGCGATCGCGGTCTATCCGCTGTTTGCGTTCTTGGCCCTGCGGTACGCGATCGCGACCGGCGCACTCGCCCTCGTGGGTGCGACGCGCGTGCGCTCGCTCGGTCGCTCGGGCGTCGGAGCCGGCGCCTTTCTCGGCGCGCTGCTGGGGATCGGGATCGGGCTCCAGACGGCCGGCCTCGAGCGCACCACCGTCTCGAGCACCGGTTTCATCACCGGCCTCTACGTCGTCCTGACCCCGCTCTTCGGCCTCGCGCTCTTCCGCACGCGCGTCGGGGTCGAGTTGTGGGCCGGCGTCGTCGTCTCGGTCGTCGGGCTCGGGATGCTGACCGGCGTGCGCGTCGGCTCGGCAACGGGCGACCTGCTCGTCCTGGCCTCCACGGCGGCCCAGGCGCTGCAGATCGTCATGGTCGAGCGCTACGCGACGCGCTACGACGCGATCGCGCTCACCCTCGCCGAGATGGCAACTTGCTGCCTCGGGTTTCTGGCGACCGCGGCCGCGCTCGGGGACCTGGAGGTGCCGCGCGGGCGGACGGTCTGGGCCGCGCTGCTCGTGACCGCGATCTTCGCGAGCGCGCTCGGCTACCTGATCCAGATCTGGGCGCAACGGCGGATCAGCGCCGCCCGCATTGCGCTCGTCTTCGCGCTCGAGACCGTGTGGGCCGGGCTCTTCGGCTACCTCCTGGACGACGATCGACTCGGCTGGCTCGGGTGGGGCGGCTGCGCGTTGATCCTCGCGGGGATCGTGCTCGCCGAGCCCGCAGCCGCGGGGACGCTGCGCCGCCTGGTTGCCCGGCCGCAGGCTTGATATACTTCGGCTTAGATTTTCTGTCAAGAATCGTAGATAGGAGAACCGCGCATGACAAAGACAATCGGTATCGACCTCGGCACGACCAACTCCGCGATGGCCGTGATCGAGGGCGGCGAGCCGACCGTCATCCCGAACGCCGAAGGCGGCCGCACGACGCCGTCTGTCGTGGCTTTCGCGAACGACGGCCAGCGGCTCGTCGGCGCGCCCGCAAAGCGCCAGCAGGTGACGAATCCGCAGAACACGATCTTCTCGATCAAGCGCTTCATGGGGCGCAAGTTCGGCGAGGTCTCCGAGGAGATGAAGATCGTGCCGTACGAGGTCGTGGAGGGCCCGAATGGCGACGTGCGGGTGAAGGCGGAGGGCAAGGACTACGCGCCACCGGAGATCAGCGCGATGATCCTCCAGAAGCTGAAGGCGGACGCCGAGGCGTACCTCGGTGACTCGGTCACCGACGCGGTGATCACCGTGCCCGCCTACTTCAACAACGCGCAGCGCGAGGCGACGAAGGACGCCGGCAAGATCGCCGGCCTCAACGTCCTCCGGATCATCAACGAGCCGACCGCGGCGTCGCTCGCATACGGGCTCGACAAGGAGGGCGAGGACCAGACGATTCTCGTCTTCGACCTCGGCGGCGGGACGTTCGACGTTTCGGTGCTCGAGCTCGGCGAGGGCGTCTTCGAGGTCAAGTCGACGAACGGGGACAACCACCTCGGCGGCGACAACTTCGACAAGGCGATCGTCGACTGGATGGTCGCTGAGTTCAAGCGCGAGCAGGGGATCGACCTGGCGGCCGACAAGATGGCTCTGCAGCGGCTCTACGAGGCAGCCGAGAAGGCGAAGATCGAGCTGTCGTCCACGATGGCGACGCAGATCAACCTGCCGTTCATCACGGCCACGCAGGAGGGCCCGAAGCACCTCGACCTGCAGCTGACCCGCGCGAAGCTGAACGAGCTGACCGCAGACCTGCTCGAGCGGACCGTCGGCCCGACGAAGCAGGCGCTCGCAGACGCGGGAATCGACGCCTCGGGCATCGACCACGTCGTCCTCGTCGGCGGCATGACGCGCATGCCCGCCACGGTCGACAAGGTGAAGGAGTTGATCGGCAAGGAGCCGCACAAGGGTGTCAACCCGGATGAGGTCGTCGCCGTCGGCGCGGCCATTCAGGCCGGCGTGCTGCGCGGCGAGGTCAAGGACGTGCTCCTGCTCGACGTGACGCCGCTGTCGCTCGGGATCGAGACGAAGGGCGGCGTGATGACGAAGCTGATCGAGCGCAACACGACCATCCCGACCAAGAAGTCCGAGGTCTTCACGACCGCCGAGGACAACCAGCCCTCGGTCGAAGTCCACGTGCTCCAGGGTGAGTCGGAGATGGCTCTCTACAACAAGACGCTCGGTAAGTTCCAGCTGGTCGGGATCGCGCCGGCACCCCGCGGGATGCCTCAGATCGAGGTCGCCTTCGACATCGACGCGGACGGGATCATCCACGTCTCGGCAAAGGACACCGGCACCGGCAACGAGCAGAAGATCCGGATCGAGGGGGGCTCGGGCCTGCAGCAGGAGGAGGTCGAGCGGATGATCCGGGAGGCCGAGTCGCACGCCGACGAGGCGCACCGGCTGCGCGAGCTCGCCGACGCCCGGAACATGGGCGAGAGCCTCGCGTACCAGACCGAGCGCACGCTCAAAGACCATCGCGACAAGCTCGACGAGGCGGACGCCTCCACGATCGAGGGCCGCGTGATGGAGCTGCGGGGTGTGCTCGAGAGCACGGACGTCAACGAGATCCGGCAGAAGACGCAGGCGTTGCAGGAGGCCTCGCAGAAGCTCGCAGAGGCGGTTTACGCCCAGGCGGCGAGCTCACAGCCCGCCGGCGCGGGTGACGGCGACGGCGCCCCGGCGTCCGACGACGAAGTGATCGAGGACGCCGAGATCGTCGATGAAGAGGCGAAGACCTCGTAATGACGGTCGATCCTGCGAAGGAGCAGCTGGACGAGGTCGCCGAGGCGGAATCCGGTGAGCCGGTCGAGGAGGATCGGCTCACCGTCGCCGAGGCGAAGGCCCAGGAGCACCTGGACGACCTGAAGCGCCTGGCTGCCGAGTTCGAGAACTACAAGAAGCGCGCCGCCCGTGAGCAGCAGAACCTTTCCGCACGGGCGGCCGAGCGGCTCGTCAAGGAGCTGCTGCCGATCGTCGACGACCTCGAGCGGGCGCTCGTCGCGGCCGAGGAGCACGAAGAGGCGAAACTGGAGGAAGGCGTGCGGCTCGTCTACCGCCAGCTCGCTTCGGTGCTCGAGCGAGAAGGCCTCGCGGAGATCCAGACGGAGGGCAAGTTCGACCCGCACGCCCACGAGGCGCTGCTCGCGCAGCCATCCGAGGCGGACGAAGGAAGCGTGATCGAGGTCCTCCAGAAGGGCTACCGGCTCGGCGATCACGTGCTTCGGCCGGCGCGGGTCGTGATCGCGGCTCCGCAGTCACAGGACGAGTAGCGTGGCGACGACGCCCAAGAGCCCGTACGACGTGCTCGGCGTGGCCAAGGGGGCGTCGGCCGACGAGATCAAGAAGGCCTACCGAAAGCTTGCGCGCGAGTTCCACCCCGACCGAAACCCGGGCGACGCATCGGCGGAGGAGCGGTTCAAGGAGGTTCAGAGCGCCTACGACGTGCTCTCCGACCCCGAGAAGCGCAAGCAGTACGACACGTTCGGGTCCGCCAACGGCCGGGGCGGCTTCCAAAGCGGCGGCGTCAACCTCGGCGACTTCAACTTCTCGGACCTCGGCGACCTCGGTGACCTGTTCGGCGGCATGTTCGGTAACCGGGGCGGGAGCGCTGGGGCGCAGCGGTCGCGGGCGCAGCGAGGCAACGATCTCGAGGTCGAGGTGAATCTCTCCTTCGAGGACTCCCTCCGCGGGATCGAGACGAAGATCCCGATCACGCTCGACACGGCGTGCTCGGACTGCAACGGCTCCGGTGCGAAACCTGGCACTGCGCCGAGGATCTGTCCCGAGTGCAATGGGCGGGGGGTCGTCGCGGAGAGCCAGGGCTTCTTTGCGCTCTCCCAGCCCTGCCCGCGCTGTCGTGGCAACGGCACCGTGATCGAGGACCCGTGCCCGCGGTGCAAGGGGACGGGCCGCGAGCGGCGCACGAAGCGCTACACGGTCAAGATCCCGGCCGGCGTCAAGGACGGGACGCGGATCCGCCTGAAGGGAAAGGGCGAAGCCGGCTTCAACGGCGGCGAGGCCGGCGACCTCTTCGTGATCACCCGCGTTCAGCCGTCGAAGCTCTACGAGCGGCGGGGCGACGACCTCGTCGTCGACGTCCCCGTGACCTTCTCGGAAGCAGCGCTCGGCGCGACCATCGAGGTGCCGACGCCGGAGGGCGCGGTGTCGCTGAAGATCAAGCCGGGAACCCGGGACGGCACGCTGCTCCGGGTCAAGGGCAAGGGCGCTCCGAGGCTCAAGGGCTCCGGCCGGGGCGACGTGCTCGCGCGCGTGCGTATCACCGTCCCCAAGAAGTTGAAGAAGCGGGAACGTGAGCTGCTCGAGGAGCTCCAGACGATTCCTCACGACGACCCGCGTGGGGCGCTCTTCTCGTGAGAGACGTGTTCACGCGCCTACTCGTCTGGTCCCTCTCGCCCGTGGGCACGTTGCTCAACGCCGCGATGCTCGTCGTCGTCCTCGTCGCGGCGGGTGCCGAGTGGGACCGGCCGATGCTTTGGCTGATCGTCGCGATCTTCGTCGGCGCCTCGGCCTACCTCGACATCCGCGCGTACCTCGCGCGCAAGCGGCACGGGCTCTCGGCCTACGAGGCGGGTGAGGTCGTGATGGAGCGGATCTGGGGGCCACGCGGCGAGAAAGAGCCGGACGAGGAGCCGGAGCCCTGATGGACGACCGGCCGCGCTACATGATCTCGATCGCTGCAGAGCTTGTCGGCATGCATCCGCAGACCCTGCGGATCTACGAGAACAAGGGCCTCGTCAGGCCTCAGCGCACGAGCGGCAACACGCGTCTCTATTCGGACGCCGATCTCGAGCGCCTGCGCCTTGTTCAGCGCCTGACGACGGAGCTCGGCCTCAATCTCGCCGGCGTCGAGGTCGTGATCCGGCTCGAGGACGAGCTTCGCAGAGCGCACGAACGGATCGAGCGGCTGCAGCGGCGGCTGCGCGAGGAGATCGAGGACGTTCACAAGCAGTACCGGCGCGAGCTCGTCCTCTACGAGCCGCCGC
This sequence comes from Gaiellaceae bacterium, assembly GCA_035554095.1. GTDB lineage: Bacteria > Actinomycetota > Thermoleophilia > Gaiellales > Gaiellaceae > 13-2-20CM-68-14. The sequence continues at coordinate 17,280 of DATMIX010000006.1, read as the reverse complement.
GGCCGGTGCCGACCCGCCAGCACTAGAAGGAAGCGATGGACTTCAACAAGCTCACTCTGAAATCACAGGAGGCCGTCGCGGCCGCGCAGGAGCTCGCGCGCGCGAACGGCAATCCCGAGCTCTATCCCGAACATCTGCTCCTTGCGCTGCTCGATCAGGAGCTGCCGCGTGAGCTGGTGTCCGACCCGGAGACGTTGCGGGCTGAGGCCGAGGCCTCTCTCCGCGCGAAGCCCTCCGCACAGGGCACGCAGCAGCAGCCGCAGGTGGGCGCGGCTTTTTCGCGCGTGCTCGACCAGGCGTTCGAGGAGGCGCGAAAGCTGGAGGACGACTACGTCTCGACCGAGCATCTCCTGCTCGCGCTCGACGTCGTCCCGCGCGACCAGCTCGAGGCCAAGATCAAGGCCGTCCGCGGCGGGCAGCGCGTCACGTCGCAGGATCCCGAGGGGACCTACCAGGCGCTCGAGAAGTTCGGCCGCGACCTAACCGAGCTCGCGGAGCAGGGGAGGCTTGACCCGGTGATCGGCCGCGACGAGGAGATCCGGCGCGTGATCCAGGTCCTCTCGCGGCGGACGAAGAACAACCCGGTGCTGATCGGCGACCCCGGAGTCGGCAAGACGGCGATCGCGGAGGGCCTCGCCCAGCGGATCGTCGCCGGCGACGTGCCGGAGGGGTTGAAGGGGAAGCGGGTCTGGGCTCTCGACATCGGAGCGCTGCTCGCCGGCTCGAAGTACCGGGGCGAGTTCGAGGAACGCCTGAAGGCCGTGCTGACCGAGATCAAGAACGCGGAGGGCGAGCTGATCCTCTTCATCGACGAGCTGCACACGATCGTCGGCGCCGGGGCGGCCGAGGGCGCCGTCGACGCGGCGAACATGCTCAAGCCGATGCTCGCGCGCGGCGAGCTGCGCTGCATCGGCGCGACGACGCTCGACGAGTACCGCAAGCACATCGAGAAGGACGCCGCGCTCGAGCGCCGCTTCCAGCCGATCTTCGTCGGCGAGCCCTCGGTCGCAGACACGATCGCGATTCTCCGCGGGCTCAAGGAGCGGTACGAGGCCCACCACGGCGTCCGGATTCGCGACGCAGCGCTCGTGGCGGCCGCCGTTCTCTCCGACCGATACATCTCCGACCGCCAGCTGCCCGACAAGGCGATCGACCTCATCGACGAGGCGGCGTCCAGGCTGCGGATGGAGATCGACTCCTCGCCGCTGGAGCTCGACGAAGCGGAGCGGCGCGTTCGCCAGCTCGAGATCGAGCTGGCCGCGCTGGGCAAGGAGTCGAACGAGACTCGGGAGCCCGTCGAGCGGGAGCTCGCCGAGGCGAAGGAGCGCCGCGACGAGCTGGGGGCGCGCTGGTCTCGTGAGAAGGAGTCGCTCGAGCGGGTCAAGGAGATCATGTCCCGGATCGACGAGCTGAAGATGGAGGCCGAGCGCGCCGAGCGCTCCGGCGAGCTCCAGCGCGTCGCCGAGATCCGCTACGGGGAGCTGCCTGACCTGGAGAAGGAGCTCGCCGCGCGCGACGGCGCCGTGCCCGCCGACGAACCGATGGTCAAGGAGGAGGTCGACGAGGACGACGTCGCCGAGGTCGTCGCGCGCTGGACGGGGATCCCCGTCTCACGGCTGCTCGAAGGAGAGACCGAAAAGCTGATCCACATGGAAGAGCGCCTGCACGAGCGGGTGGTCGGCCAGGACGAAGCGGTCGAGGCCGTCGCGAACGCTCTTCGCCGCGCGCGCACCGGCCTGCAGGACCCGAATCGCCCGATCGGCTCGTTCGTCTTCCTGGGCCCGACGGGTGTCGGCAAGACCGAGCTCGCGCGAGCCCTGGCCGAGTTCATGTTCGACGACGAGCGGGCGATGGTCCGGCTGGACATGTCCGAGTACCAGGAGCGCCACACCGTGGCGCGCCTCGTCGGGGCTCCACCCGGCTACGTGGGCTATGAAGAGGGCGGCCAGCTGACCGAGGCCGTCCGGCGCCGCCCCTACTCGGTCGTCCTGCTCGACGAGATCGAGAAGGCGCACAACGAGGTCTTCGACGTCCTGTTGCAGATCCTCGACGACGGGCGGCTGACCGACGGGCAGGGGCGCACCGTCGACTTTCGGAACACCGTGATCATCATGACCTCGAACATCCGCTCCGCCGCCGCGCTGAGCGAGCACTTCCGGCCTGAGTTCCTGAACCGGATCGACGAGGTCGTCGAGTTCGAGCCGCTGTCGAAGGAGCAGCTCGGCGAGATCGTCGAGCTTCAGCTTCGGCGCCTGCGGGGCCGGCTCGCCGAGCGCGGCCTCGGGCTCGAGCTCACCGACGGGGCGAAAGAGGTCGTGGCCGACGCCGGCTGGGACCCCGCCTACGGCGCCCGCCCGCTCAAGCGTGCGCTGCAGCGACTGGTCGAGAACCCGCTCGCGCTCCGCTTGCTCGAAGGTGAGTTCGCCGAGGGCGACACCGTGCGTGTGGACGTGCGCGACGGCGAGCTCGTGTTCGAGAAGGCTCAAGAGCGGGCAGGCGTCGCGGCGTAGCGCGGCGCAAGCTCAGCGCTCGAGCGGCGCCATCGTGAGGCCGAACTCGTTCAGGCGCGACCAGTAGAGCTCGGCCGCTTCGCGATGTCCTGACCAGACGATCGCCTGGCCCGTGCTGTCGATCCGCGTCGCGAAGGCGAGGCCGTCGTCGAAGCTCACCCCCGGCAGGACGTTCGCGAGCGCGAATGCGACGCCGTCGAAGGTGTTGTGATTGTCGTTGAGGACGATGACCCGCCAGGCGTCGCCGACGCCTCCACCGCCGTCGCGGGTGCGAGGACGGGTGCGCGTGGGTGTTGCCGGTGCGACGGCCATGGCCTGACGCTAGCGCGTCCTGACGCCTTTTTTGCAATTGCGCCGCACACGCGGCACAGATTCCGGCTTAGCCTGTCGGTGGGCGGGCGTGGTGGCGACCCGAGTGTCGCGTGTACCTAGAAGGTAGGTTCGGGCCGTGGCCCGCAGGGGAACCTCACGCACGCCGCAGCCGAGGCCCGCGCCGTTGCCGCCCGAGACGCGCACGGTCGGCCAGTTGGTGGCGGAGACGCTGCGCCTGTACGGGCGCCATCCGTGGCGCTCGCTCGCGCTCGGTGTCTCAGTGGGCCTGATCGACACCGCGGCGATCGGTCTTGGGAACACGAACGCGATCCTCTTCGAGGCGATCGTCGCCGGGCCGCTGCTGAGCGTCTCGTACGTGGCCGCTTCGGTGCTCGTCTCCGACTCCGAGACGCGCGCTCCTACCGCGACCCTCGCCTCCGCCTGGCTTGCGGGAACGATCGCGTTCATTCCGTTCCCCGTTCTGGCGCTCGCGTTCATCCTGCCCGCAGTCGCGTGGCTCGCCCTTGTGGGCCTCGTCGTGCCCGTGATCGTCCTGGAGCGCAGGTCGATCGGCGCTTCGTTCCGGCGTGCGGTCGAGCTTTCACGGGCCGACTACATCCATGCGCTCGGCTCGCTCGCGACGCTCGCCATCACCTACTTCATCGCGCGTCTCGGCCTGTTCTTTCTCCTCCGCGGCGGGAGCGGCACCGCGGAGCGGACGGCGGCCTTTCTCGCCGATCTCGTCATCTCGCCGCTCCTCTTCCTCGGCGCTGCCCTCCTGTACTTCGACCAGGCCGCGCGCGTGCCCGGTCGTTTACGCTCGACGCCCCGATCGAGGAGGCGCGATGCCGACGTACATCCTGCTGTCCAACCTGACCGCGCAGGGCGTTCAGACGCTGAAGGCGAATCCCGCCCGGTTGCGGGAGGTCAACACTGACGTCGAGGAGCTCGGCGCCCGGGTCGTGCATCAGTGGGCGACGCTGGGGCCGTTTGACTTCGTGAACGTCGTCGAGGCGCCGGACGCGGAGACGGTCGCACGCGTTTCCGTCGCGCTCGGCGCGCGCGGCAGCGCGAAGCTCCAGACGCTGACGGCCCTGACGATCGACGAGTTCCTCGGGGCGCTCGACTAGCCAGCGGCCACGGCGACCTCCGCAGCCAGGCCTGCGTTGTCGGCGATCAGCCGCTTGTTGACGCGCACCGTCGCGCCGTCGCTCGCACGATGGAGGTGCGCGAGCACGAACGGCGTCACGGCCTGGCCGGTCACCCCGGCGTCGTCCGCGGCGGCGAGTGCCGAGCGCAGCAGCGGCTCGACCTCGAGGCTCTCGGCAGGAGGTTGCGCGAGCAAAAGCCCGGCCCGTCCGAGCTCCCAGTGGGCCCGTGCGACCGCCGCCGCCTCGGAGGCCGATTCGACCCGCTGCGGCACTGGCGGTCCGCCCGGCGCGCTGTAGAACAGCGGCAGCGTGTCGGTCTGCCAGCCAAGCACGGGCACGCCGAGGGTCTCGAGCACCTCGAGCGTCGCGTCGACGTCGAGCAGCGACTTGATGCCAGACGAGGCGACCAGCACCGCTGTCCGGGCGAGCTCACCGAGGTCGGCCGAGATGTCCGGGCGCCCCGCGAAGCCACGATGGACGCCGCCGATCCCGCCGGTGCCCATGAAGCGGATTCCGCTGCTCGCACAAACTGCCAGAGTCCCGCCGACCGTCGTCGCGGCGAGGTGACCGAGAGCGACGCTGGAGGCGAGATCGCGCGGCCCAGCCTTGCGCGCGTCGTCGCCCGCCTCTGCGAAGCGCTCGAGCTGACCAGGCGACAGCCCGACCCGGATTGCGCCGTCGACGACGCCGACGGTCGCGGGAATCGCGCCCCGCTCGCGCACGCGTCGCTCGGCCTCGAGCCCGACCTCGAGACCGTCACCCGCCGGAAACCCGTGCGCGACGAGCGTCGTCTCCAGCGCGACGACCGGCCGCCTCTCGGCGAGCGCCTCGGCGACCTCGGCCGCGACGTCGATCACGGCATCGCTCCGAGCTGGGCGACGCAGCGCGCCGCGGTCTCGAGGGCGAGGTCGACGCCGCCGACGAGGTAGCCCGCCGCGAACGCGTCCCCGGCGCCGGTCGTATCTGCGACCTCGGCCGCGACCGCCGGCCGCTCGGTTCGCCGCCCGCCTTGCTCGACGGCGCAGCCGGCCGGGCCTCGCTTCAACACCCAGGTCATGCCTGCTCCGAGGTCGAAGCCTTCGACGGCTTCGTGCTCCTGCTCGTTCGCGAAGACGACCTCGGGCGCGAGCGAGCGCAGCCGGGCCGCGAGCTGTCCGGGGCCGAACTTGCCGATCACGCTCGAGGATGCGAGGTCGACGCTGACCGTGCCGCCTCCGTTCCGCACGATCCCTGCGGCCCTCTCGGCGGCAGCGTCGATCGGCGAGCTCATGACGCTGTAGCCGGAGAGATGAAGGTGGGAGCACCCTTCGAACCACTCGGGCTCCAGCTCGTGGGCGGAGAGCGTCGGTGCAACGCCGCGGTCGCTTGCCATCGCGCGATCGCCTCGAACGTCGACGAGTGAGACGACGACTCCGTTTCCCCCGGCGGGCGCGGGCCCAAGCACCGAGACGCCGCGAGCTGCGAGTTCCGCGGCCGCCAGCGAGCCGGCCGGATCGTCGCCACGCTTGCCAACGAAGCGCGCCTCGACCCCGAGCGAGGCCGCCCACGCTGCGACGTTGGCCGCCTGCCCGCCCGCGCCCGTTCGGGTGACCGCGCCGGCGTCGGCCCCGTCTTGGAGCGGCTCTTCGAGCCGGACGATCACGTCCAGGAGCAGATCGCCGAGGGTGCAGAGGACAAAGGGCGTCACCGTACAATCGTTCCATGGACGGAGAGGGCCAGCACGGGAGGCTGCGCACGTTCGTCCTCGGCGGTCTCGTCGGCGCGTCCGCCGTCCTCGCGGCCGCCCGGAGGCGCCGGCCTGGCCGCGAAGCTCGCCCCGTGCGGGCCGGTCTGGCGGCCTTCGAAGATGCTCCGTGTCACGCCGAGTTGCTCGAACAGGAGCGGGTCGAGAGCCAGGAGCGCGGGGCTTAGCCGGCCATCCCCGGTGCTACTGTCCGCTCGTGCCGATCTACGAGTATCGTTGTCCAAATGGACACGTTTTCGAGCTCTTTCAGCGCATGGGTGACCCCGCGCCGGAGGGGTGTGAGGTCTGCGGCGAGGGGCCCGTCGAGCGCGTGCTCTACCCGGTCGCCGTCCACTTCAAGGGATCGGGCTTCTATTCCACCGACTACGGGCGCGGCTCGCGGAAACGTGACGGCTCGAAGGACGGCGACGGCGAGTCGAGTACGAAGAGTGACTCGAAGACGGACTCGAAACCCGACTCGAAACCGGAGACGAAGGCCGCCGAAGCCTAGGGTGCCGCCTAGCGGCCCGTCGGAATTCTGTCGACGAAGCACCCCGGTGGGTACGTGTCGCCGTTCGGGGGCGGCGGCTGGATCGCCGCCTTGCCGGTGACCATCAGGATCACGGAGCGGTTGTCCTCGCTGGGCTCGATGTAGCTGCCGGTCCAGGTGCCGCCCAGCCGGCAATGCAGGGTCTGGTCGGCGCGGAACTTCAGCCAGCCGAGCTGCATGAACTCGGTCGGGGACAGGTCGGTCGCCAGCGGCTTCATCAGGTCGCCGCCGATGAAGGGCAGCTTGAAGAACGTGCCCGTGCTCGCCAGCTTGGACGTGAGTGCCTGCATGACCTCCTGCTGGCGCGAGCCGCGCGTGATGTCGCTGTCGCGCGGGTTCAGCCGGTTCTCGCGCACGCGCGAGTAGATGAGGGCGCGATAGCCGTTCATGTGCTGCATCCCCTTGCGGAAGCGCCAGCCCTGCCAGCGCGAGCAGCGCTCGTTCGTCGAGTAGGGGCAGTCGAAGCGGTTCGAGAGGATCGGCGCGGGGACGTTCACGTCGATCCCGCCGATCTTGTCGATCAGCTTGCTGAAGCTGTGGAAGTTCACCACGACGAGGTGGTTGATCGGCAGGCCCGTGTAGTTGCTCACCGTCCGCGCCGCGAGCCGAGGCCCGCCGAGCTGGAAGGCCGCGTTGATCTTGTCCGGACCGTGGCCGGGGATGTTGGGGACGCGGAGGTCGCGCGGAATCGAGAGGTAGTAGAGGCGATGATGCTTTGGATCCGTCCGCAGCAGCATGATCGAGTCCGAATGCTGGTCGCCCGACCGGGACGCGTTGAGTGAGTGGTCGGTGCCGAGCAGGAGAATGTTGCTCGAGTGGCCGAGCATCATCCCCTTGTCCGAGACGAGAGCGAGGCGGGCCGACTCGGGCAGCCGCTTGTTCGCCTCCTTGACGCCCCCGCGGAACGAGAGGTAGGCCGCGACGAGCCAGATCGCGAGGAAGAGGACCAGCCCGAGGACCGTGAGCACGGTCCAACGCTTCCAGCCCCAGGCTCGCCAGCCCTTGGCCGGACGCTTCGGGCCCGGCCCGCGGTAGTCGCGGCGCCCGTTCCCGTCGCCGCCCCGCTCACGGGTCGGACGAGGGATCGTCGGGACCTTGCCCTTGACCCTGCCGCCGCGGTAGACGCGGTACGGCTTCTGTCCGCGAGGAGCGGCCATCCGGCGGGCTATGGTAGCCGCGCGAGGCGTCGCCGCTAGACGTGCAGGAGGAGGTGGGCCGGAAAACCGTGAGCTCTGCGGGGCACGTGATCGGTGTCGACGTCGGTGGGACGAAGATCCTCGCCGGCGTCATCGACGCCGACGGGAAGGTTCAGCGCCGGCGTGAGCGGAAGACGAGCCTGCGCTCCGAGGAGCACCTGATCGCGGAGCTCGAGGCTGTGGTCGAGGACCTGCTCGACGAATCGATCGCGGCGATCGGATTCGGCCTCCCCTCGCGGATCGACTCGAAGACCGGGGTCGTGCAGGCCTCGGTCAACATCCCCCTCGAGGACGTGCCGCTGCGAGACCTGTTGCAGGAGCGGTTCGACATGACCGTCGAGATCGAGAACGACGGGAACGCGGCAACCCTTGCCGAGTCGCGCGCCGGGGCCGGGCGAGAGGCGGAGAATCTCGTGATGCTGACGCTCGGAACCGGGTGCGGGGGCGGCGTCGTGATCGATGGGAAGCTCCTGCGGGACGGCGGCGAGCTCGGTCATACCGTCCTCGTCTACGACGGGATCCCGTGCCAGGGCACGTGCACGGGCCGGGGGCACCTCGAAGCGTACGTGAGCGGAACCGCTGCTACGAAGCTCGCGCGCGACGCGTTCGGCCCGGCTGTGGACGCCCACCGGCTCGTGCGCATCGCAGCCGAGGGCGATTCGGAGGCGATCGAGATCCTTGCCGGAATCGGTCGCAAGCTCGGAGCGGCGATCGGGAGTTTCGTCAACATCTTCCGGCCGGAACTCGTCGTCGTCGGTGGCGGTTTTGCCGCTGCCGGGGACTACCTGCTCGAACCAGCTCGCGAGACGATGTTGCGCGAGGCCTTGCCGCCCGCGAGCGATCGCGCGCGGATCGTGAGGGCGGAGCTCGGGACGGCGGCGGGGATGATCGGCGCCGCGCTCGTCGCGTTCGACGCGCTGTAGTAGTGCTCGCCGTCTGCGCGACGCCGATCGGGAACCTCGAAGACGTCACCCTTCGCGTCCTGCGCGAGCTCTCCGAGGCCGACCTCGTCCTCTGCGAGGACACCCGTCACACGCGCAAGCTCCTGGATCGCCACGGCATCCGGGCCCGACTCCTCTCCTACCACGAGCACAACGAGGCCGCCCGCACGGCGGAGCTCCTGCCCCGCCTCGAAGCCGGTGAGCGCATGGCGCTCGTCAGCGACGCGGGGCTTCCAAGTGTCTCCGATCCTGGGTCACGCCTCGTGGACGCGGCTCTCTCGGCCGGGATGCGCGTCACGGTGATTCCGGGCCCCTCCGCAGTCGACACCGCGCTCGTCGCCAGCGGGCTCGTGGCCGAGCGCTACCAGTTCGTCGGCTTCCTACCCCGGGGGCAACGCGCGCTCGTCCGGCTTTGGGAGGAACTGGCCGCCTGGCCCTGGCCGACGGTTGCATTCGAGTCTCCCCGCCGCCTCGATTCGACGCTCGCCTCGCTCGCTGGCGCGGACCCGGCGCGCCAGGTCGCTGTGTGCCGCGAGCTGACGAAGCGGCACGAGCAGGTCGTCCGCGGTCGCGCCGCCGAGGTTGCCGGGCGCTTTCGGGAGCCGCCGAAAGGCGAGGTCACACTGGTGATCGGGCCGGGGGCGGGGCAGCCGGCCGACGAGATCGCCGCGGCCGCGGCGGTCGATGAGCTGGTCGCCGCCGGGGTGCCCCGGCGCCAGGCCGTCGACGTCGTCGCCAGGCTGGCAGGAATGGCGCGGAAGCGCCTTTACGACCTGTCCTTGTAGTCCATATTGACAACGAAGAGGTTGCGCTGCTAGGGTCGTCCTGTTAGCAAGTTCGACAACAGGAGCAAGTAGATGCGGGTACTCGTGCTGACTGCCGTGATCGCGGTCGCGATCGTCTTCATTCCGGATGCCGCGGCGTGGACGTGGCCGGTGCAAGGCCCCGTTCTGCGGCACTTCGTTCTCGGCGACGATCCCTACGCAGCGGGCCAGCACCGGGGCATCGACATCGGCGCGCCGGACGGCGCGCCTGTCGTGGCCCCCGCAGGCGGGACAGTCTCGTTCGCCGGGACGGTGCCGGTGAGCGGCAAGAGCGTGACGGTTCAGACCGTCGACGGCTATTCGGTCACGTTGACGCACCTCGGGTCGATCGCGGTGCGCCGCGGCGCGTCGCTCGACGAGGGCGCCGGGGTCGGCGCCGTCGGCCCGAGCGGCGATTTGGAGTCCGACGTCCCCTACGTGCATCTCGGCGTCCGCTGGACGAGCGATCCGAACGGGTACCTGGATCCGCTCGACTTCCTGCCACAGCCGACGACGAGTCCGCCGAGCGCTCCGGACGACGTTCCTGCAGCGCCTGCACCGGCACCGCCGCCCGCGCCCGCACCGCAGACCACTGCGGAAGCGACCACCGCGAAGCCTGCGGCCGTCGTGGCGCGGCCAGTGCGCCCCCAGATCGCCGCGCCAGGTGAGCGGACCCCGCCGGCGTCGGGGTCACGGCGTGGCCGATCTCAGCCCTCTGCGGCGCACGCCATGCGGACCGGGGCAGCAGAACCGGTGCCCGCGCTCCACGAATCTCCGTCCGTCCGCGGCCGGCTGCGGCCAACGCCCTCGAAGCGGCCACTCGCCCGGCCGGCGCCAGCGTCGCCCCTGCCTCGGGGGCTGGCCGCGGCCGCCGACTCGGCAGTGGGTTCCGCGAGGCCCGCCGCACGAGACGGCGAACGCGCAGTGCGGGCGGGGCGACCCGAGGAGGGCGGCCGAGGCTTCGCGTGGCCCTGGGTCGCGGCCTTCCTCTCGGCGGCTGCCGCGCTCGGAATCCTGGCGCGTGCGCTGTGGAGGGGAGCAGGGCGACCCGCGCCTATCATTGCTCCAAATGCCGCGCTTCTACGTGACAACGCCGATCTACTACGTCAACGCGACGCCGCACATCGGCCATGCGTACACGTCGATCGCCGCGGACATCCTCGTGCGGCACCACAGGCAGCGCGGCGACGAGACATTCTTCCTGACCGGCACGGACGAAAATGCGTCGAAGAACGTCCGGGCGGCCGAGGAGGCCGGCGTCGACCCGAAGACCTACGTCGACGGCCTCGTCGAGCAGCACTGGCGTCCGCTGCCGGCGAGAGTCGGCGTGGCGCCCGACTTCTTCATCAGGACCACCGATGAGGGGCACCATCGCTTCGTCCAGGAGTTCGTCCAGCGCATCTACGACAACGGTCACATCTACGAGGACACCTACGCCGGTCTCTACTGCGTCGGGTGCGAGGAGTTCAAGACCGAGGACGACCTTACCCCCGACGGGTTCTGCCCGATCCACGAGATCAAGGCCGAGTGGATCGAGGAGCGGAACTGGTTCTTCCGGCTGTCCGCGTTCCAGGACGACCTGTTGCGCCTCTACGACGAACGTCCCGATCTCGTGCTGCCGGACTTCCGCTACAACGAGGCTCGCAGCTTCATCGCCGGCGGCCTCCGCGACTTCAGCCTCAGCCGCGCGGGCCAGCCCTGGGGCGTGCCCGTTCCGTGGGACCCCGAGCAGGTGGTGTACGTCTGGGTCGACGCCCTGATCAACTACCTCAGCGCCCTGACGTACGCGCGGCCCGATGAGGACCTGCGCGAGACGTTCTGGCCGGAGGTCCGCCACCTTCTGGGCAAGGACATCCTGCGGTTCCACTGCGTCTTCTGGCCGGCGTTGCTCCTGGCCGCCGGCTACGAGGTTCCGAAGCAGATCTTCGTTCACGGGTTTCTCGTCATCGACGATCAGAAGATCTCGAAGTCGCGCGGCAACGTGATCGACCCGCTACAGCTCGTCGACGTCTACGGCATCGATCCGGTGCGGTACTACCTCGCGCGCGTGACGCGGTTCGGCCAGGACGGCAACGTCTCGGCCGAGGACCTCCACGAACGCTACGAGCGCGAGCTCGGCAACGACCTGGGCAACCTCCTCTCGCGAACGACCGCGTTGATCGCCCAGTACCGCGACGGCCGGATTCCCGACGCCGCTTGGAACTCGCCGTTCCGGCACGAACTCGGTGAGCTCGCGCAAATCGTCCCGGAGCGACTCGACGACTACGACCTATCGGGAGCGCTCGATGCGATCTGGAGCGTCGTTCGCGCGCTGAACAAGTACGTCGAGGATCGCGAGCCGTGGCAGCTGGCCAAGGACGACGGCAAGGCCGAGGACCTGGACCGGACGCTCTTCGACCTGGCGGACGGATTGCGCGCGGTCGCGATCGCGCTTGCCTCGTACCTGCCCAACACAGCCCAAAGGATCCTTGCTGCGCTCGGGCAGGCGGAGGATCTCGCCTGGTCAGGGGTCGCCTACGGCGCGGCCGTCGCCGTCGCTGGGATCGAGCGCGCGGAGCCGCTCTTTCCGCGCGTCGAGCTCGAATCCGCGGTCGCGTGATCGACACCCACGCGCACCTCGACGGGTGCGATGCGCCGCCCGAGGAGCTGCTTGCCCACGCTCGTGCAGCGGGCGTGGACCGGGTGATCACGATCGGCTCCGGGATCGAGTCGTGCCGAGCGGCGCTGGCGATCGCCGAGCGCGACGCCGGCGTCTTCGCGGCGCTCGGGATCCATCCGCACCAGGCCGGTGGCGACGAGGCGTCCGCGCTCGAGACGTTGCGCGAGCTCCTGGCCGACGAGCGCGCGGTTGCGGTGGGTGAGACCGGGCTTGACTTCTACCGCGACTGGGCGCCCCACGATCGACAACGCAGGCTGTTCCGCGCGCAGCTCGAGCTTGCGTCGGAGGTCGAGAAGCCGGTTGTCGTTCACGTGCGTGCCGCGGACGACGAGATCGCCGCGGAACTCGGCGGCTTCAGGGGCACGGTGATCCTGCACTGCTTCTCGTCGCCGCCGCTGCTCAACGTCGCGCTCGAGCGCGGCTACTACGTCTCCTTCGCCGGCAACGTGACGTACCCGAAGGCAGCGGCGCTTCGCGAGGCGGCCGCGCGCGTTCCGGCCGACCGGCTCCTGCTCGAGACGGACAGCCCGTATCTCGCACCGCAACCCCTCCGTGGGCGGCCGAACGAGCCGGCGAACGTCGTCCACACGCTCGCCGCCGTCGCCGAAGCGCGCGGAGACGCCGCCGCCGTGCTCGCGAGCCGGATCGACGCGAATGCGACAGCGGCGTTCTCCCTGCCGGTGGCCGCCTCCGCGGCGTGAGCGTGAGGCCGAAAAAGGAGCTCGGCCAGCACTTCCTCGTGGACGAGAACATCCTCGGCGTCATCGGGCGACTCGCCGAGCTCGGCGGCAAGGACGTCGTGCTCGAGATCGGGCCGGGGCTCGGCGTGCTGACCTCGTATCTCGCCGACCGCGCCGCGAAGGTTCACGCCGTCGAGCTCGACCGCTCGCTCGAAGCGCGTCTCGCCGGGATGCTCGGCGGGCGGGCGAACGTCGAGCTTCATTTCGGTGACGCCCTTGCGTTGGATCTTGCCCGGCTCGAGCCACCGCCGACCAAGCTTGTCTCGAACCTCCCCTACAACATCGCGACGCCGCTGGTGGTCGAGTCCCTCGACGGCCTGCCGACGGTTGAGCTCTGGACCGTGATGGTGCAGCGCGAGGTGGCCGACCGCTTGTTCGCAAGGCCCGGGACGAAGGCGTATGGCGCGGTCTCGGTGCTGGTTCAGCTCGCCGCGGAGCGGACGGGCTTTCACCCGGTCTCGCGCACGGTGTTTCGGCCGCCGCCGAACGTCGACTCCGCGCTCGTCTCGTTTCGCCGCCGCACGCTCCCGGAGGACTACGGACGGATCAAGCTCGCCGTCGGCGCCGCCTTCGCACACCGGCGCAAGACGCTGCCGAACTCGCTCGAGCTCGCAGGCCTCGCGTCCCGAGGGCAGGCAGCCTCGGCCCTCGGAGCGATCGGGCGCGAGCCCTCGACGCGCGCGGAGGCGCTTTCGCCCGACGATTTCGTTGCGTTCGCGAGCGCGTTGCCGTGAGGCGCGCACCCGCGACCGCGAAGCTGAATCTCGCCCTGGTCGTCGGCCGGCCCCGCGAGGACGGGAAACACGAGCTCGCGACCGTCTACCAGCGCCTCGATTTTGCGGACCGCGTCGCGCTCGAGCCGGCGGCGCGACTAACGGTCACCGGCTTCGGCGACGACGCGCTCGTACGCCGGTCACTCGAGCGCATTGCCGAGGCCGCAGGAGTCGCACCTCGCTGGCGCGCCACCCTGACGAAGCGGATCCCGGTTGCGGCCGGGCTCGCCGGCGGGAGCTCGGACGCCGCCACGGCCCTCCGGCTCGCCAACGCGACGCTCGACGAGCCGCTGCCCCACGACCGCCTCCGGAGGCTCGCCGCGGGGCTCGGCGCCGACGTCCCGTTCTTCCTCGAGCAGGGCCCGCAGTTGGGGCAGGGCGACGGCACCGAGCTGACTCCGCTGGAGCTTCCGCAGGACTACTGGGTCGTCCTCGTGTTGCCGCACGGCGCGGAGAAGAACTCGACCACCGCGGTCTACGCCGCGTTCGACGAACGCGACGGCGGCAAAGGATTCCGCAATCGGCTGGCCGCGCTGAAGCGGGCTCTCGACCGGATCGAGCGTCCGGGCGAGCTCGCGGCGCTGCCGCCGAACGACCTGGTGAGCTCGCCTCTGGCGGACGAGATCCGTGCGCTCGGTGCCTTCCGAGCCGATGTCACCGGGGCCGGACCCGTCGTCTACGGGCTCTTCCAGCACGCCGAATTCGCGCGCGCAGCGCGACGGTCGCTCGAGGCTTTCGGCCGGACCTGGCTGACGGTTCCTGCCTGGTACGGTTGAGCGGCGATGGACTACGGAAGATCGCTCGACACAGGGCCGGCAATCGAGCATGGCAGCACCCGCGCAGGCCGCTGGTTACGAGCGCGCCGGGTGCGCATCGCGTTCTGGATCGCGGTCGTCGAGGGGCTGCTCGTCGCCGTGCACGCGATCTCGTGGTGGGCCGCGATCGCCATCGCGGTTCTGGTGGTCGGCGGCTGGTTCATCTTCGGCCATCGCCTGCGCTCCGACGCGGCGCGGCAGGCCAGCTGGATCGCCGCCGTCTCACAGGCGCTGGTCGCCCTCGTGCCGATCCTCGTCATCGTGGTCGGCACCCTGGCCCTGATCGTCGTCGGGGCCCTTGCGGCCGTCGCGCTCATCATGCTGTTCGCCTCGCGCGACTAGACTTTTCCAGTGGAGATGCCCCGCGCGACTCGGGTTACCCCGACCCTGGTGGGGCGTAGCCAAGTGCCGAGGCGCCGACTCGGCGGCGCCGACCATCGAGGCCGTGCCGGCTTCGCCGGGACGGCCGCCGTCGAGACCCGCCTCCCGAGCGTCCGGGTCGACCGGCGTTACCCTGGACCCCGGTGGGGCGTAGCCAAGTGGTAAGGCAGCGGGTTTTGGTCCCGCGATCCCAGGTTCGAATCCTGGCGCCCCAGTCGTCTCACTCTCGGTGACCCGAAAGCTCGCAGCGATCGTCATGGCCGGCGGCCTCGGAACGCGAATGCACTCCGAGACGCCGAAGCACCTGCATCCCCTGCTCGGGCGACGCATGGTCGACTGGGTCGTCGATGCTCTGCGTCCGCTGCAGCCCGATCCGCTCGTCGTGGTCTCGTCACCGGAGAGCGCCGAGGAGATCGCCGGCGAAGGGATCGCCGTGGCCGTACAGCCAGACGCGCGCGGGACCGGAGACGCCGTTGCTGCCGCTCGCGAGGCGCTTGCCGGATTCGAGGGTGATCTGCTGGTCGTGTCGGGCGACTCGCCGCTCTTGACGCCGGAGTTGCTCGAAGGCCTCGTGGCGTCGCATCGGGAGGCGGAGGCTGTTGCGACGGTGCTCACCTTCGAGCCCGAGCGCACGCTTCCGTACGGGCGAATCGTCCGGGGGCCCGATGGGCGGGTCCGGGCGATCGTCGAGGCGGGTGACGCCAACGCGGACGAGCGCACCATCCGCGAGCTCAACTCCTCGACCTACGTCTTCGATGCGAGCGAGCTGTGGTTCGCCCTGGACGGGCTCGCGCCGGACAACGTTCAGGGCGAGCTTTACCTGACGGACACCGTGCGCACGCTCGTCGACGCCGGGAAGCCGGTCGGCACGTACCGGTCGGAGGATCCGGATGCGCCCCTCGGCATCAACACGCGCGCGGAGCTCGCGGGCGCGTCGGCCGTGCTCCGCGACCGGATCAACGAGCGCCACATGCTTGCGGGTGCGACGATCGTCGATCCGCAGGCGACGTGGATCGAACCGGAGGTCGAGTTGGAACGGGACGCAGTCGTCCATCCCTTCACCGTCTTGCGCGGATCGACCCGGGTCGGCAGCGGTGCCGAGGTCGGGCCGCACGTCGTCGCCGTCGATGCGGAGATCGGCCCGCGTGCGCTCGTTGGGCCCTTCTGCTACCTCCGTCCCGGGACCGTGCTGCACGCCGGCGCCAAGGCGGGCACGTTCGTCGAGATCAAGAACTCCGAGATCGGCGAGGGGACGAAGGTCCCCCACCTGTCGTACATCGGCGATGCCGAGATCGGTGCGGGCACGAACGTCGGCGCCGGCGCGATCACCGTTAACTATCCCCACGAACCGGGTAAACCCAAGGGGCGAACGAAAATCGGCCGCAACGTCAGGACCGGCGTCCAAAATGCCTTCGTTGCTCCCCTCGAGATCGGCGACGACGTGTGGATCGCGGTCGGCTCGGTCGTCACGGACGACGTGCCGCCCGGCTCGCTTGCGGGCTTCGCGCCGCGCCAGGTGACAAAGGAAGGGTACGTCTACGACAAGCACGGAAAGCAATCCGATGACTGAGACGGCAACGCTTCCGGGGCTCGAGACGGCCGAGAGCGTCGAGTTGCCGCCGGCCGAGACGCCCGCCGTCGGCCACTGGATCGAGCGCGGCCCGCAGAAGCGGCTGATGGTGTTCTCCGGCCGCTCGCACCCTGATCTCGCGCAGGCGATCTGCGAGCAGCTCGGGATCGAGCTCGGCGAGATCGAGCTCGAGACCTTCGCGAACGGGGAGACCTATTGCCGCTACCTGGAGTCGATCCGCGGCGCCGACGTCTTCCTGGTTCAGACGGGCTGCGAGCCGATCGACCGCAACCTGATGGAGCTGCTGTTCATGATCCAGGCCGCAAAGCTTGCGTCGGCGAAGCGGATCACCGCCGTGATGCCGCTCTTCCCCTACGCGCGCCAGGACCGGAAGGCCAAGCCGCGCGAGCCGATCTCGGCGCGTCTGATCTCCGACATGCTCCAGCTCGCGGGCGCGGACCGGGTCCTGACGATGGACCTGCACGCGGGCCAGATCCAGGGCTTCTTCACGATCCCGGTCGACCACATGACCGCGCTGCCGCTCTTCGCCCGCCACTTCCGCGATCTCGGCCTGACCGGCGAGGACGTCGTGTCGGTCTCGCCCGACGCCGGCCGTGCGAAGATGGCCGTCCGGTTCTCCGAGATGATCGAGGGGACGTTCGCGATCATGCACAAGACGCGGCCGGCCCGCGACGTCGCCGAGGTGACGGAGATCACCGGCCGCGTCAAGGACAAGATCGCGATCCTGGGCGACGACGTGATCATGACCGGCGGCACACTCCTCGCGAACGTCGCCACGTTGCGCGAGCACGGCGCCCGCGAAGTGTGGGTCTTCGCCACCCACGGCCTCTTCTGCGACGGCGCGCTCAAGCGCTTCGGCGCGTCCGACATCTCCGGGATCGTCGTCACCGACACGGTGCCGATCGACGTCTTCAACCGGCCGAAGACCATGACGGTGCTGCCGGTCTCGGGCCTACTGGCCGAAACCGTGATGAACGTCTTCGCCGACGATTCGGTCTCGGCGATCTTCGGCGGCGAGAACCAGCTCTTCTAGGTTCGCCGCTCAACCATGCGCGTTAGGGGCGTCCCGCAAACGCCGTGCAAACGCGAGTGCGCGACCTGCCGAGTCGGCGGCATGCTCGTCAGAGGTTGGGAG
>DATMIX010000005.1:0-23660 GCA_035554095.1 Gaiellaceae bacterium | reverse complement strand
CGAGGAGCGGACCGGGTACGAGACGCGAGTCACCGTGCTCGGCCACGTCCAGCGCGGCGGTTCGCCGACGGCGCGTGACCGCGTCCTCGCGACCAGGTTCGGGCTCGAGGCAGCCGATCTCGCCCATGCGCAGAAGTTCGGGCGCATGGCCGCCCTCCACGGCGATCGGATCGTCGATGTGTCCCTGGCGGACGCCACCAAGGAGCTGAAGCGCGTGCCGGCCGAGTGGTACGACGTCGCGAAGGCATTCTTCGGGTGATGAGCGTCGCCGAGCCGAAGGTGCACGGAGTGCGGTCGATGACGGCTCCTCTCCGCCGCGTGCTGCTACGCGCGCCGCGTGAGAGCGACCTCCGCTTCTGGCGCGAGTACGGCTGGCGCGCCGAGCCGGACCCGGCCGCGATCGCATGCGAGCACGAGGCCCTCTGCCGGGCGCTTGCCGACGCCGGCGCGGAGGTGGTGCTCGCCGAGGGCGCGCTCGAAAACGACCCGGACGCCATCTACGTGTTCGATCCGGCCTTCATCGCCGACGACGGTGCCTTTCTGCTCAGGCCGGGCAAGCGGGGCCGCCGCGGCGAGCCCGAAGCGCTCGCCGCCGACCTGGCCGGCGCGGGGGTCCCTTCCGCCGGGAGCCTCGCCGAGCCGGCGCTTGCGGAGGGCGGCGACCTGATTCGCCTCGACGAGCGGACCCTCCTCGTGGGGCTCGGCTACCGAACCAACGACGCAGGCTCTGCCGAGCTCGCGCGGCTGACGGGCCTCGACGTCGTCACCTTCGACCTGCCGCACTGGCACGGCGAGGGCGAGGTGATGCACCTCCTCTCGCTGCTCAGCCCGCTCGCAGAAGATCTCGTCGTCGCCTACCAGCCGCTGTTGCCGGCGCGTCTTGCGCAGCTCCTCGGGGAACGCGGCGTCGAGATCGTGGCCGTCCCGGACGAGGAGTTCGAGAGCTTGGGCGGCAACGTGCTCGCGCTGGCGCCGCGCGTGGCGCTCGTGGTCGACGGCAACCCGGAGACCCGACGTCGGCTCGAGGCCGCCGGCGTGGAGGTGCTCGTCTACGAGGGCACGGAGCTCTCGAAGGGCGACGGCGGGCCAACCTGCCTGACGTGCCCGCTGCTCAGAGGCTGACGACTACACCTCGGGCGGCGGCTCGCCCGCGGCACCCGCGACGCTGCCGGCGTCGACGATGACGCCGTCGAACCCCGCACGCTCGAGCGCGCCGACATCGTCGAGGTCGGCGGTGCCGACTGCGGCGATCGCCAGCTTTCCGGCAGGCACGTCGGGCAGCAGATCGAGAACCTGCTCGAGCGCCTCCTCTCCGCGTGCATCGCCCGCCGCCAGGACGAAGATCTCCGGGTCGAGCTCCTCGAGCGCGGTCTCGAGCTGATCCTCATCCTCGATCCACAGAGCGAGCTCGAGGCTGTCACCGAGCTCGCGCTGGACACCCTCGAACGATTCGCGGTCGCCGTCTCCCCGAGCATCGAGGAGGCATGCGTCCGCTCCGACGAGCTGATCGCCGCGTCCGCCCCAGTGGCACACGATCGGCAGGCTCGTCGCATCGCGGATCTCCGCCAGTCTCGCCTCGCCGCCGCGAGGAACGAGAACCGCCTCGGCGCCGTCGGCTTCGACGCGCGCCGCGGCCGTGGGCTCGTCGACCTGTGCGATCAGCGAGATTCCGTCGCCCTCGGAGATCGCCTGGCTGAACCGTCGCGGTCCGCTCACCGGCGCGAATTCTTGACGATCCTGTCACCCATGCGCGCGCATGTCCTCGCTAGGCTCGCCGCGGGGAGGAGGCTGGATGCGCCTTTTAAGAGGGGCGGCAAGCCGAGTCAAACACCCATCGGGTGCCAGACCGTCTTCAGCTCGAGGAAGCCTGCCACCTCCCACGGGCTCTGGTCTTCGGCCGAGCCCTTGACGATCCTCTTCACGTTCTCGGCCGCCAGGCGCTCGAGCTCGGCGACGTCCCCGTTCGCACCGGTCACGTCGAGCGCGTTGACGTCCATGTGCGAGGCTAGGACGGGCGCCAACTCGTCGCGGCGGCCGGTCAGCAGGTTGACGACCCCAGCCGGCACATCCGAGGTCGCGAGCACTTCCGCGAGCTCGATCGCAGCGAGCGGGTGCGACTCGGAGGCGGCCACGACGGCGGCGTTCCCCCCGACGAGTACCGGCGCCAGGCGTGAGACGAGGCCGAGCAGAGGCGGCTCCTCGGGCGCAAGCACGCCGACCACCCCCGTCGGCTCGGGCACGGTGAAGTTGAAGTACGGCCCCGCGACTGGATTCGACGCGCCGAGCACCTGCGCGAGCTTGTCCGCCCACCCCGCGTACCAGACGAAGCGATCGACGGCGGCGTTGACCTCGGCCTCGTCGCCGGTGAGCCGCGCGAACTCCGGCGTCCGCGCTTCCAGCATCTCGGCGACGCGGTAGAGGATCTGGGCCCGGTTGTAAGCAGTCATCCCCGCCCACTTCGGCTGCGCGGCGGCGGCGGCGCGAACAGCGTCTCGCACGTCCTTTCGTGAGGCCCGCGCGACGTTCTGCTCCTCGGCCTCGTACGTCCGCCCAGACTCGGAACGGGGGAACTCGCCCCCGATGTAGAGCTTGTAGGTCTTCTTGACCGGCAGCCGGCCGGTTCCACCGCGAGGCTCAGCCACCGAAGGTCTCCGCGCCCTCGAAGTCGAGGTACGGCTCGAGCCCGTGCCGGCCCCCCTCGCGGCCGAAGCCCGATTCCTTGTAGCCGCCGAAAGGCGACGCCGGGTCGAACCGGTTGTACGTGTTCGCCCAGATCACGCCGGCCTCCAGGCGCTCGGCCATCCACAGGATTCGCGAGCCCTTCTCCGTCCAGACGCCGGCCGAGAGGCCGTACGGGGTGTTGTTCGCCTTCTCGACCGCCTCGTCGGGCGTCCGGAAGGTCAACACCGACAGGACGGGCCCGAAGATCTCCTCCTGTGCGATCCGGTAGCTCTGCGCGACGTTCGTGAAGACCGTCGGCACGAACCAGTAGCCCTTCTCCGGCAGACGGCACGGCGGCTGGTAGATCTCCGCGCCCTCGTCCCTGCCCGCGGCCACGAGCTCCTCGATCTTGTCGAGCTGCTGGCGCGAATTGATCGCCCCGACGTCGGTGTTCTTGTCGAGGGGGTCGCCCACCCTCAGCGTCGTCAGGCGCCGCTTCAGCTTCTCGATCAGCGGCTCGTAGATCGACTCTTGCACCAGCAGGCGCGAGCCGGCGCAGCAGACGTGACCCTGGTTGAAGTAGATCCCGTTGACGATCCCCTCGACGGCCTGGTCGAGGGCCGCATCGTCGAAGATGATGTTCGCGGCTTTTCCGCCCAGCTCGAGGGTCAGCTTCTTCCCGGTGCCGGCGAGCTCCCTCTGGATCGCTTTGCCGACCTCGGTGGATCCCGTGAACGCGATCTTCTCGACATCCGATTTGACGAGCGCCGCGCCCGCGCGCCCGTCCCCGGTGACGATGTTGACGACCCCGGGCGGCAGCTCCGCCTGTCGCAGCACGTCGCCGAAGTGCAACGCGGTGAGCGGCGTCGTCTCGGCCGGCTTCAGCACGACGGTGTTCCCGCCCGCGAGCGCCGGCGCGATCTTCCAGGCGAGCATCAGCAGCGGGAAGTTCCAGGGGATGATCTGGCCGGCGACTCCCAGGGGGCGCGGGCGGCGGTTCGGGAATGCGTACTCGAGCTTGTCGGCCCAGCCTGCGTAGTAGAAGAAATGCGCGGCGGCGAGCGGCAGGTCGACGTCGCGCGATTCGCGGATCGGCTTACCGCCGTTCAGGGACTCGAGTACCGCGAACTCGCGCGATCGCTCCTGGAGGATCCGCGCAATTCGGAACAGGTATTTGGCGCGTTCGGCGGCCGGCGCCGCGGACCAGCCGTTCTCGTACGCGTCGCGCGCGCTCTCGACCGCGAGTCGGATGTCCTCGCCACCGGCCTGCGGGACCTCCGCCAGCGGCTCCTCTTGCGCGGGATCGAGCGTCGCGTAGTACTCGCCGGACCGCGGCTCGACGAACTCGCCGCCGACGAAGAGGCCATACCGCTCGCGTAGCTCGACGATCTCGCGCGACTCAGGCGCCGACGCGTAATCCCATGCCGAAGGGATCGGCGCGCGCCCGCCGCGCTGTTCGAGCTCGCTCATCAGTCGAGGGTGAAGTAGTCGGGGCTCTGGTAACGGCCCGTCTTCTCCTTGCGGATCTGCATCAGAACGTCGTTGAGGAGCGAGGAGGCGCCGAAGCGGAACAGGTCGGGTGTCAGCCAGTCGAGGCCGAGGGTCTCGTGGACGAGGACGAGCGTCTGCACCGACTGCTTCGCGTTGCGAATCCCTCCCGCAGGCTTCATGCCGACCCGGCGACCGGTCTCTTCGAAGACATCACGGATCGCCTCGAGCATCACGAGCGTGACGGGCAGCGTCGCCGAGGACGAGAGCTTGCCGGTCGACGTCTTGATGAAGTCCGCGCCCGCGGCGATCGCGAGCAATGACGCCCGGCGCACGTTGTCGTAGGTACCGAGCTCTCCCACTTCGAGGATCACCTTCAGGTGGGAAGGGTGCGCGGCCTCCTTCACCTGGACGATCTCGTCGTAGACCTTCGCATAGCGACCTGCGAGGAAGGCGCCGCGGTCGATCACCATGTCCACCTCGTCCGCACCCAGCTCGACGACGCGCCTCGCTTCCTCCACCTTGATGTCGGTGGGGCTCTGCCCCGACGGGAACGCTGTCGCGACCGAGGCGACCTTGACGCCGGTGCCGGCGACTCGCTCCTTTGCCGCCTGCACGAGGTTTGGATAGATGCAGACGGCCGCGACGGACGGGACCGAGGAGTCCGACGGATCCGGCCGGATCGCCTTCGAGGCGAGCGCGGCGACCTTGCCCGGCGTATCCGCGCCTTCGAGCGTCGTCAGGTCCATCATCCGCACCGCGAGATCGAGGGCGAACAGCTTCGCCTCGCGCTTGATCGATCGCTTGGAGAGGTCCGTGGCGCGCGCCTCGACCGCGACCTGGTCGACCGCCCCGATCCGCGGCAGCCGCGGTTCGAGCGGCAGCTCGAAGCCGGTCGGAAGGGCGGGCGCTTGCGCCATGGGATGAGTGTAGCCCTCGACACTCGCGAAACCGCCTTCGCGCCAGCGCCGAGCTCAGATCCCGAGCCGCTCCAGCATCGTCTCATCGCGTCGCCACTTCGGCCGTGCCTTGACCTGCAGCTCGAGGAAGACCTGGTGGCCGAGCAGAAGCTCGATCTCGGGGCGGGCGCGCGTCCCGATCTGCTTGATCACCGAACCCCCCTTGCCGACGAGGATCTGCTTCTGCGAATCGGTCTCGACGAAGAGTCTCGCGCGGACGACCTTCTCGGCGATCTCGTCCACCTCGACCGAGATGGCATGCGGGACCTCGTCGCGAGTCAGCTGGAGCGCCTTTTCGCGGATGAGCTCCCCGATCTGGAGCTCGAGCGGCAGATCGGTGCGCTGATCGGCATCGAAGTAGCGCGGCCCCTCGGGCAACAGGGCGACGAGCTCCTCGCGAAGGTCGGTCACGCCGTCACCGGTGACAGCGCTCACGGGGTGCAGAGCGTGGAACCTCCCGAGCGTCGATCCTTTCTGCATCTGCTCGGCGATGTGCCCGGGCTTCAGGCGGTCGACCTTGTTCAAGGCGATCACGACCGGGACCGCGAGGCCGAAGACCCGCTCCGCGATGAACCTGTCGCCCGCGCCGATGCGCTCCCGCGCCGAGAGGACGAAGAGAACGGCGTCGACCTCCTCGAACGACTGGTCGACGGTTCGCTGCATCCGCTCGGTGAGCGGATCCCGCGGGCGCTGGAACCCCGGCAAGTCGGCAAGCACCAGCTGGAAATCGTCCCCGTTCGCAATCCCGAAGATCCGGTGCCGCGTCGTCTGAGGCTTGTCCGAGACGATCGCCACCTTGCCACCGCAGAGCGCGTTGACGAGCGTCGACTTACCGACGTTCGGCCGCCCGGCGACGGCGACGAAGCCGCTTCTCACCCCGACCCGAGACCCCCACCCGGGTGGGGCTCATCCCTCCTCCCTCGCCGGGGACGATAGCCGTCGTAGGCGCGCGTTTCGGGAGCGGAGCTGTGCCGGTTCGTGACCGGGCAGCGACGATCCGTCACGCGGGTAGGTCCCACGTCTCCGGGAGGAGCTCGGCGGGCGTGTAGGAGACCACTTGGCCGGATGCATTGCGGAACGTGACCCGATCCAGACGGAATTCGTGCAGCCACTGCCGGCAGCCTCCGCAGGGCGAGGCCGTGATCGCGATCTCCTCGAGGTCCCCCGGCTTGCAGCCCGCGACGACAGCACAGGCGAGAACCGTACGCTCGGCGCAGATCCCGAGCGGGTACGCCGCGTTCTCGACGTTGACACCCTCGAAGACACGGCCGTCGCGTGCGACGACGGCAGCGCCGACGAAGTAGTTCGAGTACGGCGCGTACGCGCGCTCGGCCGCCGCCTCCGCACGTGCGAAGAGCTCGGCGTTCACGAGAACAGCTGGAAGACGACGAGCGTGACGAGCGCGCCCAGGGCACCGCCGTACGCGACTTCAGCCGCGGAGTGGACGCCCGCCTCGATCCGCGTCTGCGCGACGAGCAGCGCCATCACGAGAGCGATCGAGGAAATCAGGAAGCGTTGATCTCCGCCGACGATGTAGGTCGCGGCCATCCAGCCGGCAAACGCGATCGCGGCGTGACCCGACGGGAGACCGCCCCGCAGGGGCGTCCCCCGTCCGGTGTACGCCTTGGCTGCGATCACGATCAGCGTCGTCAGCACAAGGGCGATCAGCGTGATCTTTGCCGGAGCGTCGCGGAGGCGTTCGAGCAGGTGAGAGCTCCGGCCGGCGACCTCGCCGGAGAAGACGAGGTACCCGATCGCGGCGGCGTTGACCGTCGCGATCAGCACGGCGCCGGCCGCGACGTCCTTCGCAAGTTTCGCGAGCGGGTCGAACGATGTCGTCGCGACGTCGATCGCCTGCTCGAGCGCCGAGTTGATCATCTCCGCGATGAACACGAACGCGATCGCGAGCAGCAAGGCGATCAGTTCGAGCTTCGAGACGCCGACCCAGATGGCCGCGACGAGGACGACGATCGCGACGACGAAATGCACGCGCATGTTCCTCTGCGTGCGGAGGACGTGAATGATCCCCTCGACCGCGAAGTTGAAGCTGTCGAAGATCGAGGGGGCCCGGCGGAGCGGCGTGCTGAGCCGTTCCTCCTGGCCGTGCCCGTCCTGGTCCCGGCGGAAGCGAAGCCGCGGGGTGCTCAGTCGCGCCACAGATCTTCCCGCGCTTCCATCTCCGCGCCGTGCTCGTAGCCAAGTAGGTGCAGAAGCCCGTGCACCAGCGGTTCCCGCCAGCGCTCGCCGACGACCTGCGGACAGAGAACCGCATCGCCGAGCTGCCGCGGCGGGCCGGACGGGAGGCCGTCGCGCGCATCGATGGGAAACGAGAGCACGTCAGTCGGCTCGTCGATCCCGAGGTGTTCGCCCTTCAGAACCCTGATCTCGTCGGGGCCGACGAAGACGAGGCCGAGCTCGCCGTCGGCGATGCCCTCGCCTTCGAGCACGCGGCGCGCCAGATCGGTCGCGGCCCGCTCGTCGACGTCGATGCCGCTCCTGTTCGAGACCTCGACCACGATCACGTCGCTATCTGCTCCGCCCGGTGCCTGTCTCCTCCGCGTGAAGCCGGTAGGCCTCGACGATCCGCTGGACGAGCTTGTGCCGGACGACGTCCTCGTGCCCGAAACGCACGAACGCGACGCCTTCGAGCGAACCGAGGATCTGCTGGACCTGGATCAAGCCGGACGCCTGATCGCGAGGAAGGTCGACCTGCGTCACGTCCCCGGTGACGACGACCTTCGAGCCGAAGCCGAGGCGGGTCAGGAACATCTGCATTTGTTCGGGGCTCGTGTTCTGCGCCTCGTCGAGAATGATGAACGAGTCGTTGAGCGTCCGCCCGCGCATGAACGCGAGCGGCGCCACCTCGATCACTCCCCGCTCCATGTGCGCGGTCAGGCGGTCGGGTTCGAGCATGTCGTAGAGCGCATCGAAGAGGGGACGGAGGTACGGGTCGACCTTCTCGAGCAGCGTCCCGGGCAGGAACCCGAGTCGCTCGCCGGCCTCGACGGCAGGGCGCGTGAGGATGATCCGTCCCACCTCGCGGTTCGAAAGCGCGGCCACGGCCAGAGCCATCGCCAAATACGTCTTGCCGGTGCCGGCCGGGCCGATGCCGAAGGTGACGGTGTGGTCGCGGATGGCGTCGACGTAACGCTTCTGTGTCACCGTCTTCGGTGCGATCGGCTTGCCGCGGTGGCGCCAGACGACGTCGTCGAAGACGTCCCGGATGTCCTCCGTCTGCTCGAGCGCCGCCACCACCGCATCCACCGTCGTCGGCCCGATGTCGTGGCCGCTCTCGACGAGGTCGGCGAGCTCGTCGACGACGGCCCGCGCCTGCTCGACATGGGGCTCCTCGCCCTCGATCGTCAGCCGGTTTCCGCGCAGGAGGATCGTGCAGCGGAGGCGATCGCGCAAGGCGTCGAGCACGCCGTCGCCGATCGTCGCGAGCTCGGCCGCGACTTCGTTCGAAACCGAGAAAACCTCCTGCACCGAGCCTCAGTGTAGGGACCCACAGGACAGGGTCGCACCTGTCGGAACGTCACAGTTTCGGCGTCGTTGCGTTACCGAACGGTGCGTCGCTCGTCGGTAACCTTGCCTCCGAGGGAGGCGGGTTAGCCCCACCCAGGGTGGGGGTGTGGCGGAGTGGGCGCAGCAGGCACCACGCCTGAGCGCGTGGCCGGCTAGGCGAGCTTCTCGCGCACGAGCTGGCTCACGAGCGAGCCGTCGGTTCGGCCGGAGACCTGAGGCATGACGTCGGCCATGACCCGACCGAGATCACGGAGGCTCGTGGCCCCGACCTCGGCGATCGCGTCGTCGATGATTTCCTCGAGCTCCTCTTCGGAAAGCGGCGCCGGCATGAACTCCTCGAGCACCTCCAGCTCGTTCTCCTCCGCCTGCGCCTGCTCCTCGCGGTCCGCGTTCCGGTACGCCTCCGCCGCCTCGACTCGTCGCTTGCGCTCGCGCTGCAGCACCTGCAGCTCCTCGTCGTCGTGGAGCGGCCGCTGGAGCTCCTTCTCCGCGGAGCGCAGGCTCGCGAGGATCAGTCGCAGCGCGTCCCTGCGGTCGCCGTCACGCGCAACCATCGCCTGCCTGAGCTCGTCTTCGAGTCGGGCGATCAGGCTCATGGCAACCCCGTCGTATGGCCGCCGAGGACGTGCCAGTGAAGGTGGAAGATCGTCTGGCCGGCGCGCTCGCCGACGTTGACGATCACGCGGTAGTCGTCCAGGCCGGCCTCGCGTGCCGTCTCCGCAACGAAGTCCAGCATTCGCTTTGCCTCGTCCGGATCGAACTCGCCGATCTCCCTGAAGCTGTCGACGTGCCGCTCCGGCAACACCAGCAGGTGAACGTCGGCCCGCGGGTTGATGTCGTTGATCGCGACGAAGCCGTCGGCCTTGCGAACGTGGTCCCCCTCGCGGACGAGCCGACAGAAGAGGCAATCGTCAGGCAGCAAGGATCCCCTCCTCCGAGACCCCCGCGCCGCGAACCGGAACGAGCGCGCCGACCGGCGCGTCCACCAGCCAGGGCGAGTAGTCGTCGCCGTAGCCCCGGCCCGGCCGATCGACCAGGACGACGTCCGACTCCCCCACCTTCGTGCGCCACCGGCGCAGGCATGCCTCGTGGGAGGCGGCTCGCAGGCGCGCGCTGCGCTCCTTCTTGACCGCGCGCGGAACGCTGTCCGAGCGCTCGGTCAGCGTGCCGGGACGAGGCGAGTACGGGAACACGTGCACCTTCGTCGCCCCAGCCGACTCGACCACTCCCAGCGTTCGCTGGAACGCCCGCTCGTCCTCGCCGGGGAACCCGACGATCACGTCGGTGGTCAGGTTGAAGTCCTCGAGCCCCTCGAGCCGGCGCAGGTACGTGGTGCTCGTGTAGCGGCGGGCCATCGCGCGCAGGACATCGTCGTCGCCGGACTGAAGCGGCACATGCAGGTGGCGGGCCACCGTCGGCGTCTCGCGCAACGCCGCCAGCAGCTCGGCGTTGACGTGGTTGACCTCGATCGAGGAGAGCCTGAGCCGGGCAAGGCCGGGTATCTCGCCGGCTTCGCGAACAAGCCGCGCGAGCGTGTACCGGCGCTCGCGGTCCCGGTAGCAACCGAGATTGATCCCGGTCAGCACGACCTCGCGGTGGGCCTGCGCGACGCGCCGCCGGATCTCCGCGAGAACCGCTCCCGCGCTCCGACTCCGCGAGGCACCGCGAACGAGCGGGACGACGCAGAAATTGCACGAGAAGCTGCAGCCGTCCTGGATCTTCACGAAGGCGCGAACCCGGTCGAGCCTCACATCCGCCTGGACGCAGCCGATCGCGCCGACATCGCCGGCGACGAACTCGGCCGTCTCTTCGCTGCGGCGCCGGACCACCGTGACGTTTTCGCCAATGCCGCCGAACGCGTCGGCGGCCAGGTTCGCGCCGCAGCCGGTGACGTAGACCCGCCCGTGGCTCCGCGCAGCGCGCGAGACGGCGTGCCTGGACTTCCGCACGGCCTCGTGCGTCACGCAGCACGCGTTGACGACCGCGACGTCGCCCCGCGTTCCCGTCTCGACGTGTCCGTCGCGCAGCAGGCGCTCGCGAACTTCCTGGGCATCCGTCTGGGACACCTTGCACCCGAGAAAGCTGACGGAAAAGCTCGCCACGGCGCCGGATGCTACTCCGGGGCGTGCAGATCAGCCGCCCAGCCGTCGAGCGTGCGGCGCTCCAATCGCCGGAAACCGGCAAGGCGTGGCACGTGCGGTTCGAAGTAACCGGACGTGACGAGCACGTCGCACGCGAGGCGGGGCGCAACCGCGGCGACCATCTGCTCGCTGATGTTCGCGAGCGCGACGTCCGCCTTCGGCAAAGGGTCGATGCGCGCATCCAGACGGCGGATCTCGAGGGCAACGCCGTTCGCCTCGGCATTGCGACCGGTCGCGTCCACGGCCGAGGCGTCGTTGTCGAGGGCGATCACCGGCGAGAAACCGAGCTTGGCCGCGGCGATCGACAGGACCCCCGAGCCGCAACCGACGTCGAGCAGCGATCCGCGGGCCAGACCGCTCAGGAGCTCGAGGCACAGCCGCGTCGTGGCGTGACCCCCCGTGCCGAAGGCGCGCCCGGGGTCGATCGTGATCGACGGGACGCCGGCCGGTACCGCCTCCCAGGGCGGGCCGACCCACATCCCACCGATCTCGACGGGCCGGTGGAATCGCTTCCAGCGTTCCTCCCAGTCGACCGGAATCTCGCTTGCGAGAACGATCCCGAAGTCGGCTCGCGCTCGACGCTCGCCGTCCGCGCCCGTGTAGGCGGAGAACTCGAGCACCTCCCCCCGGTCTGCCTCTTCGAACCCTTCGGGGAAGAGGTCGAGCATCCGAGCCCTCGTTTCCTCGGCCCGCTCGCGGTCGACGCGGATCGAGACGCGGCGGAGATCGGTCAGCGGAAGACGCTCTTCAGCTTGTCGAAGAAACCTTCGTCGGCCCGATAGGTCTCGTCGTCCGCCGACCGCGCGAACTCCTCGAGCAACCCGCGCTGCTCCTCGTTCAGGCGGCGCGGGACCGCGACGTTCACGAGCACCCGCTGGTCGCCGCGACCGAAGCCTTGAAGGACGGGCATTCCGCGCCCGCGCAGGACCCGCACCTCGCCAGGCTGGGTGCCGGGTTCGAACTCGAGCTCTGCGTCGCCCTCGAGCGTGGGCACGGTGACGGCCGTGCCGAGCGCGGCTTCCGTGATCGTGAGGTCGACGGTCGAGAAGACGTCGTCGCCTTCGCGCACGAAGCGCGGATCGGGCTTCACAGCCACCTGGACGTAGACGTCACCGGCGCGCGCGCCGCCCCCGCCCGCGTGGCCCTCGCCCGAGATGCGGATCTGCTGACGGTCGTGAATGCCCGCGGGGATGTCCACCTCGAGCGTGCGCTCCTCGACCACTCGGCCCTCGCCTCGGCAATCCGGGCACGGCTCGGCGATCTGCTGGCCGGCGCCGCCGCAGGCGGGACACGCCTGGCTACGCACGAACTCGCCGAACGCGCTCCGTGAGATCTGCTGCAGGCGGCCGGTGCCACCGCAGCTCGTGCACGTGACCGGAGTCGTGCCGGGTGCGGCGCCGGTGCCGTCGCACGTTGTGCACGCGACCGCGACGGGGAACGGAACCTCGCGCCGAACGCCGCGCGCCGCCTCGACGAGCTCGATCTCGACCTGGACGGCCACGTCGGAGCCCCGTGCGCGTCTCGGGCGGCCGCCGACCCCGAAGAGGTCGTCGCCGAAGAACGCCGAGAACAGATCGCTGAGGCTGCCGAAGTCGAACTGTGTCGGCGCGAACCCCCCGCTGCGAAGCCCGGCGTGGCCAAAACGATCGTAGAGCGCCCGCGTCTCCGACTTCGAGAGCACCTCGTAGGCCTCGACCACCTCGCGAAAGCGCTCGTGGGCGTCGGCCGCCTCCGAGACATCGGGGTGCAGCTCGCGCGCGAGCCGGCGGAACGAGCGCTTGATCTCGCCGGCATCGGCCGTGCGAGAAACCTCGAGCACCTCGTAGTAGTCGCGCTGAGTCGTCGCCATGGGCCCAGACTAGCTCCGGCCTCCGCCGTTCAATTGTTCTCGTAGATCTCCTCGACGAAGCGCGACAGCTCCGAGGCCGCCCCGCGCACGGAGCGGATCGCCGTCTCGTAGTCCATCCGCACCGGGCCGAGCAGGCTGACGGCGCCGAGCGTTCGGTTCGCCACGCCGTACGCCGCCCCGACGAGCGAGAGCCGCTGGAGATCGGGGTGCTCGAGCTCGACCCCGACCCGAATGAACGGACGGCGCGGGTCGAGTGCCTGGCTGACGATCCCCAGCAGCGCCGCCCGTTCCTCGAGCACCTCGAGCAGCCGCCTGTAGGCGTCGAGCTCGTCGCCGCGCGCCGAGCCGACGAGGCTCGCAGCACCGCCGACGTAGAGGTTCTGACGCTCCGAAGGCACGTCCGTGAACGCGGGCCTGAGCGTCGCCAGGAACACCGCTTCGCGCTCGGAGAGCCCACTGTCCTCGAAGCGCTGACGGAGCTGGCGCGTACCTGGCGGCAGGCCGGTGACCGTGTCGTTCAGATACTGGCCCGCCCAGTTCACGAGTCCGGGGTCGACCGGATCGGCGAACGCGTACACGCGCTTGGTGACTGCGCCGGTCGACGTGATCACGACGACCATCACGACCTGGGCTTGCAGCAGCAGCACCTCCACGTGGCGGATCGACGCGCTCTCGAGCGGCGGCGCGGAGACGAGCGCCAGCAGTCGGGTCACGTCGGAGAGCATCTCCGTGGTCGCCTGCAGCGCGGCGTCGACCTCTGCCTGCGCAGCGCTCAGGTCGAGCGGGAACGGGCGTGGGTTGGGCTCGAGTCGCTCGAGCAGACCGTCGGCGTAGTACCGATAGCCCGCCTCCGTCGGGACGCGGCCCGCCGAGGTGTGCGGGTGGGTCAGCAGTCCCAGCGCCTCGAGCTCGGCGAGCTCCGCGCGCACCGTGGAGGGCGAGACCCCGATCCCGGTGTGCTCCACGAGCGTCTTCGAGCCTACGGGCGCGCCCGTCGCGACGTACTGTTCGACGACGCCGCGCAGGAGCGCGCGCTGCCGGGGGCTCAGGTCGGCTTGGCGTTGATTCGCCATCTTTGCAGGCAATTCTAGGCGAGGAGATCCGCAGTCACGGCGCCGCCGAGCAGCCGGCCGCGCGGGGTAAGCGTCAGCGCATCGCTGTCGCCGTGCCCCCGCAGTCTCCGGGCCAGCCCTAGCCGCTCGAGCTTGGCGAGCGCGGTGCGGTCGATCCCGGCCGCCACGGCAGCCCAGGGCAGAGGCTCGTCGAGCCGAAGCCCGAGCAGGAGCCGTTCCTCCCGGCGGACGTCCGCGGGCAACTCCTCCAGCTCGCGGGGAGGCTCGTTCCCGCCGGCGAGTGCGGCCAGATACGCCCCGAGCTTCGGCGTCGTCCGCCAGCGCAGCCCGGATACGGTCGAGACCGCGCCGATGCCGAGGCCGACGTAGTCGCGACCCCGCCAGTAGGCGAGGTTGTGCCTCGACCGCAGGTCGCGCCCCTTCGCGACGCGGCAGAAGTTCGCAGTCTCGTACCAGCGGTAACCCGCCTCGACGAGCGCGTCGACGACGCGGCCGAAGTAGTGCTCCATCGCCTCCGCCTGGCGAGCGAGCTCGACTCCGTGTGCATGGGTGAAACGCGTGCCGGGTTTCGCCTCGAGCTCGTAACACGAGAGGTGCTCGGGCGCGAGCGCGAGCGCCTCTTCTATGTCGGCCGCGAGGTCGGCGGGCTTCTGCCCCGGGATTCCATAGATGAGATCGAGTGAGATGTTGTCAAATCCGGCATCACGAAGATGATAGAAGGCGCGCCGGACGTCGTCCGGTCCGGCAACACGCTCCAGGACGTTCAGGAGGTGCGGCTGGAACGACTGGGCCCCCAGGGAAACGCGGGTCACGCCGGCGGCCCGGAGCAACTTGGCGAGCGCCGGCGTCACGGTCTCCGGATTCGCCTCGGCCGTGATCTCCTCCGCCGCCGGGAGGGCACGCAACAACCGCTCGAGCTCGGTCGGATCGGTGAAGGTCGGTGTGCCGCCACCCACGAAGACGGTCTCGAGCGGAGACGTGAGCAGGTCACGCCGCTGATCGAGCTCCGACAGGACGCCGTCGATGTACGCGCCGTGCTGCTTCCGGCGGCCGACGAGCGTGACGAAGTCGCAATAGCCGCAACGGTGCGCGCAGAACGGCAGGTGGACGTAGAGGTGCCGGACCGTGCCATTCACCGCTACCGCTTGCTCCCATCGCCGAGGTTGAGTACCGCGAGGAAGGCTTCCTGCGGCACCTCGACCGCACCGACTTGTTTCATCCGTCGCTTCCCGGCCTTCTGCTTCTCGAGCAGCTTCCGCTTGCGCGTGATGTCTCCGCCATAGCACTTCGCGAGCACGTCCTTCCGCTTCGCCTTGATCGTTTCGCGCGCGATCACGCGCGAGCCGATCGCGGCCTGCAGGGGGACATCGAAGTACTGGCGTGGAATTTCCTCGCGAAGCCGCTCGACGAGCGCGCGGCCGCGGCCGTACGCGGCGTCGCGGTGGACGATCATCGACAGGGCGTCAACGGGCTCGTCGGCGATCAGGATGTCGACGCGCGCGAGTTGCCCCTCGCGGAAGCCGGCGACGTCGTAGTCGAAGCTCGCATAGCCACGCGTCCGCGACTTCAGCTGGTCGTAGTAATCGAGCACGATCTCGGCGAGCGGCAACTCATAGGCGAGGAGGACCCGTTCCGGGGAGAGGTACTCCATGTGGTAGAACCGGCCCCGCCGGTCGTTGTTGAGCTCCATCACCGGGCCCACGTAGTCCTTCGGGACGATGATCGAGGCGCGCACGTACGGCTCCTCGACCGCGTCGACCTCGCGCGGCATCTCGGCAGGGTTGTGCACCTCGACCCACTCGCCGTTTCGCTCCAGGACCCGATAGGCCACGTTCGGTGCCGTCACGAGCAGGTCGAGATCGAACTCGCGCTCGAGCCGCTCGCGGACGATCTCCATGTGGAGGAGGCCCAGGAACCCGCTGCGAAAGCCGAACCCCAGCGCCTGGCTCGTCTCGGGCTCGTAGAACAAGGCAGCGTCGTTGAGCTTGAGCTTCTCCAGCGCGTCGCGGAGGTCGGGGTAGTCGTCCGAGTCGGTCGGGAACAGTCCGGCGAAGACCATCGGCTTGACGTCCTTGTAGCCCGGCAGGGGCTCCGCTGCCGGGTTTCGCTCCGAGGTGAGCGTGTCGCCGACGCGCAGGCGGCTCACGTCCTTCAATCCGGTGATCACGTAGCCGACCTCGCCCGCGGCGAGCGTCTGGGCGGGCTTCATCGTCGGCGAGAAAAAGCCGACCTCCTCGGCCTCGAAGCGTGTCCCCTGCGCCATCGCGCGCAGCGGCTCGCGCGCCGAGAACGAGCCGTCGACGGCGCGGACGAACGCGACGACGCCACGGTACTGGTCGTACGACGAGTCGAACACCAGCGCACGTGGCGGCGCGGCCACCTCGCCGCTCGGCCGCGGGATGCGCTCGACGATCGCGTCGAGGACTGCGCCGACGCCCTCGCCCGTCTTCGCGGAGATGCGGAGGACGTCGGCGGGCTCGCCGCCCACGAGCTCGGCGATCTCGGCAGCCGCCCGGTCGGGGTCCGCCTGCGGCAGGTCGATCTTGTTGACGACCGGCACGATCTCGAGGTTGTTCTCGATCGCCAGGTAGGCGTTCGCAACCGTCTGCGCCTCAACGCCCTGCGCCGCGTCGACGACGAGCACCGCGCCCTCGCATGCCTGCAGCGACCGCGAGACCTCGTACGTGAAATCGACATGTCCGGGCGTGTCGATCAGATTCAGCTCGTGGCCTTGCCAGGTGACGCGAACCGCCTGCGCCTTGATCGTGATCCCTCGCTCGCGTTCGAGCTCCATCGTGTCCAGGACCTGGGCGCGCATCTCGCGCCCAGAGACCGTGCCGGTGAGCTCCAGCACGCGGTCGGCCAGGGTCGACTTGCCGTGGTCGATGTGCGCGATGATCGAGAAGTTGCGGATGCGGTTCAGGTCCATGGCGAGATCAGCGCCGGCGGAAGCGCTCGCGCAAGGCTAGCAACGCGTTCAGCTCGCGAACCCCCAGCAAACGGCACGAAACGAGATAGGTGGCCGTGCCTGCGGCGAGCGCGGCGCCGACGGCGACGAGCTGGGCCCAGATCGCCCGTCCGAGCGCCTCGTCGAGCCCTCGCCAGACGCCGTACGCGACGACCGCCAGCCCGGCGGCGGCGACGATGATTCGCACCGTCGCGGCGAGCGTTCCAGAGAACTCGATCCTGCCGAGACGGCGGCGGAGCAGGACGAGCAGGAGCGCCGTGCCGGCGACGTTGACGAGCGAGGTCGCGAGCGGGATCCCCCAGGTTCCGAGCCGATAGAAGAGGGCGTCGAGGAGTGCGTTGAGGGCGAGGTTCACGAGCGCGACCCAGGTGGGAATCCACGCCGACTGGAGGCTGAAAAACCCGCGATTCAGCATCAGCATGGCGCCGTTGAACGTGAGGCCGAGGGCGAAAGCCGCCAGTGCGCCCGCGACAACGGGCGTCTGGTCGGCGTCGAAGGCGCCGTGCTGGTAGACGAGCCGGATGATCGGCTCGGCGAGGACCGCGGAGACGACGCTCGCCGGAACGAGCAGGAACGCGATCTGCCGCAGCCCGAGCGCGACCCGCTCGCGGAAGCCTTCGAAGTCGCCGCGTGCGGCGAGCCGCGAGAGGGACGGGAAGAGGACGGTGGCGACGGCGACCGAGAACATCCCCTGCGGCAGCATGTAGAGGCGGAAGGCGCGGTCGATCGCCGTCGGCGCGAGCTCGGGGTCGATCAGCCGCGACGCGAACACCGAGTCCACGACCGCGTTGAAGTTGATCAGGCCGAGGCCGAGGGTCACGGGCAGCATCAACGCGAAGACGCGCCTCACGGCCGGGTCGCGGTAGTCGATCACGAGCTGTAGGCGTCCGTCTCGGCCGCGAAGCCACGGCAGCGGCAGCAGGAACTGGATCAGCGTCGCGACGACGATCGCGATCGCGTACACGTAGAGCTTCGCGTCGATGCCGTCTGCTCGCGGCACGCCGAGGAAGAGGCCGACGATGATCGCGAGGTTCCAGAAGACCGGCGTGAGCGCCGGGATCGCGAACTCCTCGTAGCTGTTCAGGATTCCGACGATGACCCCGGACAGTCCGAGAAGGACGACGATCGGGAAGAGGACCCGCGAAAGGCCGACGGCGAGCTCCTTGTCCCCGCCGGGATTTCCGAACGGCGCGATCAGCCACGGCGCGATGACGATGCAGAGCGCCGTCAGCCCGCCGAGCCCGAGCAGGACCAGCCAGAAGAGGCTCGATGCGACCCGCCACGCGCGCCGACGCTCGCCCTTCTCGAGCAGTTCGCTGAAGACAGGGACGAAGGCCGACGAGATCGCGGCGTCCGCAAGCAGCGCCCTGACGAGATTCGGAACCTGGAACGCGACCGTGAACGCGTTGATGCGCCCCCGCGCGCCGAAGTAGTACGCGGCGACGATCTCCCGGACGAGCCCGAGCACGCGCGAGACACCCGTGGCGAGCGAGAAGATCGCTGTCGACCAGGCCAGGCGCCGGCCCGCGTCTTGCCCGTCCACGGCGCGAGTATAGGAACGGGGTCAGCCGACGCCCGCCGCCGGCCCGCATCGGGTCGTTCGGGAACGCGTCGACGCCGCCCCGCGGTTCTCTCCCCCGCCGCGGTGGGGTGGTCTGAACCGCCTCCCTCTGCAGGCGAGGCTACCGGGGGAATCCCGACCGAGGTGAGCCGGCTTTGCGCCGAAGCCGCGCCGTCCCGCATTTGGCTCGAGCGGGGGCCGTTTCGGCGCCCCCGGCCGACCGGGCAGGCTTCGACATGCGGCTGCTACCATCGCGCGGCCCGCTCAGCGGGCCTTTTTACGCGATGCCGAACATCCAGCAACAGAAGAAGCGGGTCCGGATCGCGGGCCGGCAGCGGCTCGAGAATCTGCGCTACCGCTCCTCGATCAAGACGCTGACGAAGAGGCTTCAGAGCGCCGTGGCCGACGGCGATTCCGAGCGCGCGGATACCGAGCATCGCGAGCTCGTCCGCGCGATCGACAAGGCCGCTTCGCGCCGGGCGCTGCACAAGAACACAGCCGCGCGCAAGAAGGCCCAGGCCGCCCGCCTGCTCGGCGGAGGCACCGGCTCCTAACGAACCGCGGCTTCGCGCGGCCTCGTCAGATCGACGAGGGCCCGGTCGAACTCGAGGTCACCTGCGAGGCGGC
Organism: Gaiellaceae bacterium; assembly: GCA_035554095.1. GTDB lineage: Bacteria > Actinomycetota > Thermoleophilia > Gaiellales > Gaiellaceae > 13-2-20CM-68-14. The sequence goes on along the minus strand of DATMIX010000005.1, from coordinate 4,808 downwards.
TGCCGCCCTTGAGCGCGAGATCGAGCTCCGCCAGCCGGACGATCGCATCGCGCAGCTCGTCGGGCGTGAAGTTCCCTGCCTGCTCGTACAGCTTCTCGACGTAGAAGCGGTTCCTCTTCAGCCGCTCGGCGGCCTGCTTGGCGGGCACACCTTCGGCAGCCATGGCCTGGCAGTCCGCCACGCGCGTGATGTGGCTCGTCAGCAGACCGACGATCCGGGGCAAGGCGTCGCGCGCGGGCCCTCCGGCCCTCGAGAGCAGGCGCTCGCTCGCCTCGAGGACGCCGGCGACGTCGCGGCGACCCCACGAATCGGTCAGTGCGAACGGCGGCACGTCGCCGCGTGGCGCCACGAGGAGCTCGACCTCGTGCTCTCCGATCGGCTCACCGTCGGCCCAAGTGGCCAGCTTCTCGACCTCGCCCGAGAGCTCGGTCAGGTCATCGCCGACAAGCTCTACCAGCAGTCGACAGACCGCCGGGTCGACCTTCACGCCGAGCGCGGCGAACTGACGACCGACCCAGCCGGGCAGGTCGGCACGCTTGCCACGCGTCGGCAGGTCGTAGACGAGGAGCTCGCCCGCCTTGGAGACCGCCTTCGCAAGCGGCGAGTCCTTTCGCACGCCCTCGCCGACGAAGGCGAGCACGGTCTCGGGCGAAGGCGAGCCGAGGTATTCGACGACGGGCTCGACGTCCGGCGCCTTCCAGGCCTCGACGGCCTCCACGACGACGAGCCGGTTCTCGGTCGCGAAGAGGCCGAGAGCGTTGCACGCCGCGACGACGTCGGCCCCGCCGACCTCGTGCGCGGAAAGGATCTCCGTGGCATCCGATCCGATGCGGTCTCGCAGACGTCGGAGCGCGCGGATCACTTTCGGCCGATCGGTCCCCGTCAGCAGGTAGGCACGCTTCAGCTCCGCCACGCGTCCCAAGCATAGGCGCAGGTCCCGACCGCCAGAAGGAGCAGCGCCGCGGCCGCCCAACCGGAGCGCACCTGCGCGAAGGGGAGCGACCCGAAGAACTTTGCGCACCCTGCGAGGTATGCGGCGCAGAGCCCGTTGAGCTGCGCAAGAGCGGCGGCGATACCCGGCGCGAACGGATGCACGAGCGCCGCGGACAGCGCGAGACCGAGGAGCGGGACAACGGCCGGAGCGGCAACCGCGTTCGCCGGCACGGAGACGAGCGGGATCGCCTGGAACTGGAACCAGAGAACCGGCGCGGTCGCAATGCCGCACGCGGTCGACAGGGCGCTCACGTCTCTCAGCCAGGCGGGCAGCGGGTAGCCCTCGAGAACCCTTCGAAGACGAGGGAAGAGCGTGAAGATCGACACGACGGCGCAGAACGACAGCTGAAAGCCCGCGTCGAGGACGACGTACGGATTCCACGCGAGCAGAACGAACGCGCCGAGCAGCAGGAAGTACCACTTGTCGGTCGAGCGGGCTGCCAGCCACGCCATGGAGCCCAGTGCCCCGACGATGCCCGCCCGGATCACCGACGGTTGCGGGCCGACCGCCAGCACGTAGGCCGCGATCGACGCGAGTGCCCCGAGATGGCCGAGCCAGCGCGGCAGGCCGAGCAGCCATGCAAGCCCGAGCGCGCCACCGGCGACGAGCACGACGTTCTGTCCCGAGACCGCGAGCAGGTGATACAGCCCGGAAGCGCGGAACCGGTCGCGGAGCTCCTCGTCGAGACCGGCTTCGTCACCCAGGACGACGCCGAGCAGTACGCCACGTCGCTCCCCGTGCAGCCGGGAGGCGACGGAGTCCGCGAGCCAGCGTCGCAGCCGGTCGGCCACCCCGCCGAGTCCGCCCCGTCGGCCGACGAGCCGCCACCGATCACCTGCGAGGACGACGTGGATCCCCCGCCGCCTCAACCAGGTTCGCTCGTCGAAGCCGCCGGAGCTTCCGCGCGGAAGTTTCGCCTCGGCGCGAACCTCGAGGACGCTGCCCTGCGGCGGCGCGCGTCCGAGCGGGAGCTCGAGTTGGGCCGGCTCATCCAACCGGATCGGTCCGAAGCGCCGAACCTCGACCGGCATCTTGAGGTCGAAACGACCGCGGCGGGGCGGCGCAGTCACCGTCACGAGCGCGCGCTGCGCGGTTCCGATCTCCACCGCGAGGGCCGTCTGATCGAGGCGGTCGAGACGCGCGCTACCCCAGCACCACCCCGCGACCGCGAGCACCGATGCTCCGACCGCGACCCCACGCCACGACGTAACGGCTCCGATCGCAGCGATCGCACCGAGCGCCGCCAGGCCTGCAAGCGTGTGCAATCGGATCAGGTTCGCCGCTGCGACGCCCGCGCAGAGCGCCGCGAGCAGGCAATGCGGCGCCGAGCGAAGCAGCGGCGTCATGGCGCAACCAGCTCGCTCAGCTCATCGAGCCGTGCGGGGCCGATCCCTGGAACCGCGTCGAGCTCGTCGACCGACGAGAACGCCCCGTGCTCCTGCCGGTAGTCGAGGATCTTCTGGGCCGTCACCGGCCCGACACCGGGCAGCGCGTCCAGCTGCTCGAGGGTGGCCGTGTTCAGATGAACGGGCCCGGTCGAGGCCGAAGACCCGGCGGCGCCCGAGGGCGCCGCAGCCCCGACCGCGCCTCGGCGAGGGACGACCACCTGCACGCCGTCGGCGAGCGGCGCCGCCAGGTTGATCAGGGCCAGGTCGGCCTTCCTCGTTGCCCCACCCGCGCGGGCCACCGCGTCCGCGACACGGGCGCCCTCGGCCAGCCGGTAGAGGCCCGGTCTCCGCACGGCCCCGACGACGTCCACGACCAGCCTGGTCGGCGCCGCAGGCGCCGTCTCGGACGGAGGAGCGGCAGGCGCGGCGAGACCAGCCTGCTCGGGCGGGCTCGAGAGCAGCTTGCCGCCGAGGTAGAGCAGGGCCAGCAGGCAGGCTGCTGCGACGAGCAGGTTTCTGCGCGAGAGGGCGAACGGCAGCTCGGGCACGACTCGAGCGTGCCCTCGTCCGCGTTACGCGTGGGTGACGGCTTCGCGACGGTTTAGCGCCAGCTGATCGACACGGGCGCCGGCGGAACGCGAAGCCTCAACAGCGGTCGGATCCCGTTCAGGCGGCTCATGCGAGCTCCCCGTGATCCCACGGCGACAGCCAGGTCGAGCTCCCGCGGCCCCCGGCGGATTACGACCGCAACGGCGTGCGAGCGGGGTGAGGACGTCACCGTGCGGAGGAGCCGCGGCGTGAAAGCGGTACGGGAGCTCTCGATCCCGTGCCGCCCCGCGTCGTACCACCGCAATGCGCTGTCGGCCCCGATCCCCGGTCGCGGATTGTCCGACGTGACGATGCGGCGCGGCCCCGCCCACGCCAGGCCGCTGATCGAGAGCACTCGGTCGAACGCGACGCAGGTCGGGCGGGTGTTCCACCGCTCCACCAGAGCGACCCCGCTCCCGCCCGCCACCGCGAGCCGGGGCCGCCCCGGGGCGTACGCAACAGCTCGCGCGCGCCCGCCGCAGCGCCGCGTGTCGAAGGAGCGGCGCCGCCCGCTGCCCAGGTCGTAGACCGTTGCCAGGCCGGCCGGACGCACGTATGCGATCGCGAGCGAATCCGCCCGCCACGACGGCTTCTCCGCGGCGACGCGCGGGTCGAGCAGCCGGTCGTTGTCGCCGTCGCCCTCGATCATGTGCAACGCCGCTCCGCGCGAGCCGCGCGTGACGTATGCGATCTTGAGCCCGTCGGGGGACCACGCGATCGCGACGATCCGGCCGCCCGCGTCATGCGTCCAAGCTCGGCGCTGCCCGGGCGCCAGGGCCACGAGCGACAAGCCGATCCCGACCGCGGCGAAAAGTCCACGCGGCGAGAGCTCGGCCGTCGACACCGGCATTCCCTCGATGCGAAGGCCGCGCCGCGTCGCGAGCCAGAGCTTGCCGCCGGCAACGACGGCGATTCCGTTCGTGCCGGCGGGGACGACGAGCCGGGTCGGCACGCGAGGCGCCGGCGAGCTGCGACCACCGAGGTCGACATGCAAGTTCCCCGTCGCGGCAAGCGCGGCCGCCGTGAGTCCCACGACCGCGGCCGCCGCCGCGACCAGAACGAAGGGCCAGGCCGCTCGTCGCCTCTCTGCCCGGGGGATCGCCGCGAGCGCCGTGGAGCGCGTGCGGGCGGAGACGTCACGCCCCGGCTCGGGGAGCCGGTCGAACGCCCGCCGCAGACGCCGCTCAAGCTCGGCCGACATCGTTCACCTCGTGGTCGGCCCGCAGGTCCTCGAGGGCGCGGGCGAGCCGAGAGTTGACGGTTCCGGTGGGAATGTCGAGCAGGGACGCGATCGCTGCCGGCGAGTAGCCGAGGCCGTAGCGAAGGACGACGACGACGCGTCGCTGGAGAGACAGGCCCGCGACCGCCGCGAGCAGCTCCTGGTCGCCGGACTCCTCGCGGGCCTCGAGCCGCTCGAGCTCCGCTTCCGCCGCGACGAGCCGCCGCTCGCTGCGCAGCAGATCGAGGCAGCGGTTGACCACGATCCGGTGCAGCCAAGGTGCGAAGGGACGACGTTCGTCGAAGCGGTTGAGGGCCGCGAACGCGCGCTCGAATGCGTCCTGCGCGACATCGTCCGCCATTTCGCGCCGGCCGGTCACCGCATACGCGGCGCGCCAGGCCGGACGCCAGTGACGGCTGAAGAGCTCGGCGGCAGCGTCCCGTGAGCCGCGGCGCGCCAGCTCGACCAGCTTCGCATCGCTGCGCATGCGCATGAGCACATTGTCCTACGGCCGAGCGCCGCGGCCGCGTCCCCGCGTCTGCGCTAGACCACGAGGTTGACGAGTTTCCGCGGTACGACGATCGCCTGGCGGATCTCCTTGCCGTCGAGCTGAGCCTGG
>DATMIX010000004.1:0-7029 GCA_035554095.1 Gaiellaceae bacterium | reverse complement strand
TCGACCTGCGCGAGCACCGGGAGCTCGCGCACACGTTCGAGGTAGGAGGCGGCCCATTCCAACGCCGCCGCGCCGTCGTCCCGGAAGGTCATCCGCCGAGTAGCTTCTTGATCTGCGGCCACGTCCGCGTGTTCAGGATTTGCTCCTTGGTCAGCCAGGCCCGCCTGGCCTGGCCGACGCCGAGCTCCGGATAGGCCAGCGCGCCCGTGGAGTGGGCGTCGCTGTCGATCGCGAGCAGCACCCCGGCCTCACCTGCGGCGCGGGCGTGCGCATCTCGCAGGTCGAGGCGGTCCGGCTGCGAGTTGATCTCGAGGAACGTCTTCGTCGCCAGCGCCTGCTCGAATACCCGCCCGAGGTCGATGTCGGCAGGCCCGCGCCGGTTGATCTTCCGGGCGGTCAGGTGGCCGATGCAGTCCACATGCGGGTTGTCCATCGCCGCCAGAACCCGCTCGGTCGGGTTCTTGTCGAAGGCGGTGTGGAGCGAGGCGACGACCCAATCGCGGGACGCCAGGGTCTCGTCGTCGACGTCGAGCGTGCCGTCGGCGCGGATGTTCACCTCGATGCCCTTCAGCAGGCGAAAGCGGCCGAGCCGCTCGTTGAGCGCGTCGATCTCTTGGTCCTGGGCCTCGAGCCGGGCCTCGCGCAGGTAGTGCGAGTGGTCGGTCACCGCAAGGTAGGAGTAGCCGCGTTCCTTCGCGGTCTCCGCCATCTCCTCGATCGTGTTCTTGCCGTCCGACGACCACGTCGAGTGCGAGTGGAGGTCACCTCGCACGTCACCAAGCTCCACGAGCTCCGGCAGCTCGCGCCTGCGCGCCGCCTCGATCTCGCCCAGGTTCTCGCGGAGCTCGGACGGGATGTACTGGTAGCCGAGGAACTCGTAGAGCTCCTCTTCGCTGCCGGTCTTGAAGACTTCACCGGTCTCGACGTTCTTGACCCCGTTCTCCGAGATCGAGAGCCCGCGCCGAACAGCGTCCTCGCGCAACGCGACGTTGTGGTGCTTCGAGCCCGTGAAGTGCTGCAGCAGGTTTCCGTAGAGCCCCCGCGGGACGACTCGCAGGTCGAACCGTAGGCCGTCGTTCGAGATCACCGTCGCCTTCGACTCGCCTTTCGCGACGATCTGTGAGACCCAGCGAAGCTTCGTGAAGTAGTCCGTCAGCTCGGCGGGCGCGGTCGACGTGGCGATGATGTCGAGGTCGCGGAACGTCTCCTTCCGCCGGCGGACGCTTCCCGCCTCCGAGACTTCGAGCGCGGCCGGATGCTCACGCAGGACGCTGACGACCGCCTGGACGGCGGGTAACCCCGAGCCGAGTAGCGGCCTCACCTCCTGCGGCGCCTTTCGCTTGCCCGAGAGCTCCTTGAGGATGCGCTCCTCGAGCTTGGCGCCGAGCCCGGGCAGCACCCGAAGACGCTCGTCCTTCGCCGCCGCCCTGAGATCGGCGAGCGTGGTCACGCCGAGCTCCTTCCAGATCTTGCGGGCCGTCTTCGGGCCGAGCCCGGGGAGCCGTGTGAACTCGACCACGTCCGGCGGAACCATGGCCTTGTGCTTCGTCAGGGCGTGGATCTCGCCGTCGTTGACGATCTCGACGATCTTGCCCTCGATCACCTTGCCGATGCCGGGCAGATCCTTCGCCTTGCCGTCGAGCGCCAGCTCGGCGACGAGCCCCGAGGTCTCGCGCACACGTGCAGCGGCGCGGCGGTATGCGAGCAGCCGATAGGCCGCCTCCCCCTCGAGCTCGAGGATGTCGGCGAGCAGCTCCAGCTGCTCCGCCACGTCCGCGTTGCGGGGCAGCGTGTTCGCCACGGTCGCGATGATACGGCGCGGGATGCGAGCCACCGTGTGCCTGCCCACGTACAACGAGTGCGAGAACCTCGAGCCGATGCTCCGCGCGCTTGCCGAGCACGGCGTCCGCGTGCTCGTGATCGACGACGACTCGCCCGACGGGACCGGCGAGCTCGCCGAGCGGCTCGCCGCAAAGCTCGCCTTCGTCGACGTCCTGCACCGGCCGAGGAAGGAGGGTCTCGGCCCGGCGTACAAGGCCGGTTTCCGCCGGGCGCTCGCGGACGGCGCCGAGCTGATCCTCGAGATGGACTGTGATTTCTCGCACGACCCTGCCGACGTCCCGCGGCTGATCGAGGCCACCCAGGAGGCGGACCTTGCGCTGGGCTCGCGCTACGCCGCGGGCGGACGGGTCGGGAACTGGGGCCTCGTCCGCCGGGGCGTCTCCGCGGGCGGCTCGCTCTACGCCCGCCTGCTCCTCTCCAGCCCGGTGCGCGACCTCACCGGAGGATTCAAGTGCTACCGGCGGGAGGTGCTCGAGACCATCGACCTCGACGCGATCGACTCGCGCGGGTACGCGTTCCAGATCGAGACGACCTACCGTGCCGAGCGGGCGGGCTTCCGCGTGGTCGAGGTGCCGATCACGTTCGTCGACCGCGAGGTCGGCGGCTCGAAGATGAGCCGCTCGATCGTGTTCGAGGGCATGTGGAAGGTGCCGGCGCTGCGGCTCGCTGCGCTGCGCGGCCGCATCTAGGATCAAAGGGCTTTGCGCGAGGTCACCGACGACAGCTTCCAGCGCGAGGTCCTCGAGGCCTCGGCGCCCGTCGTGGTCGACTTCTGGGCGCCGTGGTGCGGACCGTGCCGCGCGGTCGAGCCGATCCTCGCCGAGCTCGAGCGAGAACAAGACGGCCGCGTCGGCTTCGCGAAGCTGAACATCGACGAAAACGTCGAGACCGCGGCCCGTTACGGCGTGCTGTCGATTCCGACGGCGATCCTGTTCGAGGGCGGCCGCCCCCGGGAAACCGTGATCGGCGCCAGGCCCCGCTCGCATTTCGAGCAGGCCTGGTCACGCTGGCTAACGTCCTAGGTACTCGCGGTGTGAGCCTGCGCGCGCGAGGGCGCGGGTCGGCGGGGCTTCACGCTGACCTTGTCCTCTTCGTCGACGCCGGCGCGAGCCCGGACGCGCGGGTCGCAGGCCGTGTAGCAGATGTCGATCACGACGTTCATGATCACGATCGCGAACGTCATGAAGACCACGACGCCGAGCAGGATCGGGAGGTCGTACGTCTGGAGGCCGCGGGTCATCAGCTTTCCGAGCCCCGGCAGCCCGTAGACGTTCTCGATGAAGAGGGTCCCGCCCATCGCGACACCGATGTCCATCCCGAGCATCGTCACGACCGGCAGCAGGGCGTTGCGAAGGACGTGGTTGCGGACGATGCGGACCTCCGAAGCGCCCTTGGCACGGGCGGTCCGCACATAGTCCTCGTGCATGGCCTCGAGGACGTTCGCGCGAACCATGCGCACGTAGAGCGCCGCGTAGAGGGACGCGAACGTGATCCAAGGCAGCACGAGGTGCCAGAACCACTGCACGAGGCCACCGCACTGGGCACCCCCCGGTGGGTTGAAGACGTCGCAGTACTGACCGAGCGGGAAGAGGTTCCACCTGTAGCCGAAGAAGTAGAGAAGGATCAGGCCGAGCCAGACCGGGTGCACGGAGATCCCGATCAGCACGAACACCGAAGCGGTCCTGTCTAAGAGAGATCGTGGCCTCATCGCCGAGAGGATCCCCACGGGCAGCGCGACCAGGAGCCAGACGATCGCGCCGCCGATCACGAGCGAGGCGGTGATGGGCGCCGCCGTCAGCACCAGCTCGCGGACGCTCGCCTCGCTACGGAACGAGTTCCCGAGCGACGCGTGCCCGAGGTGCCACAGAAAGCGCGCGTACTGGACGTAGACCGGCCCGTGGATGCCGACGGCCTCGTTGATGTTCGTCGTCGACTCCCGGTGACGGATGTTGCCGACCCGGTTCGTCGGAATGACGAAGAAGATGATGAAGGTGACGAGCGCAACCGCCAGGATCAGCACGAAAGACCAGAGCAGCCGTCTCACGAGGTACGCCAGCACCGTGGAACCCTACGTTGCCGACTCCCGGCCGGTTCTTCAAGTTATTCGCGCAAAGTGATCCCAGCCGCCGAGCTCGTGGAGCGCTCCGTCCAGGAGAATCTCGACGCCCTCGCCCGCCTCGCAGCGGCCGATCACCGCGAAATCGCCCGGGCTCGCCGTCGCGGCGAGCAACTCGTAGTCCTCACCGAACGCGAGATCCTCGACCGTCGCCCCGGGAGCGAGTGGGACCCGCTCGAGCTCGATCATCAGCTTGCAGCCGGAGCGCTCGGCGAGGCGCTGGGCGTCCCGCGCGAGGCCGTCCGAGACGTCCAGCATCGCGTGGGCGTCGCGGCCGAGTCGCAAACCCTCCTGTACGCGCAACGGCGGCCGGACGAAGCGGCCCTGTCGAAACGCCGCTCCAGACGCGCCCAACGGCCCAGTGATCACAAGGGCGTCCCCGGGCCTCGCGCCCGCGCGACCGGGGACCCGCTCCGCGCGGCCGACCGCGGTCACCGACACGAGAACGTAGGGAGCTTCTGTCGTGTCGCCGCCCCGGACGGGCACGCCCGCCTCCGTGATCCCGGCGTAGAGGTCGACGACGGCACCCAGCTCCGTGTCCGCCGGAGCGCCGAGCGCCACGATCAGCGCCTCCGGGCGCGCGGCCGAGGCGCTCAGGTCGCTGACGTTCACCGCTGCGGCACGAAACCCGAGCTCACGCCACGACAGCCGGTCGAGCCTGAAGTGGATCCCCTCCACGAGCGCGTCCTGCGTGACGACGAGGCCGTCGCCGAGGTCGGCCGCGTCGTGCTCGATTCCCTCGACCAACCCGCGCCGTTCGAGCTCGGCGAGCAGGCCGAGCTCCCCGACCTCAGACAGCCGCACGGGCAAGCACCTCTCGCAGTGCTCGCGCCTGGACGGCCGCCCGCACGACGGCCACGCCCGCGGCTCCGACCGCGAGACAGGCGGCGGCGTTCGACACGTCGATTCCGCCGATCGCGATCACGGGCGCCGAGACGACCCCGCAGATGTCGCGCAGTGCCTCCAGTCCGATGGCCGGGGCATCGGGCTTCGTCGGCGTCGTCCACACCGGGCCGGCGCCGATGTAGTCCGGTCGCCGCCGGTCGACCTGGCGCGATTCGTCGACGCTCTGGGCCGACAGGCCGACGAGCAGGCCGGCCTCCCGGGCGCGCTCGAACCCTTCGTCCCCTCGCCCGAGGTGGACGCCGTCCGCACCGAGCTCGATCGCGGCGGCCACGTCGTCGTTGACCACGAAGGTGACCGCGTGCCGGGCGCACACGGCGGCAACGGGCCGGCCGCGCTCGACGAGCTCCGGTGTCGGCAGGCCCTTCAGCCTGAGCTGGATCACGGTCGCACCGCCCGCGGCAGCCGTCTCGGCCATGGCCGGGTCCCCGACGAGCGCGTGCAGGATCACGAGGCGAGCACCCGCGCCCGCGCGTCGACCGCCGCCGGGTCGAGCCGGTGCAGCGAGTCGTAGAGGGCGGCGTGGAACGAGCCGGGGCCTTTCGCCTGGCGGGCGGCATCCTCACCGGCGACCCCGAACGCCACGAGCGCCTCGGCCGCGGCCTGAAGAGGTTCGTCCGGCCGCACCGCGAGGAAGCAGCCGGTGATCGCCGTGGACATGCAGCCCGAGCCCGTGATCGAGGTAAGCAGCGGGTGGCCGTTCGACACCGCGATCACCCGCTCCCCATCCGAGATGTGGTCCGTGGCTCCGGTCACCGAGGTGACCGTGCCGAGCTTGCGGGCGGCAGCCCGTGCGAGCTCGGCCGGAGCCTCGTTCGCACCGATCGACTCGACTCCCCGGATCTCGGCATCCCGCCCCGCGAGCGTGGCGACCTCGGCCGCGTTGCCGCGCAGGACCGCGACCCGGAGCTCGCCGAGAAGCGTCTCCGCCGTCTCGGTGCGGTAGCGCGTCGCGCCGGCACCTACCGGGTCGAGGACGACCGGCACAGCCGCGCCGTTCGCCGCCCGGCCTGCCGCGAGCATCGCGTCGACCCAGGGCGGCGACAGCGTGCCGATGTTGAGGACGAGCGCGCCGGCGATCGCCGCCATCTCCTCGACCTCTTCCCGCGCGTGCGCCATCACGGGCAGCGCGCCGAGGGCGAGCGTCGCGTTCGCCGTCTCGTTCATGACCACGTAATTCGTGATCTGGTGGACGAGGGGCTTCCGCTCCCGGATCGCCTGGAGGTCAACGCCCGTCGACAGCGTCGACTCGTTCACGCGCCTCCTTCAGCTCGAAAACGTCGACCGGACCGTCGCCGGCGCCGATCTCGGCCAGTCCGTGCGCCACCGCCGCTGACGCGACCCGCGACGCCGTCTCCGCCGCCTCGCGAATCGAGCGCCCCTTGGCCAGCTCGGCCGCGAGGGAGGCGGAATGCGTGCACCCGGCACCGTGGGTCGCGCCGGAGTCGGAGCGCACGACAGGGATCTCGACGTGCTCTGCGCCGTCGAAGAGATGGTCGACCGGCTCACCGTGCCCGCCTGTGACGATCACGGCCGGCGCCCCGAGAGCGTGGATTCGCTCCGTAAGCTCGAACTTCGTGACAGTCTGTTGCAAAGCCCCGGCCAAGGCCCGCGCTTCCGCCAGGTTTGGGGTCACCACCGCCGCGAGCGGGAAGAGGCGCGCGACGAGCGTCTCGACGGCATCCTCCTCGAGCAGGCGCGCACCGGAGCTCGCGACCATCACGGGGTCGACGACCAGCGGCACCGGGTGGTCCGAGAGGAACTCGGCGACGGTCTCGATCAGGCCGCGCGAGAAGAGCATCCCCGTCTTCGCGGCGTCCACGCCGATGTCGTCGAACACGGCTTGGAGCTGCGCGGTCACGAAAGCCGGCGGCAGCTCGTGGATCGCCGTCACGCCGGCTGTGTTCTGGGCCGTCAGCGCGACGAGCGCGCTAGTGCCGTGGCACCCGGCGCGCGCGAACGCCTTCAGGTCGGCCTGAATCCCGGCGCCGCCGCCGGAATCCGACGTGGCGATGGTCAAACAACGCGGTACCAACTCACTCCCTTCGCCGGCATGACCCGGATCAGGTTCGGCGGGTCGGGCGCGTGCCCCTCTCAGCCCCCGCAGTGGGACTCCCCGGTTGACGGTCCTACGGTAGCCCCGTGGAGGCGTCGCTCCGAGCCCTGGC
>DATMIX010000003.1:0-28992 GCA_035554095.1 Gaiellaceae bacterium | reverse complement strand
CGAGGGCCACGCCGTCGTACACGCATACCACGGCGGCGAGGCCCCGGCCGAGCCGCCGAAGCTGAACGCCGCCCGCCTCGCGGCGGTCGGCGTGCTCGCGATCGCCTTCACCGTCGCCGTGGGCGTGGCGTTCACCTTCGTCGTCAGCTAGGCGGCGCAGGCGCAGCCGAGGTCGGCGTCGGCGTCACAATCGGGTTCCACCCGCGTTGCACTCCGCATTCGACGTCGGACACCGCGCGGGCCTCGAAAAACCTGCCGAGTTGCGGGCTTTTCCGACTTCCAGTCGCAGGTTCGTGACGCTTCCGTAACGGTGTCCGACACCGGGACTGGGCTCGCCCCGGCCTGTCCGGCGGAGGCGGGCGGCTCGGATGCTTGTATCCGCCTGTCGCGGGTCGTAGGGTCGCACGGCGCCATGTCCACGATCGCCGCGCCGGCGGCCGCCGTTCGCTCTCGCGACGCGTCGCGCGTCGAGCTCATCGCGGTCTTCAGTTCGCTGGGCCTCATGGCGCTCCACGTCATCGACGACAGCTTCCTGCAGCCGGAGCCGGGCACCTCGGCCGGCGACCACCTCGTCAGCGGCCTGGTGCCGATCGCGGCGATTCTCGTCGCCGCGATCGCCTACCCGCGCCTGCGCGCGGGGGCGCGCGCGACGCTCGCGCTCTTCTTCGGGGCGTTGGGCGTCGCGTTCGGCGCCGGCGAGGCCGTGTACTACACCCTGAACGCAAGCCCGTCGGGCGACGACTTCACGGGCTTCCTCGCGCTCGCGGCCGGCCTCTGCCTCATCGGCGTCGGCGCCGTTGTGCTCTGGCGCTCGCGCCGCCGTGACGACGGCCTGCTGTGGCGCTACACGAGGCGACTCCTCCTCGTCTTCGCCGCGCTCCTGATCCTCGTGAACGTCGTCCTGCCGCTCACGCTCACCTACGGCTTCACGCACTCCGCGCGGGTCGAGACGACCTCGGCCGACCTCGGCGCCCCGTACGAGAACGTCGCGTTCACGACGAGCGACGACCTGCGGCTCGACGGCTGGTACGTCCCGTCCAAAAACGGCGCCTCGATCGTCGTCTTCCCGGGCCGGAAGGGAACCCAGCGCCACGCACGGATGCTTGTCAAGCACGGTTACGGCGTCCTCGTCTTCGACCGCCGCGGAGAGGGAACGAGCGAGGGCGACCCGAACGCCTTCGGCTGGGCCTTCAACCGGGACCTGAAGGCGGCCGCAGCATTCCTCGAGACGCGCCCCGACGTCGAGGGCGGGAAGATCGGAGGCATCGGTCTCTCAGTGGGCGGCGAAGCCCTCCTGCAAGCAAGTGCCGAGTCGCGAGCCTATGACGCGATCGTCTCGGACGGAGCCGGCAGCCGTTCCTACCGCGAGGACATGGAGGAACCGGGCCTCTCGGAATGGCTCGCGTTGCCGAGCACGTTCATGCAGACGGTCGGCACGGCGCTCTGGGCGAACCAGGCTCCGCCGCCGAGCATCAAGGACCTGACGCCGCGGATCTCGCCGACCCCGGTCTTCTTCATCTACGCCGGCCACGGCGCCGGGGGCGAGGACAACAACCCGCAGTACTACGAGGTGTCCGGCGAGCCGAAGCAAATCTGGAAGATCGCGGATGCTTCCCACACGCACGGCCTGCGCCAGCATCCCGAGGAGTACGAGCGCCGCGTGGTCGCCTTCTTCGACAACACGCTGCAGCCGTCTTAACGGAAGCTTTTCAGCAAGCTCGCGGCTCGCTGACAACTCGGGCGTAGCGTCCGCCGAAGAAGCCGAAGCCGTCACCCGACTCGGAGGCCGCCGTCATGCCGAGATTCCTGCCTGTCGGTAAGGGTGTGAAGGGAGCAGCGGGGTTCCTGCTCGCGGCGATTCCGGCGCTCGGCGCCGTACTCACCGGGTTGGCGATCACGGGCGGGCTTGTCGGACACATGGCGCGCGACCACCCGCTCGCGACCTACGGCGCCTTCGGGCTGGCCGTGCTCGCGATCTTCGCGGGCGCGCTCGCGGCGTTTGCCCTCCAGGACGGGTCGACCGAGGAGAGCGCAGCCGTCTACACCGGGCTCGGGCTCGTCGTCGCCAGCCTGCTCTTCGGCGTCTACGCCGGCGTGCAGACCTGGGGCGACCGCGCGCAGCCGAGCATCATGCTGACGCCGAAGGCCGGGAAGACGGTGGCCGTCACGGTGCGAGGAGCCGGACTGCGTTCGACCGACCACATCGTCGTCGAGGTCGAGCAGCTCGTCCGCGCGCCCAACGATTCGGGCCGGCTGACGTGGACGGCCGGCCAGCCGCTCTACGGCGCGTCGCTCGGGCCCGACGGCGACGGCGAAATCGCCTACACCGTCGACATCCCGCTGCCGGCGGGCGACTACGACGACCTGGGCGCGAGGGCCTGGGTCGGTGACGAGCCGAAGCCGTGCTACGCGCGGGGGAACACGACCGGGTGCGTGCGGGTTCACGTGCCGCGCCCGCAGGAGCGCCCCCAGCTCGCCGTGGCCTGGGAGACGTTCGTCCGCGCGCCCCGCCTCGTCGTGCGGCTGACGGCGAAGAACCTCCCGCAACGGCCGCCTCGCTCGATGACGTTGCGGGTCTACGGGATCGCCGCCGACGGAAGCCGGCGCAGTCTCGCCGAGTGGTCGCTCGCGCCGAATGCGGATGGCGAGTTCGACCGCCGCCTCGCGGTCGTCGTGGGCCATGCGTTCGCGGACGTGTGCATCGTCGCCAGCACGTGGACCCGGGAGCCGAAGTGCCCGGCGGGTGACGAGGACGGAACGGTGTGGTCGCAGCTCGCCGTGCCCGTCGTCTGACGGGCTCAGTCCGTGACGGCGATCGCGTCGACCTCGACGAGCACGTCGTCGCGGAAGAGGCTGCTCACCTCGACGAGGGTGCTCGCCGGCGGCCGCTCGAGATCGACGTACTCGTCGCGAACCGAGCGCACGGCGGCGATCGCGCCCACGTCGCGCAGGAAGATGCCGAGCTTGACCACGTCGGCCCAGGACGCTCCGGCCGCCTCGAGCGCCGTCGTCAGGTTCTCGAAGACCTGGCTCGTCTGGGCCGCGACGTCGCCGGCGCCGACGAGCTCACCGTCCGCGTCCAGGGGCACCTGCCCCGAGACGTGGACGATTCGCCCGGCCGGCGCGACGACGACGTGGCTGTAGCCGTTTGGCATCGGCAGGCCGGGCGGTGAGAGAAAACGGCGTTCGCTCACGCCGCCGATGCTACGCGGCGATCGACAGCTCGTCCTCGGAGCCGAGGAGCTCGGTCAGCGACTCGAGCGCCTGCGCCTCGAGCTGGCGTACCCGCTCGCGCGTGAGCTGGAGCTCGCGGCCGATCGCCTCGAGCGATTGCGGGTCGTCGTCGAGCCCGAACCGCAGCTCGAGGATGCGCCGCTCCCGCTCCGGCAGCTCTTCGAGCGCGTCGCGCACGGCGCGCCGGCGGAGCGCATCCTCCGCAAGCTCGTCCGGCCGGTCGGCGTTCTCGTCGGCGAAGAGATCGCCGAGCTCGCCGTCGTCCTCGCCGACGGGGGCGTTCAGCGACGCTCGCGCCTCCGCGACGCTGAGCGCCTCCTCGACGTGCTTGAGTGCTAGCCCGCTCGCCTTCGCGAGCTCCTCGTGCGTGGCGGGACGCCCGAGCTCGGGCTCCAGCTTCCGCGCGTGCCGCTGGAGCGTCTGACGCCGCTCGTGGACGTGGGTCGGGACGCGGATCGTCCGCGACTGTCCCGCGATCGATCGCTGGACGGCCTGCCGGATCCACCACGTCGCGTAGGTCGAGAACTTGAATCCCTTGCGGTAGTCGAACTTCTCGACCGCGCGATTGAGCCCGATGACACCGTCCTGGATCAGGTCGCCGAACGGCACCCCGTGGCCGCGGTAGCGCTTCGCCACGTGGACGACGAGTCGGAGGTTGCTGTTGATCATCCGCTCTTTCGCAGCGGCGTCGCCACGCTCGACGCGCTTCGCGAGAGCGACCTCGTCCGCCGCGGTGAGCAGCGGATAGCGGCCGATCTCGTTGAGGAAGAGCGCGAGCGAGTCGGTGGAGGCCGGCTCGTCCGGCGTGAGATCGAGCTCCCGCTCGTCATCGTCGAGCAGGGTCTGAATTTCAGGGGTTTCCAAGCTGGTGCTGATGGTGCTTCCTTTCGCTAGTCGGAGTGGACGGAGCGGCTGGGTCGCCAGGGGGAGGGGCTTAGTACGCCGCTCTCGTCCAACTAGTAGAACGCTGATGCGCGCTCGAGAATTCCGGCGCTGAGCGGCGCCTGCGGGACCCGTCTTGTAGACGGTCGGCTAGCTCGAATCGACCGAACGGTTCGACGCGAAGGATTGCTCCCAGCCGACGTTCACGAGCATCGCGCCGACCTCGCGGACTGCGAGCGCGATTTCGAGGCCGATTTCTCGGATCGCCTCCGGCTCGCGCGGCGTCGAGGCGCTCTCTCTCAGCGTCTGAAGGAGGGCCTCCAAACGGTCGATCTCCGCGTAGTTCTTTTGTTCAGGGCTGCTGTTCGGCATCCGGCTTGGTGATCTCGTTGGTCTCGGACGTCTCGCCCGCGGCCTTCGCGGCGCGGGCGGCCTGCTTTCGCAGCCGCTTGAGCGTGCGCTTTTCCTCGACCGCCTGCTCGCGGTTGCGCTTCGCCATCGTCTGCTGTCGTTTGGAGACGGGGCTCATCGGCGACCTCCTCGATTTCGCAGCCGCGCCCGGCGCTGCGATTCCTCCGGCACAAGAGTGACGTTTTCGGCCTGGCGCTCGGTGCCAGTCTCGTTGATCTCGAACGTGACGACCGTCTCGGCGCAACGCCCTTGTGGCTGGATCCCACCCGCGAAGCCCGGGGCGCGCACAGGCAGGCGCTCGCCCTCCTCGGTGAGGATGAAACCGAGGCCTTTGACCTCGTTGAACCAGAGCATCGTGCCGCGCATCCGTCGCGTCTCCTTTCAGGTGCGTCGAGGGTTGGCGCGCGCCGTCGCCGGCGCGCGCCGAGCTCCCTTTACGCGTTCAGCTGAACGACGTTCTTCGCCTCGGGGCCCTTCTGGCCCTCGGCAGCGTCGAACTCGACCTTCGCGCCCTCGGTGAGTGACTTGAAGCCGTCACCCGAGATCGCGCTGTGGTGGACAAAGAGATCCTTGCCCTCGTCCTCGGGGGAGATGAAGCCATACCCCTTGGAATCGTTGAACCACTTGACAGTTCCGGTCGCCATAAAAAAACACCTCCTCTACCTCATGAACGGTAGATGGGAGGCATTTGCCGACCAATTACGCGCTCTATTGAGCTTTCAGGGTAGCAGCCGCTCGATCATCCTCGGTTGACATGTGACCAGATAGTCACATAAGGTTTTGAGCATGGACGCGGTCTTCAGGGCCCTCGCCGACCCGACGAGGCGGCAGCTGCTCGACGAGCTTTTCAGGGTCGACGGACAGAGCCTGAGCGCCCTCGAGCAGCGGCTGCCGATGACCCGCTTCGGCGTCATGAAGCACCTGCGCGTGCTCGAGGAGGCCAACCTTGTGACGACGAGGCGGCGCGGGCGCGAGAAGCTCCACTTCCTGAATGCCGTCCCGATCCGGCTCGTCCACGACCGGTGGGTGAGCAAGTACGCCGAGCCCTGGGCCGCCGCGCTCAGCGAGCTGAAACGCAACCTGGAGGGAGTGAGCATGGAGAAGGTCTTCGAAGTCTGGATCCGATCGACGCCGGAGAAGATCTGGGAAACGATCTCGGACGACTCGATCCGGCAGCAGTACTCGTTCAATCCCCCACCCGACATGAACCCGGACGATTTCGCGACCGGAGAGACCGTCGAGGAGGAGCCGCCGCACCGGCTCGTGCAGACGATGAAGGCACTCTGGAGCCCCGAGGTCGAGAAGTACCCCGCGACGACGATCACGTACGAGATCAACCCACGCGGCGACATGTGCCAGCTGCGGGTGACCCACAGCGACCTCACGGAAGAGATGAGCGACGAGATCTGGGGCGGGTGGCCGATGATCCTCTCGAGCCTGAAGTCGCTGCTCGAGACCGGCGAGTCGCTGAACCTGCAGATCCCGCCCGAGGCGATCGAGCAATGGCGGGCTCAGAAGGGAGCTCAAGGCTCCGCAGCGTAGGCTTCCGCGGATGGCGCGCCAGATCGTCCTGCTGCGCGGCATCAACCTCGGAAGCCGGAATCGAATCGCGATGCCGGAGCTCCGCGACGCGCTCGCGGGCTCCGGCTTCGACGACGTCGAGACGTACGTTCAGAGCGGGAACATCGTGCTCTCGACGAGCAAGAAGCCCGAGCAGACGGAACGGGCGGTCCGCCGGCTGATCTCGGACCGCTTCGGACTCGAAATCGCAGTCGTGGTGCGGACGCGCGCGCAACTCGCGAAGGTCGTCGAGCGAAACCCGCTCGCGAAGGTCGCGAAGGATCCGAAGCGCTACCAGGTGAGCTTCCTCGACGGCAAGCTGACGGCAGCGGCGAAGAAGAAGCTCGAGGCCGCGGTCGTCGAGCCTGAACAGTTCGTGGTCGTCGGCCGCGAGGTCTACGCCTGGCACCCGAAGACGATCGCGCGCTCCCGGCTGTGGACGCTTCTTGCCGGCAGCGGGCTCGGTGTGACCGCGACGGCGCGCAACTGGACGACCGTCACGAAACTGCTCGAGCTCGCCGAGGCCTAGCCCTCCCAGGGCGGCCGCTCGAGCGCGCGCTCGTACTCCGCGCGGTCGTGGAGCGGCTCGCCGTGGGAGACGATCACGCGCTCGAACGGAAGCTCGAGCAGCTCCCGCAAGGCGGGAAGCGCGCGCTCCTCGTGCCACGGAGTCCACCAGACGCGGAGCTCGCCTTCGGGCGCAGTGAGGGCATCCGCGAACACGATCACGCGCTGCTCGGGCAGCCACAGCGGCGTCTCGTTGCGGCCACGGCCGTCGTAGAGCGCGACCGGCCCGCCCGGGAGCTCGTCGCCCCAGTAGATCGGCTCGAGCTCGGTCTGCGGGATGTTCGTGCGCCAGAAGAGCTCAGGGCCGAACGCGCGGGCGCCGTAGCGCCGTACAAAGACGTCGACGTCCCGTACGTGGTCGGGCTTGAGGACGACCACGACGGTTGGCGGTTCCGCGTCGAACCGTGCCCAGATCTCCTCCTCGTCCTCCGGAGGGGCGAGCGGGTCGAGCAGCAGGATCTCGCCGCCGGCCACCACGCAGGTCGAGGTCACGGGGGGCTCCCAGCCGAGGCCCGGCTTCCAGTCCGGGTAGTCCGACCGCCAGATCCAGAGTCCCGGCGCGACGTCTTGCAGCTCGGCGGCCACGTCCGTGATTCTGTCGCGTATGCCGATCACCGTCGTCCCGTACGACCCGGAATGGCCGCGCCGATTCGAGGAGGAGCGGGCGCTGCTCGAACGCGTTCTGGCCCCGTGGCTCGAGGGCGGCATCCATCACATCGGCTCGACCGCGATCCCCGGGATCTCGGCGAAGCCGATCGTCGACCTGATGGCCGGCGTCCGCGACCTCGGCGCGGCGCGCTCCGCCTATCGGCCGCTCGAGGCCGAGGGGTACGTCGAGGCGCCTCACCGTCCGTCGATCGCGCACCACTTCGCCAAGCCGTCCGCCGAGGACGCCGAGTGCGGGCTCCACCTGACGGAGCCGGGCAGCGACCTCTGGCGAGAACGGCTCGCCTTCCGCGACGCGCTCCGGGCGGACGCGAGGCTCGCCTCCGAGTACGAGGCGCTCAAGCTTCGACTCGCCGACGAGGCTGCCGATGCTGGCGCTTACACCATGGGCAAGCGCGAGTTCGTGGGCCGCGTGCTCGCGAGCTCGGGGATCGAGTTCGGCCGGCGCTGAGTCAGCGCCCGTCGAGCCAGATCGTCCACGGATCGATCTTGGCGATCCGCAGCAGGCCCATCGGCGCCCACGGGTCGGTCGCGAAGCGCGCCTCGATCTCCTGCTCGTCCGCCGCCTCGATCGCGTGCATCGTCCGCACGCCGTCCCCGATCGGGCCGCCGAGGATGAGGAAGCGGTCCTCGACGAGGCCGTCCATGAAGGCCGCGTGCTCGTCCCACGCGTCCTGCTCGCGCCGGTCGCGGGAGTGATCCCAGTTCGGCCCCGGCTCCATCGTCACCGCGAAGAAGGGCATCGGCGACAAGCTACCGCCGATGAGTTCTGCCGCGCGGGCGAGTCCTCAGGAAAAAGACCGTGAAGAAAGGAGTGCGATGCGGAAGCTAGTGGAATCCACCTTCATGACCCTCGACGGCGTGATCAACGATCCGCAGAACTGGAGTGGGCCCTACTGGGACGACGAGCACGCGGGATACGCGCGCGGCCTGCTCTTTTCGTCGGACGCGTTGCTCCTCGGTCGCAAGACCTACGAGGGGTTCGCCCAGGCGTGGCCGCAGCGCGCCGGCGACAACGACTTCGCCGACCGGTTCAACGAGCTGCCCAAGTTCGTTGCATCGCGGTCGATGCCTCCCGGCCAGGCGGAGTGGAACGCGACGGTGCTGGAAGGCGACGTCGCCGACGCCGTCGCGAAGCTGAAGGACGAGGACGGCGAGACCATCATCAAGTACGGCACCGGCGAGTTCTCGAAAGCGCTGCTCGAGAACAAGCTGGTCGACGAGTACCACTTCTGGATCTTTCCGGAGGTCATGGGCAGCGGCGACCGGCTGCTCGACGGGTTTCGGACGAGCCTGGAGCTCGTGGACACGACTCGGTTCAAGTCCGGGATCGTGGTGCTGAAGCTCGCCCCGAAGTGACCCGGGGCCTAGGCTCCGACCGTGAGCCAAGTCGCCGCAGTCGGGCCGCGGGAGACGCGGTCGTTCCGCTGGCTCGCGGCGCCGGTGGTCGCATTCGCGTTCTTCTCGCTCCTCGCGGGACTGCTGGCCAAGCACGACCCGCGCTCGAAGGGCTACTTCCGGCTCTTCTTCAGCGATCCGATCCATCTCAAGGCCGGCTTCGCCACTGCCGCGATCGTGCTCGCCTGCTTCCAGCTCTTCACGGCCGCCTGGATCTTCCGGAAGCTCCCCTGGCGAAAGCCGGCCTGGGTGAATCCGGCCCATCGCTGGTCGGGCCGCCTGGCCTTCGTCTGCACGCTGCCGGTCGCCTACCACTGCATCTTCAAGCTCGGCTTCCGCGACCCGAGCACGCGCGTCCTCGCCCACTCGCTGCTCGGCTGCGCGGTCTACGGCGCCTTCGCCGCGAAGGTGACGATCGTCAGGCTGCACCGCTTCCCGAGGTTCGTCCTCCCGCTCGCGGGCAGCCTGCTCTTCGCGGTCCTGGTCGGCGTCTGGTACACGAGCGCGCTCTGGCTGTACCGCAACGACACTGCGGCCGCCGCTCCCGCGAAGCCGTCGCCCATCCCCGCCGATGCACGGCCCGCCGCCGGAGCCTCGGTCTTCGATCAGGCCGGCTGCGGCTCGTGCCACACCCTCGGTGCCGCAGGGTCGAGCGGGCAGGCCGGGCCGAACCTGGACGACCTGAGGCCGACCTTCGAGGCCGTGCGGGACAAGGTCCGGAGCGGTGGTGGGGGCATGCCCTCGTTCGCCGACGATCTGACGAGCGCGCAGATCCGGGACGTCGCGGCCTTCGTGGCGACGCGCGCCGGCGGTCACTAGAGCACGCGCCACGGACTCCCTGCTATAGTGAACCCTATGGTTCAGTATTCTCCTGTCGACCGGACGTTCGCGGCACTGGCCGACCCGACGCGGCGGACCGTCCTCGAGCGGCTCGGCCGCGGTAGCGCCACGATCAGCGAGCTGGCGGTGCCGGCCGGCATGTCGCTGACGGGGATGAAGAAGCACGTGCAGATCCTGGAGGAGGCTGAACTCGTGAGGACCGAGAAGCACGGCCGGACGCGGCACTGCTACCTCGGTCCGAGGCGACTCGAAGACGTCAGCGACTGGGTGGACGCATACCGGCGCACCTGGGACGATCGCTTCGACCGTCTCGAAGAGGTCATCAAGCGAGAGAAAGGATCGAGATGAGCAACGACGTGCGAGAGGGCAGCAAGACAGCGATCACGACGCCGAGCGATACTGAGATCCGCATCGAGCGAACCATCGATGCGCCACGCGACCTCGTCTGGGAGGCGTACACGGATCGGGAGCTCTTGACCCAGTGGCTCGGCCCGCGCGACCTGTCGATGACGGTGGAGGAGTACGACATCCGCCCGGGCGGTTCGTACCGGTTCACGCACCGCGACGCGGAGGGCAACGAGTTCGTCTTCTTCGGCGACATCCTCGAGGTCGAGGAGCAGAACCGCCTCGCCCGCACCTTTGCGTGGGAGGGAATGCCCGGCAAGCAGTCGATCGAGCGCGCGGAGTTCGAAGAGCTCGAGGACGGCCGGACGAGGATCGTCGTCATCTCGAGCTTCGACTCCAAGGAAGACCGTGACGGGATGCTCCAGTCGGGCATGGAGCGCGGCGTCAACGACAGCTACGAGCGGCTCGACGAGCTGGTCGCCCAGCACCAGGCGGGCTAAGCAGGCACGACTGCGCGGTGCGCGAGCGGCAGGGTAAACGCCACTCGCGCGCCGCCCCCGTTTCGGTTCTCGGCCCAGATCGTGCCCCCGTGGGCCTCGACGAGCCCCTGGCGAAGTGGGCGCGTCCAGGCTTGACAGCCGTTCCGGAAACGTTTACGGTCGCAATCTCCGTAAACGTTTCCGATGACGAACATCCAGGAACTCGCAGCGAAAACAGGCGTCTCGGTGGCCACCGTGTCCCGGGCGCTCAACGGCTCGCCTGAGGTGAGCAACGCGACGCGCGACCGGATCCTGAGCCTCGCCGAGGAGCTCGACTACACGCCCAGCGCGGCCGCCCGCACGCTCGTGAGCCGCCGCTCCCACGTTGTCGGCGTGATCCTCGAGACCGGGCCGGGTCACCCGCACCTTCTCCACCCGTTCTTCCAAGAAGTGCTCGTGGGTCTGCAGCACGGCGCGGGCGCGCGCGGGTACGACCTGCTCCTCTTCGCGAGCGACGAGCCCGGCAGCGGCTTCGGCGGGGCTCACTCCTACGTCCGGCGCGCCGAGCACCACGGTGTCGGCGGCGTCGTCGTCATGGGCTTCGACGGCCGGCACCCCGAAATGCGGAAGCTCGTCGCCTCCGGGATGCCTTGCATCGCGGTCGACTCGGACGTCGCCGGCAAGCGGTGCGGCTCCGTCACCTCCGACAACCGCGACGGCGCTTTCCAGGCGGTCGCCCACCTGCACGAGGTCGGACACGAGCGCATCGCAACGATCGCCGGCCCCCTCGGCACGCGTCCCGGCGCCGAGAGGCTCGCCGGCTACCGGGCGGCGCTCGAGCAGCTCGGGCTCCCCTCGCCCGACGAGTACGCGATCGAGGGAGATTTCTACGCCGAGAGCGGCTACCGCGCCACGCGCGAGCTGCTCGAACTAGCGGAGCCGCCGACGGCGGTCTTCGCCGCGAGCGACATGATGGCCGCCGGAGCTCTTCGAGCGGCTCACGAGCTCGGAGCGCGCGTGCCGGACGACCTGGCCGTCGTCGGGTTCGACGACATCGCGCTCGCGGCGCTGATCCAGCCGCCACTCACGACCGTGAGGCAGAACATGGAGGCACTCGGGCGTGCGGCGGCGGACGGTTTGATCCGAATGATCGAGGATCCGGATGCACCGGCTGGTGAGGTGCATGTTCCGGCGAGGCTCGTGGTGCGCGTCTCGTCGGGAGCGAAGCAGGCGCCGAGGGAAGAGGCGCACGAGATCGCGAAGGAGGTGGAGGCGAGACTTGGCGACGGTCGTTCCGGACCGTCGTCGGACGACGGGGCAGCTCTGGTCAAGGACGAAGGCAACACGGAGGAGGCTTGAGGTGCAATTCAAGACGTTTGTCCGACGCTCGCGGCATCGCAAGACGGCGGCCGGTCTGCTGGTCGCCGCGATCGCAGCCATCACCGTCGTGGGATACGTGGCCGGCACGGCTCAGGGAAGCCGCCGCGACACGATCACCCTCCACGTCGGTCTCTTCGGCGACTTCGGCTACCACGATCTCTACAAGCAGTTCGAAGCCGCGCATCCGAACATCGACATCAAGGAAGCGGTCGAGAGCTACCCCGACCATCACGCGAACCTGGCGAAGCACCTGGCGGTCAATTCCGGCGCGGCCGACGTCGAGTCGATCGAGGTCGGCTTCATCGCTCAGTTCAAGTCGCAGTCGCGGTACTTCTACGACCTGAAGAAATACGGAGCCGGGAAGCTCAGCAAACGCTGGCTGTCATGGAAGTGGCGGCAGTCGGTCGCTCCGAACGGAGCACAAATCGGCCTCGGCACCGACGTCGGCAGCCTGGCGATCTGCTATCGGCGCGACCTGTTCAAGAAGGCGGGTCTGCCGAGCAACCGCGCCGCTGTCTCGAAGCTGTGGCCCACGTGGCAGAGGTTCGTCGCCGTCGGCAAGCGGTTCGAGGCGCGGGCCCCGAGGGGCGTCTCGTTCTTCGACTCCGGCAGCAACGTCTTCAACGCGATGATCGGCCAGCTGAATCCGGCGTACTACTCGCCTAAGGGCAAGGTGATCGTCGGCTCGAATTCACAGGTCAAGCAGGCCTGGACGCTGACGATGAAGGCCGTCCAGGCGCACGAGAGCGCCGGTCTCGCTGCGTTCAGCAACGACTGGAACACCGGCTACAAGAAGGGCAAGTTCGCGACCGTCACTTGCCCGGCCTGGATGATGGGCTACATCCAGGGACAGGCCCCGAACACGAAGGGGAAGTGGGACATCGCGGCCGTGCCCGGAGGCGGCGGTAACTGGGGCGGCTCGTTCCTGACGGTGCCACGCCAGTCCTCCCACGCGAAGGAGGCCTACCAGCTGGCCGCCTTCCTGACCTCCCCGGCCGCGGAGAAGTACATCTTCAAGCAGACCGGGAACCTGCCGAGCCAGCCTGCGCTGCTGAAGAGCAAGGGGGTTCAGGGCTTCAAGAACCCCTTCTTCTCGAACGCGCCGGTCGGCAAGATCTTCGCCAACTCCGCGCTGAAGCTGAAGCCGCAGACCACGGGTCCCCACCAGGGGGACATCCAGACGGCGGTCAGCAACGCGATTCAGCGGGTCGAGCAGAAGAAGCAGTCGCCCGCCCAGTCGTGGAAGCAGTTCCTCAAGGACGTCAAGAGCGTCGCTTGAGCGGTTTGCCCCGACGGTGAGACCACGCCCGGCCCGAGTGAACCCTCCGCTCGGGCCGGGCGGCCTCGCCGGATCGTGACGAAGGAGGTGTGCGTAGCGGCGTGAGCGAGCGGACGGCAGAGCAGCCCATCGCACGGCAGCGGGGGATCGGCATCCGCACGCGCCTGCACCGGCTCGACGCCGGCGTGTCGCCGTACCTCTACATCTCCCCGTTCTTCGTCCTCTTCGGGATCTTCGGCCTCTTCCCGCTCGGTTACACCGCCTACATCTCGCTGACCGACCGAACGCTGCTCGGCTCCAGCACGCACTTCATCGGGCTCGACAACTACACGGAGCTCATCCACGACAGCTACTTCTGGAACGCGGTCGAGAACACGCTCGGCATCTGGGTGATCTCGACGGTGCCGCAGCTCCTGATCGCGCTCGGTCTCGCGCACCTCCTGAACACGAAGCTGCGCGCCCGAACGCTCTTCCGGATGTGCGTCATCCTCCCGCAGGTCACGTCGCTCGTGGCGGTAGCGCTCATCTTCACGCAGCTCTTCTCGCGCGACTACGGCCTGATCAACTACGTCCTCGGCCAGGTCGGTATCCACAACATCGACTGGGAGGCCGGGCGCCTTTCGTCCTGGATCGCGCTCTCGGTGATGGTCACCTGGCGCTGGGCGGGCTACAACGCCCTGATCTACCTCGCCGCGATGCAAGGCATCCCGGACGAGCTCTACGAGGCGGCCGCGATCGACGGCGCGCGCGGGTGGAAGCAGTTCATCCACGTGACGATCCCGATGCTGCGGCCGACGATCATCTTCACCGTCATCGTCTCGACGATCGGCGGCCTGCAGCTCTTCACGGAGCCGTACCTGTTCGAGCCGCTCAAGCAGGGCGCCACCGGTGGCTCGGCGCGCCAGTACCAGACGGTCGTCATGTACCTCTACGAGAAGGCCTTCGCGGGAACGCAGTTCAAGTTCGGCTACGCCGCGACGATCGGCTGGGCGCTGTTCCTGCTGATCGCGCTGATCTCGATCGTCAACTTCCTGATCGTGCGCCGGATCAGGTCGGCGGAGGCCTGATGGCGGCCGTCGCCCACCAGCCTCGCCCCGCCGGCCCGCGTCGCGTCTCGCGCCGCCTCGGCAGCGCCGGGCCCCTGACGTACCTCGTGCTCGCCGCCGTCGCGATCGCCTCGATGTTCCCGCTCTACTGGTCGTTCGTCGTCGCCTCCCACGACAACTCGGCCGTGTCGGCGTACCCGCCGGTGCTGACGCCGGGCCGAGAGCTCTGGCACAACCTGGGCCGGCTCTTCAACTCGGGCGAAGTCAACGTCAACTTCTGGACGGCGCTGATCAACTCGGCGATCGTCGCCGGGATCGTCACGGCGGCCGTCGTCTTCTTCAGCGCGCTCGCCGGGTACGCGTTCGCGAAGCTCAAGTTCCGGGGCCGGCGCGCGCTGCTCGTGACCGTCATCGCGACGATGCTCGTGCCGGTCCAGCTCGGCGTGATCCCCCTCTACATCGAGATGATCAGGTTCGGCTGGGTGAATCACCTGCACGCCGTGATCGCGCCGAGCCTGGTCTCGGCTTTCGGCGTCTTCCTCATGCGGCAGTACATCGTCGGCGCCGTTCCCGACGAGCTGATCGACGCCGCCCGGGTCGACGGCTGCTACACGCTCGGCGTCTTCTGGCACGTCGTCCTGCCTGCCGTCCGGCCGGTCGCGGCGGTGCTCGGCCTGCTGACGTTCATGATGACCTGGAACGACTTCTTCTGGCCGCTGGTCGTCCTCAGTCCGCAGAACCCGACGGTTCAGGTCGCCGTCTCGACGCTCTCGAGCGGCTACGTCGAGGACTACGCCCTGGTCCTGACCGGGACCTTCGTGTCGATCCTGCCGCTGCTCGTCGTCTTCCTCGTACTCGGGCGCCACATCATCGGCGGGATCATGAAAGGAGCGGTGAAGGGATGAGCTTCCCCAGCGAGTTCGTCTGGGGCGCCGCGACCGCCGCCTACCAGATCGAGGGTGCGACGACGGTCGACGGCCGCGGCGAGTCGATCTGGGATCGCTTCTGCGAGACACCCGGGAACGTCGCGAACGGCGACACCGGTGACCCGGCCTGCGAGCACTACTTCCGCTGGCGGGATGACCTCGACCTGATGAGCTCGCTCGGCCTCCAGGGCTACCGCTTCTCCATCTCGTGGCCGCGTGTGCAGCCCGACGGTCGTGGGCCGGCGAATCGGAAGGGGCTCGATTTCTACCGCCGCGTCGTCGAGGGCATGCTCGAGCGGGGGATCGCTCCGCTCGCGACGCTGTACCACTGGGACCTGCCGCAGCGCCTCCAGGACGACGGCGGCTGGGCCTCGCGCGAGGTGGTCGACCGCTTCGTCGAGTACGCGGGGCTGATGTTCGACTCGCTTGGCGACGTCGTCGACACGTGGGTCACCCACAACGAGCCGTGGGTGACGGCGTTCCTCGGCTACGCATACGGGACGAAGGCCCCCGGCCTTCGCGACTGGCGGAGCGCGCTCGCCGCCTCGCATCACCTCCTGCTCTCGCACGGTCGCGCGGTGTCGCTCTTCCGTGACGCCGGGCGCGCGGGTCGGATCGGCATCACGCTCGACCTGACGCAGGTCTACGGCGAGGCGGAGGCGGCGCGGCGGATGGACGGGCATCGCAACCGCTGGTTCCTCGACCCCCTGCTTCGCGGCGGCTATCCGCCCGACATGGTCGACCTGTACGAGGCGCGGATCGGGCCGCTCGACTTCGTCGAGCGGGGGGACGTCGCAGACATCGCGGTGCCGATCGACTTCCTCGGCGTCAACTTCTACCAACCGGCGCTCGTTCGAGGCGGCGACGACGGGCCGGTCGGCGTGACGGTGGTTCCCCCCGAGGGACGGCAGACCGCGATGGGGTGGCGCGTCGCCCCGGACTCGCTCACGGCGCTGCTCGTGCGCCTCAAGCGCGACTACGGCGACGTGCCGCTCATGATCACGGAAAACGGGGCTTCCTTCGACGACCCGCCGCTCGACGGGAACCACGTCGTCGAGGATCCGGAACGGCTCGAGTACCTGCGCGAGCACATTGCCGCGGTCGAGCGGGCGCTCGCCGCCGGCGTCGACGTGCGCGGCTACTACGTCTGGTCCCTGTTCGACAACTTCGAGTGGGAGTACGGCTACGCGAGCCGTTTCGGCATCGTCCACGTCGACTTCCCGACGCAGCGGCGGACGCCGAAGCGAAGCGCGCTCTGGTACCGCGATCTGATCGCGAGCCAGCCGAACGGGGGAGACGGCCGTGGCTGACCTCGTCTTCCACGACGTGACGAAGGTCTTTCCCGGCGGAACGGTCGCCGTCGACCGGGTCGACCTGACGATCGCCGACGGCGAGTTCCTCGTCTTCGTGGGTCCCTCAGGCTCCGGCAAGACGACGCTGCTCAGGATGACGGCCGGCCTCGAGGACGTCTCGGAGGGGGAGATCTCGATCGGCGGGGACGTCGTCAACGGGCTCCATCCGATGGACCGCGACATCGCGATGGTCTTCCAGAGCTACGCCCTCTATCCGCACATGACCGTGTACGACAACATGGCGTTCGGGCTCAAGCTCCACAAGCACGGCAAGCGGGAGATCAAGGAGCGCGTCGGCAGAACCGCCCGCATCCTCGGGATCTCGGAGCTCCTGAAATGCAAGCCGGCTCAGCTCTCCGGTGGGCAGCGCCAGCGGGTCGCGATGGGCCGCGCGATCGTCCGCGAGCCGGCGGCGTTCCTGATGGACGAGCCGTTGTCGAATCTCGACGCGAAGCTGCGCGTACAGATGCGCGCGGAGATCCAGAAGCTCCAGCACAGGCTGCAAACGACGACGCTGTACGTCACGCACGACCAGACCGAGGCGATGACGATGGGCGATCGGGTCGCCGTGATGCGGGGCGGGCGCGTCGTGCAGGTCGACACGCCCCAGGCGCTCTACGACCGACCAGTCGACCTGTTCGTGGCGGGGTTCATCGGCTCGCCGGCGATGAACCTCGTTCGCGCGCGCGTGCACGCTTCGAACGGAGGCCTGGTGGCCGAGTTCGGCGAGACGGCGCTCGAGCTTCCGGAGCGGGCGGTTCCGCGGGCTGCGTTCGAGTTCGCGGGCCGCGACGTCATCCTGGGCGTCCGGCCGGAACATCTCGAGGATGCCGCGCTCGCCGCCACCGGGAACGGAGGGCCGAGGCTGACCGCGCCGATCTCATTGGCGGAACCGGTCGGCGCGGAGGTGATCGCGCATTTCGAGCTCGACGTGCCGCCCGTCGTGACGAAAGACACTCGCGATCTCGCACGGGACGTCGACGAAGGAGAGCTTGTGGATGAGCCCGGCGACGAACCGGCGCGGGCCACGTTGACCGCGCGGCTCGACCCGCGCACGAAGGCCACGCGCGGAGATGTCGTCAGCCTGGTCGTCGATCCGGGGTCCCTCTACTTCTTCGACCCCGAGACCGAGACGGCGCTGAACTAGGATCGCGGCATGGCCTCGGCTGACGACGCTCCCGTCCGAGGAGGCGGCGAGATCGAGATCGCCGCGGCGCCCGAGGTCGTCTGGGACGTGCTCACGCGGTTCGAGAACTGGCCGAATTGGAACCCGGACGTGAAATCCATGTCGTTCGACGGCCCGCTCGCTCCCGGAAACGAGTTCCGGTGGAAGGCCGGGCCCGGGACGATCGTGTCGACACTCGACCGGGTCGAGCCGCCGCGCTACATCGCGTGGCGCGGGCGGACGCTGACGATCGATGCCTACCACGAGTGGTGGCTCGAGCCGCGCGATGGCCGGACGCACGTGAAGACGGAGGAGACGTTCTCGGGCCTGCTCGCGCGCCTCGCGCGCCGGCCGTTGCAGAAGACGCTCGACAAGTCCTTCGAGGACGGGCTCAGGCGCCTGAAGCGCGAGTCCGAGCGGCGCGGCTAGCCCTTGTGCGAGGCGCCGCCTCGGCGTACGCTGCGGAGGCAGGACCGACGATCTCCGCATGTTCGGCCGTGCGGCCAGTTCGACCGTGTCGCGACGATTCGCCGGATCATTCGACCCGCAGCACGGAGCGAAGATCGCTGGGACCAGACCGGGAAGAGGAAGAGCGCGAGCGGCGGGCTGCCTCGGACCAGGGGCTGAGGCGCGAGGCTTCCGTAGGCGAGCTGGTCGAGCTCGTGTGCGAGTGCTCCGACCCCAATTGCGAGGAGCTGATCTCGCTCACGGTCGAGGAGCGCGAGTTCGCCCGGAGCGTGCCCAACCGATTCGTGGTCAAAGTCGGCCACGCAGACGAAGAGATCGAGCGGGTGCTGATCGAGGAGCCGGGTCGTTTTCAGGTCCTCGAGAAGTTCGGGCCCGCCGGGGACGTGGTCGCGCATCTCCGCCCGGTTCGGAAGCGGAGGTAACGGCAGAATCCTGGCGTGGACGCCGAGATCCAGTACGCGCGCACCAGCGGCGTTGCGATTGCGTACCAGGTGGTCGGAGAGGGCGATGTCGATCTCGTCTACGTGCCCGACTACGTGTCCAACCTCGTCTACGGCTGGGAATATCCGCCGTTGCGCAACTTCTACGAACGCCTCTCGCGTTCCTTTCGGCTGATCCTCTTCGACAAGCGCGGGACGGGCCTTTCCGATCACGGCGGCCAGTTCGCGAGCCTCGAGACGCGCATGGAGGATCTTCACGCCGTTCTCGACGCGGTTGGATCCCCGAACCCAGTTGTCTTGGCGTCCCACGAAGGATGTGGAATGGCGAGCCTCTTTGCGGCTACCTACCCCGAGCGAACGCGGGCGCTGGTTCTCTTCCACAGCCAGTGGGAGGGGCACAGGAACGATGAAGCGGCCCTCCAGGAGTTGCGCGAGCTACGCGACCGGTGGGGCACGCAGGAATACTCGGACTGGCTGCTCCGGCAGAGCTCAGCCACTCTCGCTGCGAACGAGGAAGACCGGCGCTGGTTTGCCAACTCGCTGCGAGTCGGCGCGAGCCCTGAAGTGGCCTACGCGCTGAACCGCGCCTTCTTCGAGACCGATCTTCGCGACGTTCTGCCGGCGGTGCGGGTGCCGACGCTCGTCCTCTACCGAGAGCCCTTCGAAGCGGGTGCGCTCGACGTCGCGTCGAGAATCCCGCGCTCGCAGGCGATGCGCGTCTCCGGTGACGACTACTTCGCCATCTTCCTCTCCCCTGATGTCGTCGGCGAGATCGAGCGTTTCGTCGCGGGAGAGGAAGCGCCGGCGGTGCCTGACAGCGTCCTCGCGACGGTCATGTTCACCGACATCGTCAAGTCGACCGAGCGCGCGACTGCTCTCGGCGACCGGGCCTGGCGTGATCTTCTCGGGAAGCACCACGCGCTCGTGCGCCGAGAGCTGGGCCGCTTTCGAGGGAAGGAGCGAGACACCGCGGGCGATGGCTTCTTCGCGACCTTCGACGGGCCGGCGCGGGCGATCCGCGCTGCGGAGGCGATCGTCAGCGGCGTGAACGACCTCGGCCTCGAGTCGCGGATCGGCATCCACGTCGGCGAATGCGAGGTCCACGAGGGCAAGGTGGCGGGCCTCGCCGTCAACATCGGCGCCCGCGTGGCCGCCAGGGCCGACGCCAACGAGATCCTCGTCTCTCAGACCGTTCGCGACCTCGTCGCGGGGTCGGGCATCGCGTTCGCCGACCAGGGTTCGCACGAGCTGAAGGGAATTCCGGGCACGTGGCAGCTCTTCGCCGTCACCTCCTAGGGGCGCGCAGCCGCCGCTAGGCTGCCGCGCGGTCTCGCGTGGGGGTTTTCCGGACACTCAGTGGCCGCGAACTGGCGGTCGATCTCGGCACGGCGAACTCGCTCGTGTTCGTTCGCGGCGAGGGTGTGGTCGTGTTCGAGCCCTCGGTCGTCGCCGTCGACGACCGCACCGGGAAGGTGTACGCGGTCGGCGAGGACGCGCGGCGGATGATCGGACGTACGCCGGCCACGATCCGCGCGATCAGGCCGTTGCGGCACGGCGTCATCACGGACTTCGAGACGACGGAGGAGATGCTCCGCTACTTCATCCGCAAGGTCGGCGGCGGGCGACTTCCGCTCGCGCACGTCGTCCTCTGCGTGCCGAGCGGGATCACGAAGGTCGAGCGGCAGGCGGTCGAGGAGGCGACGCTCGGCGCCGGCGCCCGGGCCGTCTACCTGGTCGAGGAGCCGATGGCGGCGGCGGTCGGGGCCGGATTGCCCGTCGCGGACGCGCAGGGAAGCATGGTCGTCGACATCGGCGGTGGCACGACCGAGGTCGCGGTGATCTCGCTGGGCGGCATCGTCAGCTCGCAGTCGATCAAGGTCGGCGGGTACGAGATGGACGAGGCCGTCGCCAAGCACGTTCAGAGCACGTACGGACTGCTGATCGGCGAGGAGACCGCCGAGCAGGCGAAGCTGGAGGCCGGCTCGGCGTGGGAGCTCGAGGAGGAGCTCGACTGCACCGTCGCCGGCCGCGACCTGCAAAGCGGGATGCTGCGCCGAATCGACCTCGGCTCGGAGGAGCTCCGCCGCGCGCTCAGCGGACCGGTGCAGCGGATCGTCGACGCCGTCCGGACGACGCTGGAGGCGACGCCGCCGGAGCTCGCCGCGGACGTCAGCGACAGGGGCATCGTCCTGGCGGGCGGCGGTGCGCTGCTGCGCGGGATCGACAGCCGGCTGGCCGACGACACGGGCCTGCACGTGGCCCGCGCCGAATCGCCCCTGACGTGCGTCGTCCTCGGCGCGGGCGCGGCGCTCGACGAGCTCGAGTCGCTGAAGCGGACGGGCTCGAACGCGAGGCGCGGCCGGCGGAAGCGAAGGTTCGGCGCTCGCTGACGGGCCGCCGATCGGCCGGCGCGGACTACGCGCGACGCGACGAAGCGAGCGGCACCGGACGCTCGAGCGGCCGGAGCGGCTCCTCGCCGCCCTTCTTCTCCAGGTCCCTCATGCCGGGGAGGAAAAGGGCTCCGAGCGTGACGGTCGCGCCGACCACGGCGGCGCCGACGAGCGTCACGCGCACCCCGACCGCGGCGGCGACCGGAGCCGTGAGCGCAAAGGAGACCGGAAGCAGCCCGATCGAGATCATCCAGTCGAGGCTCGACACCCGCCCCAGCATCGAGCTCGGCACATGACGCTGCTTGACCGTGGCCCAGACGATCGTGCCGACGGTCTCCAGGGCATTGAAGACCAGGCACGCGAGCATCAGCTGCCAGGCTGCCGTCGCGAGCCCGTAGCCGGCGACCGCGAGCGTCGCGAGCGTCCATGTCCCGTAGATGAAGGTGATGTCGCGGCCGGGGTGGCCGCGGCTTCCCATCCAGACCGCCGAACCGACCGCGCCGAGGCCGCCGGCCGCGAAGACGAAGCCAAGAGTGCCCGCCGAGGCGTGAAGCTCGTTCTTGACGACGTAGGGAAGCAGCACCTCGGTGGGGCCGAGGAAGACGAGGTAGGCGATCGCGGCCGAGGCGAGCGTGCCCCACAGCCAGACGCGTTGCCGGATGAAGCGGAGGCCTTCCTTGACCGCCGCGAGCGCGGAAGCGTTCGTCTCGTCGCGGGCCGGCAGGCGAGGCTTGATCGCCGCCACGGCCACGAGTGAGGCCACGAACGAGGCCGCATCCACGGCGAACGCCAGCCCCGCGCCGACGGAGACGAGAGCTCCGCCCAGCAGCGGGCCGGCAAGGCGGAGGGCGATCGGGCGAACGAACTGGTCGAGCGAGTTCGCCGCGGGCAGATCCTCGACCGGCAGGAGGTCCGGCACGACCGCCTCGAAGGCGGGGGTGAAGAACGCGGTCCCGCTCCCGTAGATCGCGACCAGAACGACGAGCTCCCAGAAGCGGAGCGCGCCCGCGAGCACGAGGACGGCGAGAACCGCGACCGCGACGGCTCGGACGCCATCCGCCCAGATCATCACGAGGCGGCGGTCGTAGCGATCGCTGACGATGCCGCCGGCGAGCAGGAAGAGCACGGTCGGGACCGCCATGCCGATGCCGACGATCGAGAGCGCCGCTGGCGTGTTCCAGAGCGCGTAGCTCTCCCAGGCGATCGCGATGAGAAAGATGCCGTCGCCAAGGAGCGACACCGCCATCCCCGTCCAGAGCACCCGGAAGTCCCGGTGGCGAAGGGGAGAGAGGAGACGACCACCGGAAAACCCGCCGGGGCGGTCCAGCGACTCGTGACTATGCTGCATTGGACGCCGGCTCGCTGCCTGCGTCCGTCCACTCCGGGCGCCCGGCGAGAAAGTCGAACAGTGTGCCGGAGTCCATCGGGCGGGCGAAGAGGAATCCCTGGCCGATCTCGCAGCCGAGGTCGTGCAGCGAATCTTCCTGCTCGGGAAGCTCGATTCCCTCCGCGACGACCTCGAGCTCCAGGCTCGCGCCGAGCGCGATGATCGCCGAGGTCAGCGCCACGTTCTCGCCCGAGCCGACGAACGAACGGTCCATCTTCAGGATGTCGACCGGGAAACGGCTCAGATAGCTGAGCGAGGAGTAGCCGGTGCCGAAGTCGTCCATCGCCAGACGGATCCCGAGCGACTTCAGATCCAGGAGCCGCTGAACGGCGAAGTCGGTGTCGGCCATCATCACGGACTCGGTGATC
Source organism: Gaiellaceae bacterium (assembly GCA_035554095.1). Taxonomy (GTDB): domain Bacteria; phylum Actinomycetota; class Thermoleophilia; order Gaiellales; family Gaiellaceae; genus 13-2-20CM-68-14. The sequence continues at coordinate 6,409 of DATMIX010000003.1, read as the reverse complement.
TCGAGGACGAGCGCCGACGGATCCAGGCCGCTTTGCTCGAGCGCACAGCGGACGTCGGCCACGATCGAGTCGGCCTGGAGCTGGCGGACCGACAGGTTGACGCTCATCGCCAGCGGCTCGTCGCGCGGGAACTCCTTCTGGATTCGCACCCCTTCGCGGCAGGCCGTCTCGAGGACCCAGCGGCCCATCGGGATGATCAGGCCGGTCTCCTCCGCGAGCGGGATGAACTGCAGCGGTGGGATCGTGCCCCGAGTCGGGTGATTCCAGCGCAGAAGGGCCTCGACACCGAGGATCTGATGCTCGTGGAGCCGCACTACCGGCTGGTAGTGCAGCTCGAGCTCGTCGGCGTCGATCGCGCGCTGGAGCTCCGAGCGGAGCTCGAGCCGCTCGACCACGCGCTCGTGCATCGCCGGCTCGAAGACGCGGTAGCTCCCCTTGCTGTCGCGCTTCGCCATGTACATGGCGACGTCGGCGTTTCGGAGGAGCTCGGCCGCGTCGGGCGCACCCGCGTGCCGGTCGACGAGGCAGATCCCGATGCTCGCGCGTGGGAAGACCTGCTTGCCCTCGATCTCCGTGGGAATCTCCAGCGCCTGGAGGATGCGCGCGGCAGCGTCGGCGGCCTCGGGCGAGTCCGTGACACCCTCGAGTAGGACGGCGAACTCGTCGCCGCCGAAGCGCGCGACGGTGTCGGTCGGGCGCACGGCGATCAGCAACCGCCGGGCGACCTCCTGGAGCACCCGGTCGCCGGCCTCGTGGCCGAGGCTGTCGTTGACGGTCTTGAAGTCGTCCAGGTCGATGAACATCACCGCGATGTCCGGGAAGCCGCGCTGGGCTCGCATCAGCGCATGCTCGACGCGGTCGGAGAACAGCGCGCGGTTGGCGAGGCTCGTCACCGGGTCGTGGAACGCCTGGTGCGCGAGCTGCTCCTCGAACGCCTTTCGCTCGCTCACGTCACGGCTGTTGAGGACGATCCCTCGAACGTGCTCGTCGTGGCGCAGATCCGTGTGCTGGACCTCGAACTTGAGGCTCGTGCCGTCGAGATGCTCGAGCGTGCACTCGAACGTGTGCCCTTCGGGGCCGTTGGACCCGTTGCCCGCGATCAACTGCCTGAGTCGTGGCCGGTCGGTCTCACTCAAAATCTGGTCGAAATGGGTTCCCTCGACCTCGGCGACGCCGTAGCCGAGCACGCGCTCGATCGAGGGGCTCTGGTAGGTGACGACGCCCTCGGAATCGAGAACGGTGATCAGGTCGCTCGAGTGGGCGACGAGCGAGCGGAAGCGGGCCTCGCTCTGGCGCCGGTGCAGGTCGGCAGCGAGCGAAGCACCCTCGAGCGCGAGCGAGATCTGCGCGCTCAGCGCTTCCAGGGAGTCGACGAGCGCCGGCTGGATCGTCCTGGGTGAGCAGACGACGAGCATCGCGCCGATCTCGGATCGGCTCGCGAGCGGAATCACGACGACGGTGTCGCCGGCGAACAGCCGCAACTCGGCCCGAACCGGCGCAGGCACGGATTCGTAGGCCGTGCAAACAGGGCTCGCCTGGGCGTGAGACAACCATTCGGTCGTCGAGTCGCCGATGCGCCAGCCGCCGCCCTCGTCCGACGACGCGACGACCTCTCCGCCTCCGTCGCCCATGACTGCGAGCCGCACGGACTGGTCATCGCCGAGCAGACGGCGGACGCCGGCGATCGCTGCGCCGCAGACCTGCTTGTGGCTGGCCGCCGCGACGAGATCGATTCCGGCACCCCTGAGAGCGCGCTCGCGCGACACGACTCGACCCTCCTGGCGCACGAGCCCCGCCATTCTGGCCACCACGAGCAGGAAGAGGATCGCCGACGCGATGATGAGCACCAGCACGTCCGGGTTGCCGAGCTCCTGCGCGAAGCGGATCCCGGGCGCGATCAGGCAGGCGCCGCCGAGCAGCGCGAGCCGCAACGGCGTGAGCCGGGTTCGCTGGTCGGCCGCCGGCTCTTCGAGCGCACGCATCGACGGGTGCAGCGCCGCGGCGCCCCAGAAGAGGTAGTAGAGGATCCAACCGGCGTCGTACACCAGCTGGTGGTTGTACGTCTCCTTCAGCAGCGCGAGGTTGTAGGCCGAATCGGTCGCGAGCAGGCAGACGATGCTGCCGGCCAGCAGATAGAAGGCGGGGGCACGCTTACCCGCGTCCACCGCTAGGCGAATCGCGGCCGCGAGCAGGAGCACGTCTCCGAGCGGGTACGCGATCGAGACGCTCTTCGCGAGCCAGGAGAGCCCGGACAGGTGGATGTTCGGCGAGATCAGGAACACCCACGACAGGAGACCGACCCCGATCGTCAGGATCGCCGCGTCGATCAAGGCCGGCGGATCGCGCCGCGGGTTCCGGCGCCTGACGAGAAGGAGCATGCCGGCCATCAGTGCGGGGTAGACCGTCAGATACAGCGCGTCGCCGAGCGATGGGAAGCCGACCTCGGCGTGGAAGAGCTTCGGGTAGCTGTAGGTGTAGAGGTCGCCGCTGAAGAAGAGGAACTGGCCGAGCACGAACAGCCACCACGCGGCCCGCGCCTTCGGCTTGTTCATCAAGATGCCGCCGACGATCGCGACGACGCCGAGGAGGCCGAGGCCGTTGATCAGCGGCCCGTTCCCCGCCAGGGGCGGGAAGAACAGGTACGCGGCCGTCAACGCACCGGTCACGCCGAGATACCACGCCCAGGCGTGGGTGCGCCAGTTGCCGCAGACGTTGCGCAAGCTCATGCGGCGCGTTCCGCTCGCTTCGACGGTTGCAGGTCGAAGCCGTTCGCGAGCTTGCCGAGCACGTCGACGAGGCGCTCGATCTCGGCCTCGGTGTTCGCGGCCGTCACCTGGATGCGGAATCCGACCTCGCTTCTCGGAACGAGCGGGTAGGCCGCGAGGGTGACGTAGATGCCGTTGTCGAAGAGGAACCGGCCGACCGCGTCGATGTCTTCGCCGTGGGCGAGCGGGACCTCGATGATCGGGAAGCCCGACGTGTTCGGGGTATGCGCGCCGAGACGGTCGAGGCACTCGAGCACAGTGGCGGTCTTCCGCCAGAGGGCCGCGCGGATGGTCTCGCCGCGCTGCTCGTTCACCTCGAGCCCCGCGAGCGTGGTCGCGAGCGAGGCGACGGGAGAGGGTCCCGAGTACAGGTACGGCGGGGCCGCCGTCTTGAGCAGGCGCTTGAGCTCGCTCGGGCAGGCGAGGAAGGCGGCGAGCGACGAGTACGACTTCGAGAGGCCGGCGACGAAGAGGACGTGGTCGTAGGACTCACCGACGTGCCTCACGACGCCGTTTCCGCGTGAGCCGTAGGGGCTGAGCTCGGTGGCGCTGCGCTCGCCGATGACGCCGAAGCCGTGCGCGTCGTCGACGTAGAGCAGGGCGTCGTAGCGTCGAGCGAGCGCGGCCATCGCCTCGATGTCGGCCGCGTTCCCGGTCATGCTGTTGACCCCGTCGACGCAGATCAGCCGCGGCGGGTTCCCGTCCTCCTTCAAGAGCCGCTCGAGATCGCCGACGTCGTCGTGGCGGAACCGCTTGACGGTCGCGCCGTGCACCGCCGCGAGCTGGCACCCCTCGTAGATCGTCTTGTGCGCGCGACTGTCGACGTAGATCGTCCCGTCGCCGGCGAGGACGGGGATCACCGACATGTGAATCAGCGTGATCGTCGGCAGCACGAGTACGTCGTCGGCGCCGAGAAGCTCGCTCAGCCGCTCTTCGATCTGCTCGTAGAGGACCGGGCTTCCGAGGAGGCGCGACCAGCTCGGGTGCGTGCCCCAGCGGTCGAGAGCCTGGGGCACAGCGTCGATGATCTCCCGGTCGAGGTCGAACCCGAGGTAGTTGCAAGAAGCAAAGTCGGCGAGCCATTTATCGCCGATCCGGATCATCCGGCCGTCGACCTCGTCGATGACGGCGTCCGTCATCGGGTTCGAGCGCTCGAGCTCCGCGAGATCGCGGCACGCAGCAAGCCAACGATCGATCCATCGGGAGGACGCGAAATCGGTCCGGGCGCCAGCGGACGCTCGAGCAGTCATGAGCGAAAACATCGTCCTTTCGGCGGAAAACCTTTAGAGCACCGCAACGTCGCCGGCGAGCGAATCCCCGGTGACTAGGCTGCAGGCATGGCGTTCCGCGTGATCCGTCCCGACGAGCTCGAGTGGATCACGCGCCCGCACGAGCCCGGCGAGCCGGCGCGGCACGTCGCCGAGCTGAGCGAACTGGCGGGCTTCGCGCATACGCGCGGGAACGTGTGGCGCTATGAGCCGGGAGCGAAAGGGCGGCGGCACCGGCACGCGACTCAGGAAGAGACGTTCGTCGTCCTCTCCGGGACGCTGTCGATGTACGTCGGCGACCCGCCGGAGCGGCAGGACGTGCCCGCGGGCGCCCTCATTCACGTCGAGCCGGGGACGGCGCTCCAGTCGGTGAATCATGGGGATGACGAGCTCGTCGTCTACGCGTACGGGACGCCGCCGGAGACCGAGAGCGCCGAGATCCTCGACCCTGCCGTCTAGCCGGTCGCTCATGTACCTCATTCGGGCCCACGCCACGCGCGGGCGTCTCCGGCGTTTAAACCCGGCTCGGCCGCCAACACTCGAACCTGGAGGTGATCGCATTGGCAACCAGGAAGCAGGTTCAGGCAGCGAAGCGAAATGTCAAGAAGGCGCAGTCGGGGGCGCGGAAGAAGAGGACGATCGCGAACCTTCCCGCGAGCACGCGGCGGGCACTCGGTCAGCAAGGAGCCCGCGCCCGCGCGCGCGGCGGCAAGGCCGGCGCCTCGCTCGAGGACCGGAACCGCGAGCAGCTGTACGAGCTGGCGAAGCGGAAGAACATCCCGGGCCGGTCGAAGATGGGAAAAAGCGAGCTGGTCAAGGCGCTTCGGCGAGCCGGCTGATCCCGCGAGGCGTCGTCAGCGGCCCGTGTCGCCGGGCGGCGACGGCTCCGCCGGCGAGGTCCACACTGGTCCGGTCCGGGCGGGCGGTGCCGATCCGTTCGAGTGCCCGGATGCGCACGCGGCGGTCAGGAGCGTGAGCAAGACGAGCAGCACCACGCAGCGGTAGGTCACCCGTCGATCATGCACCCCGGGAGCGGCGCCACGCCCGACCAGCTGACGGAATTTCGGATCGCGATTCCCGACGCCGAGCTACGCGATCTGCGGGAACGTCTCGCCCACACCCGCTGGCCCGAAGAAGAGACGGTCGAGGACTGGTCCCAGGGGGTGCCACGCACGTACTTGAGGGATCTCTGCGGGTACTGGGCCGAGACGTACGACTGGCGGGCGACCGAGACACGACTGAACGCGTTGCCGCAGTACCGCATCCCGATCGACGGCCTCGGCATCCACTTCGTGCACGTCCGCTCGCAGCACACCGACGCCCTGCCGCTCATCATCACGCACGGCTGGCCCGGCTCGATCATCGAGTTCCTCAAGGTCATCGGGCCCCTGACCGATCCGACGGCGCACGGCGCAGCCGCCGACGACGCGTTTCACATCGTCTGTCCGTCGCTACCCGGGTACGGCTTCAGCGACAAGCCGGCGCGGCCCGGTTGGGGTGTCGAGCGGATCGCGGCCGCTTGGAGCGTTCTGATGGCCCGGCTCGGATACGAGCGCTACGGCGCGCAGGGCAGCGACTGGGGGACGAGCATCAGCGCGAGCCTGGGCCAGCAGGACTCCGCCCACGTGGCCGGCATTCATCTGACCCCGCCGCTTGCGCCGCCGGACCCCGAGACACTCGACGATCTCACGGAGCGAGAACGTGCGGCACTGGCGTCGCTCGAGCACTCGGCCGAATGGGACTCCGGCTACTCGCGGGAGCACGCCACCCGACCGCAGACGATCGGGTACGGGCTCGTCGACTCACCGGCGGCGCTCTGTGCCTGGATCATCGAGAAGTTCCACGCCTGGACGGACTGGGACGGCCACCTCGAGAACGTGCTCACGCGAGACGAGCTGCTCGACAACCTGATGCTCTACTGGCTTCCCCGCACGGGTGCCTCGTCCGCCCGCCTGTACTGGGAGAGCACCCGACAGGTGAACGAGTGGATCTCAGGCGCGGCACGCGACACGGTCGCCGTTCCAACCGGCTGTTCGATCTTTCCCAAGGAGCTCCAGCGCCCATCGCGCCGCTGGGCGGCGAAGCGCTTCCTCGACATCCGCTACTGGAACGAGCCCGTTCGCGGCGGGCACTTCGCCGCGTTCGAGCAGCCGGGGCTCTTCGTCGAGGAGGTGCGGTCCTTCTTTCGGCTCGTCCGCTGATTCGCTGGATCCTCGACTCGGCGGTGGAACTCCACGACCGTCGGCAGGCCCTCGAACTGAGCATGAATATCCAAGCGCAGTGCCCTCCTCTGGCGGCACCTTCCTGGTTCCGAGACGGGTCAACCAGAGGAGGGAGGCGTCTCGATGACGCGACTTGCTGCACTTGTGGTGAGCG
>DATMIX010000002.1:0-25534 GCA_035554095.1 Gaiellaceae bacterium | reverse complement strand
GCGTCAAATCCTCGCCCACGACTCCACGAACACCGTCCGTGCCGAAATACCGCCGACTCACGGCGCCGGAGCCTACCGTCGCCGAGGCGTCGCTAGCGCTTCGAGAACTGCGGCGCCTTGCGCGCTTTGTGGAGACCGGCCTTCTTGCGCTCCACGATCCTGGCGTCCCGCGTCAGGAAGCCTGCGCGCTTCAACGGCTCGCGCAGGTTCGGATCGGCCTCGACGAGCGCACGGGCGATGCCGTGCCGCACCGCGCCGGCCTGACCGCTCGGGCCGCCGCCGTGCACGCGTACCCGGACGTCGAAGGTGCCCTCGACGCCTGCAACCTTCAGGGGCGAAAGAGCGAGGTCGCGATGCGTGAGGCGCGGGAAGTAGTCCTCGATCGTCTTGCCGTTGAACCAGGTCGCGCCGTCGCCGGGGCGCAGGATCACGCGGGCCACGGAGGTCTTCCGCTTACCGGTGCCCTGGTACTGGGCGGGCTGAGCTGCGGTCGCCACGCTAGGCCTTCTCTGTTCCGCGGAGGGGTTCCGGGTCCTGGGCCATGTGCGGATGCTCGGGTCCGGCATAGACCTTGAGCTTCGTGAGCTGCTGGCGCGCGAGCCGGTTGCGGGGGAGCATCCCCCTGACCGCCTTGCGGATCACCTCGGTCGGGCGCCGCTCGAGCTGGTCGCGCAGCGGCCGGCTGCGCAGGCCACCGGGGTAGCCGGAATGACGGTGGTACATCTTGTCGTCGAGCTTGTTGCCGGTCACCGCGATCTTCTCCGCGTTCACGACGACGACGAAGTCGCCGGTGTCGACGTGCGGCGTGTACTGCGGCTTGGTCTTCCCGCGCAGCGTGTCGGCGATCTGGGTCGCGAGACGGCCGAGCGTCTGACCCTCGGCATCGACGAGGTACCAGCGGCGCTCGATCTCGCCGGGCTTTGCGTTCCAGGTCTTTTGCATGGAAACGGCGGACCTACGTCCGCCGAGGCGCGATTGTACCAACGGCCTCATCCCGCCGTAGGAGCCGGATCAGGGGCGTCAGGACGAGGACGGTCGAGCCGATCGCCAGCGCCGCAACGCCCAGCGTGTCGAGCGCATAGCCGCCGAGGAGGGCGAGCCCGGCGCCCGCGAGGGCGGAGAACTGGTCGCTGAAGCCGAGCAGCCGGCCGCGCTCGGCGGGCGCGGCCCGGTCGGCGAGCTGCGCCGTGGCGGCCACGAACGAGACGCTCCAGCCGAGCCCGAGGCCGAAAAGGAGGAGTGCGGTGCCGACGACGCTCTCGAACCAGGTGATCCCGATGCAGGACACGGCCATCAGGGCGAGGCCGGTCCACAGCGAGACTCCGCGTCCGAGCCGGTCGATCAGCGGCCCGACGACGAGGACGAGCGCGTACATCCCCAAGACGTGTGCGCCGATGATCGGGAAGACGTCCTGCTGGGCGTGGTGGTGGTGCTGCACGACCACGTAGCCGGTGAGGTTCATCACCGAGACCATGACGCTGAAGCTCGCAACCGCGGTCACGAGCGCCGGCACGACGCCCGGGCGGCGCAGGATCTCGCGCAGGGGAGCGGCCGGTCCGCGCTCCTCCATCCGGTCCGCCCCGAGAACCTCGGCGATCTCCTTCGGGTCGGGCCGGACGAGCAAAGCCACTCCTGTCGCGACGAGCGCGAGCGCGCCTGCCGCGAGCCAGGGCAGCGTCAGTGCGTCTGCCTCGACGTGCTTTCCGGCGAAGAGCGGGCTGAAGACCGCTGGCCCGAGGATCGCGCCGAAGACGGAGCCGAAGAGCACGTACGCGATTCCGCGCGCACGGCGCTCGGGCGGGTACATGTCGCCGGCCGCCGTTCGGATCAGCAGCGCGACGCCGCCTGCCGCTCCCGTCATGCACATGCCGACGACGAGCTGGGCGGCCGACTCGGTCCGGGTCGCAAGCGCGATCAGCGAGCAGCCGGCCGCCGCGATCAGGAAGCCGCCGACGATCACCGGCCGGCGGCCGTAGCGATCCATGGCCCGGCCGGCCGGGAGCGCGGCCAGGCCGGACGCGGCGAGAAAGATCGCCGGGCCGAGCCCGAGAAGGCTGTCGATGCCCGTGATCAGGACGAAGGTCAATGAGTTGACCGCCGCCGCGAGCTGGAAGAGGCAGGAATTGATCCCCAGCGTCGCGGCGAGCAGGATCGTGTTGCGGCGGATGTTCAGCTCGGGCACGCGGCCCAGCGTACGCGGGTCGGCGGCTACGCCACCAGCAATCGCGCAAGCGCAGCCGCGAACTCGGCCGCGCCGCCGTGGCTCGGATGGCGGACGTATTGGGCTCCCGTGACGGCCTCGGCGAGCCGCCCGACCGCGATCACCTCGCGGCCCTCGGTCAGCCGGGCGAGGAAGGGACGACCGCCGGCGACCTCAGCGGCGGTCGGCTTCCGGTTCGAGCGCTCGTCGCCGGGATGCGTCGGGACGACGTTCCAGCAGAGGACCTCGGCCTCGAGCTCCAGCTCGGCGAGCACGCGGCGCACGACGGTGGCACTCGCTTCCGCGGGGCCGGCGCCGGTCAGCTGGCGCTCGGAGGTGAACGGGAGCCCGCTCACGCGGGCGCCGCGGTAGCCCGGCGCCTCACCGACGAGCAGGAAGCGAGCCCCGCTTCCGGCCTCGAGGTAGCGCTCGAGGCGACGCTTCAACAGTCGCGCGCGAGGGCCGGAACGATAGAAGTTGAACGTGCCGCCGATCTCAGCAGCCGCGACCTCGTCGACGAACCTCACGGTCCGGACTCTGACGGACGGCGGGCAACACCCGCTCGAGATCGCGCGCTTGATCGCCGAGTGGCTCGGCGGCGCCCGCGAATCGCTCGAGATCGCGCAGTACGACTTCAACCTGGGGCCCGAGACGCGCGACGTCATTGCCGGTGCGATCGTCGAGGCGCGGCAGCGGGGCGTTGCCGTGCGGATCGCCTACAACGTCGACCATCGAAACCCGATCCCGGTCCCGCCCCCGCCCGAGCCGGACCTCGTGCTGATCAAGGGCCTCGGCGTCCCCGAGCGCGCGATCGCCGGCGTGCCGGATCTGATGCATCACAAGTTCGTCGTCCGCGACCGGAGCGCGGTCTGGACCGGGTCGATGAACTGGACCGACGACTCGTTCGGGCGGCAGGAGAACGTGATCGTCACGGTTGACTCGGCGGAGATCGCCGAGCTTTTCCGAAGCGACTTCGAGCAGCTGTGGGAGCGAGACTCGGTCGAGGCGACGGGCTTCGTGCCGCCGAAGCGGGTTCACGTCGGCGACGTGCTCGTGCGCCCATGGTTCACTCCCGGCTACGGCGAGGATCTGTCCCATCGAATCGCCAAGGCGATCGGCCACGCGAAGCGGCGCGTCCGGATCTGCTCTCCGGTGATCACCGCCGCGCCGGTGCTGGGGACGCTGGCGGAGCTCGTCTCCGAGCAGCGGATCGACGTCGCCGGCTGCGTCGACGAGCCCCAGGTCGCGGGGGTGATCTACCAGTGGCGCCAGAATGGCAACGTCGCCTGGAAGCTGCCGCTGCTCGAGCGCGTGATGGCAGGAGAGTTCAGCGGGAAGCCGTCGACGCCGTACGGGACGGGACCGCTGCACGACTTCATGCACGCGAAGGTCACGGTCGCCGACGATGTCGTCTTCGCCGGCTCGTTCAACCTCTCCCGCTCCGGCGAGCAGAACGCGGAGAACGTCCTCGAGCTCCACGACCCGGAGCTCGCGGAGCGTTTGAGCGCGTACGTCGACGAAGTGCGTCACCGTTACCCGCGGTTACAGCTCCCGCACGCAGCCTGACGCCTAGCACCTGCCAGCCGGCCGCGAATCCTCCCCTTCCAGCCATGCCTGTGGACGAAGAGTCACACTTTTGTTGCAGTGGCCATGTCGCGCCGTGCCAGTTCGTGGGGACAGTCCCCGAACGAACTGCCGCGGCGCTCGGCGCGGGCGAAGCGCGAGAATGCCCGCGATGACGACCCTGCCCGCCGGGACGGTCACGTTCCTCTTCAGCGACATCGAGGGATCCACCCAGTTGCTGCACGAGCTCGGCGACCGGTACGGAGAGCTCGCGACCCAGCACCGGCGCGTGATGCGAGAAGCGGCAACCGGCGCAGGCGGCATCGAGATCGACGCCCAGGGCGACGCGTTCTTCTTCTCGTTCACCCGCGCTCGTGAAGCCGCCGCCGGGGCGCTCGACGCGCAGCGCCGGCTCGCGGCCGAGCGCTGGCCCGGCGGCGTCGCGGTCAAGGTGAGGATGGGGCTGCACACGGGCGAGCCGACGCTCGGAGAAGAGGGGTACGTCGGCCTCGACGTCGTCCGCGGCGCGCGGATCGCCGCCGCCGCCCACGGAGGCCAGATCCTGGTCTCCGAGGCGACGCGCGCGCTGCTCCCGGCCGAGCTGCCCGACGGCGCCGAGGTCGTCGACCTCGGCGAGCACGTGCTGAAGGACCTCGCCCGGGAGGAGCGGCTGTTCCAGCTCGTCGCCCCGGGCCTGGCCGGCGACTTCCCCGTCCCTCGCTCGGAGCAGCCGCCGGATCCGCTGAGCCGGAAGATCGACGCGTACGTCGAGCAGCAGATCACCCGGGCGTTCGAAGAGACCCCCGCCGGACGTGGGCAAGCGACCGGCTGGCTCGCGCGCCTGCGGCGCCGGAACCGCTAGTCGAGCACGACGATGAGCGTGACGATGCCCGCGATCAGCAGGACGACCGCGAGCAGCACCACGACCCCGGCCGCGATCAGAAGCCGCCGAGCCTCGTGCGTCACACGCGCCTTGAGCGGCCTCGAGTCGCCTTCGCCCTGCAGCACGCGGTACGCCCGCCGCACCGCCCAGAACCCCACCCAGCGGTAGAAGAGCGGCGCGGTCTACTCCCACTCGATCGTCGACGGAGGCTTCGACGAGATGTCCAGTGCCACGCGGTTCACGGCCGGGATCTCGTTGATGATCCGGCTCGAGATCGTCTCGAGCAGGTCGTACGGCAGCCGAGCCCAGTCGGCGGTCATCGCGTCCTCAGAGGTGACCGCCCGGATCACGATGGGGTAGGCATACGTCCGCTCGTCCCCCTGCACCCCGACCGAGCGAATCGCGGGCAGCACCGCGAAGCACTGCCAGAGCTCGCGATAGAGACCCGCGCGCCGGATCTCGTCCAGGAGGATCGAGTCCGCCTCGCGCAGGATCTCGAGCCGCTCCCGCGTCACCTCGCCGATGATCCGGATGGCGAGCCCCGGCCCAGGAAACGGGTGGCGCCAGACCATGCGCTCGGGCAGGCCGAGCTCCTCGCCGACCCGCCGCACCTCGTCCTTGAAGAGCAGCCGCAGCGGCTCGACGAGCTCCATCTCCATCTCCTCCGGTAGGCCGCCCACGTTGTGGTGGGACTTGATCTTCGCGGCGACGCCCTCGGTGCCGCCGGACTCGATCACATCCGAGTAGAGCGTCCCCTGGACGAGGTACCGAACGGCACCTAGATTCGCGGACTCCTTTTCGAAGACCCGGATGAACTCCTCACCGATCCGCGTTCGCTTCTCCTCGGGGTCGTCGACGCCGTCCAGGCGTGCGAGGAACCGCTCCTCCGCGTCCACGTGTACGAGCGGCACGTGGAAATGGCCGCGGAACGTCTCCACCACCTGTGCGGCTTCGTCCTTGCGCAACAGGCCGTGATCCACGAACACGCACGTCAGCTGGTCGCCCACGGCCTTGTGCACGAGAAGTGCGGCAACGGCCGAGTCGACTCCCCCGGAGAGGGCGCAGAGCACGCGCTTGGCGCCGACCTGCGCGCGGATCCGCTCGACCTGCTCCTCGATCACGGCCGCCGCCGTCCACGTCGCCGGCGCGTCGGCCACGTGGTAGAGGAAGTTCTTCAGCACCTCGGTTCCGTAGGGCGTGTGCACGACCTCTGGGTGGAACTGCACCCCGTAGAGCTTCCGCTCCTCATGTTCGAAGGCCGCGATCGGCGTCGAGTCCGACCCCGCCACGACGCGGGCGCCGGCCGGCGGCGCCGTCACGGAGTCGCGGTGCGACATCCACGTGATCTGCTCCTCGGGCAGCCCGGCGAACAGCGCCCCCTCGTGCGTGCGGACTTCGGTCTTGCCGAACTCGGAAACGCCCGTCCGGTCGACGCTGCCGCCGAGATCCTGCGCCATCAGCTGCATGCCGTAACAAATCCCGAGCGTGGGAATCCCGAGCTCGTACAGGCGCGGGTCGATCCGCGGCGCACCGTCCGCGTACACCGAGGCCGGGCCGCCGCTGAGCACCAGCGCGAGCGGGTTCCGCGCCTGCACCTCCTCCGGCGTCACCCGGTGACCGACGAGCTCGGAGTAGACCCGGCACTCGCGAACCCGCCGCGCGATCAGCTGCGAGTACTGGCCGCCGAGATCCAGAACGAGCACCGGCCGCTCCTCTGCGGCCGGCTCGCTGACGGGCAGCGGGACGACGTCGCCCATCACGTGCGCCGGTAGTTCGGGGCGTCGGCGACCGTGGTCATCCCGTGCGGGTGGCTCTCACGGAGGCCGGCGCCCGTGATCCGGACGAACTGGGCGCTCTTCATGTCCTCGATCGTCGGGGCGCCGCAATATCCCATCGCCTGGCGCAGCCCGCCGACAAGCTGGTGGAGCACGTTCGCGACGGGGCCCTTGTACGGGACCCGTCCCTCGACCCCCTCGGGCACGAGCTTGTCGACGTCCTCCACGTCACCCTGGAAATAGCGATCCTTCGAGAAGCCGCGCGCCTTCATCGCGCCGAGCGAGCCCATGCCGCGGTACTGCTTGAAGCGCTCACCGCCCGCGAGGATGACCTCTCCGGGCGCCTCGTCTGTGCCGGCCAGGAGTCCGCCGGTCATCACCGCGTCGGCGCCGGCCGCGATCGCCTTCGCGACGTCGCCGGACGAGCTGAGCCCGCCGTCGCCGAGCACCGGCACGCCGTGGCCGGCCGCCGCCCGTGCGCAGTCGTAGATCGCGGTCACCTGCGGGACGCCGACCCCGGCGACCACGCGGGTCGTGCAGATCGCGCCGGGCCCGATGCCGACCTTGATCGCGTCCGCTCCAGCATCGACGAGCGCCTCGGTCGCCTCGGCCGTGGCGATGTTGCCGGCGATCACGTCGCCGTCCCACTGGCGCTTGAGGCGGGCGACCATCTCGACGACGTTGCGCGAGTGCCCGTGGGCGGTGTCGACAACGAGGACATCGGCGCCCGCCTCTGCGAGGGCTGCGGCACGCTCGTCGGCGTCTGGTCCGACACCGACCGCGGCGCCGACCCGAAGCCGCCCCTGCCCGTCCTTGGTCGCCCGCGGGAACTCGATCTGCTTGCGGATGTCCTTGACCGTGATCAGGCCCTTGAGCCGGCCCTCCGCGTCGACCACCGGCAGCTTCTCGACCTTGTGCCGATGCAGGATCTCGCGCGCCTCGCCGAGCGTCGTGCCGACGGGCGCCGTGATCAGGTCGCGGTCGGTCATCAGCTCGGACACGGGCCGTGAAGCCTCCTCTTCGCGGAAGCGAAGGTCGCGGTTGGTCAGGATCCCGACGAGGTGGCCACCCGCATCCGTCACCGGCACGCCGGAGATGTGGTAGCGCGCCATCAGCTCCAGGGCGACCTCGATCGGCGCGTCGGGAGGAAGCGTGACCGGCTCGACGATCATCCCCGACTCCGAGCGCTTGACCTTGTCGACCTCTGCGACCTGATCCTCGATCGAGAGGTTGCGGTGCAGGATCCCGATCCCGCCTTCGCGTGCCAGTGCGATCGCGAGCCGCGCCTCGGTGACGGTGTCCATCGCGGCCGAGACGATCGGGATCTCGAGGGCGATGTTCCGGGTCAGCCGCGTCGCCGTCGAGACCTCGTTCGGCAGCACACCCGACTCGGCCGGCACGAGCAGCACGTCATCGAAAGTCAGCCCTTCACGCGCAAACTTGCGGTCGAGCTCGATCAGTCGCTCGATCGTCTGCGGCGTGAGCTCTACGGCCAATTGACGAGCGATGGTACCAGCGGTGTGAGACGGCGAAGCTCGCGCGTCACCCGTTGACCGGCACGGCGGTCGAGCTCGCCCAGGCCGTCCGCGCGGCGCTCGTCGCGGCGACGACGACCCGGAGCGTGTAGCCGACGTCGGCCGGCGTGACGACGTACGTCGAGGTGATCGCCTTCGCGATCGGCAGGCACACCTCGCCGGTGGTGTCGACACAGCGCTGCCACTCGTAGCCGACCGCCGGCGCCTCCGACGCCTGCCACGTCCCGGGCGCGGCGCTGAGCGTCTCGCCGGCCTGCGGGACGCCCGTGATCGTCGGCGGCTGGATCGACAGCGGCGGCGGCGCCATCAGCGCGCCGGCGATCCGCGGCCCGCGGAACCGGTCTCCGTCGACGCAGCCGCGGATCCCGGGCACGCGGCTGCAGTTCGTCCACTGCCAGAACGACCAGCCCGTGGAAGCCCAGTTGGACGCCGGGACCCGCGGCGCTTTCACGCGCCAGTGCGCGATCCAGAGTCGGGAGCCCGTCGCGGCGAAGACGCCTGCGTCGCGCATCGAGCGCCGCCAGAACGAGGGCGACGCATAGATCGTCGGCCGGATGCCGACCTGCCGCCAGACCTCGTCGAGCCACACGATCGTCCACGCGCGAAGCGAGGCGGGCGACAGGCCGCCGGTGCGCTCGAGGTCGAGCACGGGCGCGAGCTCGCCCGTCTGCGGGCTCGCGACCGAGACGAAGAGGTCGGCCTCGGCGACCGCGTCGGCGACGACTGCCTGCCGCGTCGAGCCGTTCGGCCGGGCCAGATGGAAAGCGCCGAAGCCGAGCCCCGCGGCCTTTGCCCCCGCCCGATTCCTTCCGTACGTCCAGTCGACCCCCAAGCCGTTCGTCGCCTCGGCGAAGGCGAAGCGGTGACCGCCGCGCTTCACCTTCGCCCAGGCGATCATCCCCTTCCAGTGCGAGACATCGATCCCGCGGACGTAGGCCGATCCGGCGGCCGGGAGGGCGAGCACGAGAACGGAGGCGATTAGCAGGGAGAAACGGCGGCGCACGAGCGCCGTTGAGCCTACCGCTCGGAGGTCACCGGCTCCAGCTCGGCGACTTCGACCCCGCCGAGCAGGCGGCCGACCTCGCGGGGCTCGAATCTCCCCGCGCCCACCTCGAGCGTCGACGCGGCACCGGTCGCGACCGCGCTGCGCAGTGCTTCCTCCGCCGGCTTCCCCTCGATCCAGGCGGCGAGGTAGGCGGCCAGCAGGACGTCGCCGGAGCCGACGGCCGAGATCGGCTCGATGCTCGGCGCCGTCGCCCGGTAGCGGTGCGCTTTGCGTTCCTCGCGCAGGAACGCGAAGCAGCCGGACTCCTGCGTGATCAGGACGTTTCGCGCTCCGCGCTCGGCGATCGCGTCGAGCCCGAGCATGAAGTCGTCGTCGTCGTTGAACTCCTGGCCCACGAGACCCTCCGCTTCACGCTGGTTCGGCGAGACCAGGAAGGGCTCCGCCTGGACGCCGAGGCGGAGCGGCTGCCCTTCGGAGTCGAGGACGCTCCGCGCGCCCCGGCGGTTGAGCTCGCGGATGGCCTCCTCGTAGAACCCGTCGGCGACGTCGCGCGGGAGCGACCCGGCAAACACGACGGCATCCGCATCCTTGGCGAGGTACGCCAGCTTGCCGAGGAGCATCTCGAGCTCCTCCGGCCGCACCGCCGGGCCCCACTCGTTGATCTCCGTGTACGTGGGCGCGGTCGGATCGACGACGGCGGTCGAGGTTCGCGACTCGTCCTCGATCCGCACGAAGTCGTTCAGGATCGCCTCGGCGGTGAGCTCCTCGACGATCCGCGTGCCGGTCCGGCCGCCGGCGAGGCCCATGGCGACGACCGGGATGTCTAGGCGCTTGAGCGCACGGGCGATGTTGATCCCCTTGCCGCCCGCGAGCATCAGCCCCTGGCTCGCCCGGTGGCGCTGGCCGCGCTGGAAGTTCGGGACCGTGAGCGTTCGGTCGAGGGCGGCGTTGAGCGTGACCGTCACGATCACGAGACCCAACCCCACATGTGGCTGACCGTTCGCCGCGCGTAGAAGCCGGTCCGCCCGAGGACACCCGGGCGCGACACGCTGCGCTCGGCGACGAGCGTCTCCCGGCCGACGAGCCGCGTCCCCTGGTAAACCCGGATCTCTCCGAGCGGCTGGCCGCGCAGCACCGGCAGCGGCGCAACCGCCTTCGAGACGACCTTCTCCACGAGTGCCCGGTCGATCCGCACGGCCCGCATGACCCGCGCCCGGGTGACCAGCCCGACCGCGTCGCGACCGTAGCCGACCTCGACCCGCGCGTAGACGCGGTCGGCGCGGATCACGGGGATCCGCCTGTAGCGCGACAGCCCCCAGCGCAGGAGCGCTGCCAGCTCGGCGTTGCGCGTCGAGCGGTCGGGAGAGCCGAGGATCGTCCCGTAGATCGCGATGCCGCCCCGGTCGACCGCGGCAGCCTCGTTCCAGCCGGCCGCAGACGTGTGGCCGGTCTTGACTCCGATCACGCCGGGGAACGTCGCGAGCAGGTCGTTCCACGTGTGCAGCACGCGCCCGCCCGCGATCGTCTCGCGCCGTCGGCGCACGATCGAGCGGATCACGGGCCGCCGCATCAGCAGCCGCGCGAGCTTGGTCACGTCGCGGGCGCTGGAGACGTGCCCGGGCGCGTCGAGCCCGTCCGGACGCACGTAGTGCGTGTCCGTCAGGCCGAGCTGTCGCGCGCGCGTGTTCATCATCGCCACGAACCGCCCCTCGCTTCCCCTACCGATGTGGTACGCCAGCGCGTCCGCGGCATCGTTCGCGCTCTGGATCAGCGCCGCCTCGATCAGGTCGCGGACCGTGATCTTCTCGCCGGCGCGCAGGTTCACCGACGACTCGCCCACCGAAGCAGCCCCAGGCGCGACCGTGACGACGTTGCCGAGCCTCGTCCGCTCCACCGCGAGGAGCACCGTCATCAGCTTCGTCAGGCTCGCGATCGGGACGCGGGCTCTCTCGCGGTAGTGCGCGAGCACCTGCCCGGATTGCCCGTCTGCGACCAGGTATGCGCGGGCATGCACCTGCGGCAACGCGCCGAGCGCCGGTGCCGCGAGCGCGAGGGCCGCGGCGGCGAGGACGACCAGCCGGCGCTTCACGTTCGCAGAGGCTACCGGGCTACCAGCCGGAGACTGCCCAGATCTCGCTCTTCAGCCGCGCCGCCTCGTGAGAGGCGCCGGCACGCCAATCCTCCCCCGAGCTTCGGAACCCGTAGGTGACGCTCCGGGCGGCCGCGACGAGCGCGCTGGCCGGGCCGCTCGTGAACGCCCGCGCCACGTCACCGGGGGAGGCGCCCTGCGCCCCCACGCCGGGTAGGAGCAGGATCGAGCGCGGCAGCAGCTTCCGCGCCTCCCCGATCGCGCGGGAGTGCGTTGCCCCCACGACCGCGCCGACACTCGAGAGGCCGTGCTCCCCGACGAGATCCTCACCCCACTCGGCCACGAGCCCGGCGACGTGCTGCCAGAGGAGGCGGCCGTCGCTCAACCGCACGTCCTGCACGTCGCCGCCGCCTTCGTTCGACGTCTTCACCAGGCAGAAGAGCCCGCCGCCAAGCCGCCGGCAGGCGCCGAGGAAGGGCTCGAGCGAGTCGCGCCCGAGATACGTGTTCACCGTGAGGGCATCCGCCACGGGCACGTCGCCCTCGAGATAGGCCGCGGCGTAGGCGCGCGCGGTCGAGCCGATGTCTCCCCGCTTTCCATCCGCGATCACCAGCAGGCCGGCCGACCGAGCGTACGCCGCCGTTAGCTCGAACGCGCGCAAGCCGTCCGCGCCCAGCGCCTCGAAGAACGCGAGCTGCGGCTTGACCCCCACCGCGTGCGGTGCGACGGCGTCGATGATCCCGCAGCAGAAGCGCGCCACTGCGTCCGCCGCGGAGCTGCGCGCGACGTGCGCGTCGCCGCGAAGCTCAACGGGGAGCAGGTCGAGCCTGGGGTCGAGCCCGACGACGAGTTGCGAGCGCTTGCGCTCGACCGCCTCCGCGACGCGGTCGCCGAAGGTGGCCGTGGCCGGCGGCGTCTCCAGCATCTGTCGAAGCGTAGTCGGCGCCTCGGAGGCGCGATGAAAGCCGAAGGCCGCCCGGTGGGCGGCCTTCGGAAAAATCGTGGAGGGAGGCCCTCGTCCGCTACATCCGCCGCGGTAGGCTCAGCCGCCGCCTCGAACAGCCTGCTTCAACGAGCTCCCGGCCGAGAACTTCGGCACATAGGCGGCCGGGATCTGGACCTTCTGGCTCGGGTTCCGCGGGTTCACGCCCTGGCGCGCCGCGCGATGCTGCGTGGTGAACTTTCCGAAGCCCGTGAAGGCGACCTCTTCGCGGTTCTTCAGTGCGTCCGTGATCGTGTCGATCATCGCGTCGACGGCCTCGCCGGCCTCCCGGCGTCCAAGACCGCTCTTCTGTGCTACCCGGTCGACGAACTCCTGCTTGGTCACGTGTGCTCTCCTCTCCTCCGACTTTGACGGGGCTGGACCGAGGCCGGACCCTAACAGTGTCAGGGATTTGGCTCAACCATCCCGTTTTCCGGGGCTTTTTCAGGCCCAAGAACGTCGGAAGCTCGAAACAACGGGCGTAGACGGACCGCGACTCTAGCTAGAGCGTCGGCTCCACCTTCCTCCCGGTCGACCACACAAACCGCCGTTTTGCAGGTGAGACCGGCCTCCCGCAGCGCCTCGATCGCGGAGACCGCGGCGCCGCCGGAGGTGACGACGTCCTCGACGAGACAGACGCATTCGCCCGGTTCGAAGAGGCCTTCGAGGCGGTTCGCGGTGCCGTAGCCCTTCGCCTCCTTGCGCACGATCAGGAAAGGCAGGCCCGCCGCGAGGGACGCCGCCGCGGCAAGCGGCACGGCGCCGAGCTCGGGTCCCGCAAGCCGCACGGCCTCGGGCTCGTGCTCGGCCACGGCCGCGGCGATGTGGGCACCGAGCGGGCCGAGCAGGTCGGGTTGCGTCTCGAAGCGGTATTTGTCCAGGTAGTAGCGCGAGCGCTTCCCCGAGCGGAGCACGAAGTCGCCCTCCAGATAGGCGTGCTCGCGCAGCGCCGCGCCGAGCTCGGCCTTGGCGAGCTCAGCCGGCAAGCTCGAGAATCCGGCGGGCGCGCCGGAGGAAGGGCTCGGCCTGGTCCGGCCGGGTGACGGAGACCATCGAGCCGTCGCCGAAGTAGACGTCCACCCGCTCGCTCCGGCGGGCGAGCCGACGGCGAAACAGGAGCGTCCCGGCAACCGAGCCGGCACCCAGGAGCATCCCGGTGAGGACGTTACGGCTTCTCATCGGTCTTCTTTGCCCGGGTGGTCGTCTTCCGCTTCGCCGGCGCCCGCTTCTTCGGCGTGGGCTTCGGCTTCGTCTCGAGCTCGCGGAGGCAGCTCTTCAGGTCGTAGAAGACGAGCCCGACGGTCGGTTCCGGCGCTGTGGTCGCCGCCACGAGGCGATCGCCGTGACGAACGACGAAGACGCTCCCGCTCCGCAGCGCGACCTCGAGCTGTGCGAAGTCGGGCGTTTTCGCGTCTCCGTCCGGGCGCTTCCGCTCGGCATCCGCGAGCAGCTCGCCGGCCTCCCTGGCGACTTGCTCGGCGCGGTCTCCGTCCTCGAGCGTCGAGCCGAGCACCTTGCCGTCGCGCTCGAAGACGACCGCGGCGCGAACCTGCGAGGAGATGTCACGGAGACGCTGGAGGGCGGCCGAGGCGTCCATGGGCCCACGCTAACACGGGGATACTGAGCGAGTCGTGCATGGCCCCCTCTCGAAGTTCTTCCGCGATCGCGGACCGCATCTGGCCGCGATGATCGCCTACTTCGCGCTGCTCGCGTTCGTGCCGCTCACGTTCCTCGCGCTCTCGCTGCTCGGACTCGCGGGGCGGCCCGACGAGTCGAGCTACCTGGTCACCGAGCTGAAGCGGGTCTTCCCGGGGACATCCGTCTCCGGGATCGTCAAGGCGGTCGAGGCGGTGCAGCGGAACGCCGCCACGCTCGGCATCGTCGGCGGGATCGCGCTCCTGTGGACATCGATCTCGTTCTTCAGCGTGCTCGAGTCGGCCTTCAACCTCGTCTACGGGCGGCCCAATCGCTCGTTCCTGCGCGGCAAGGCACTCGCCGTGCTGCTGATGATCGCGCTGCTCGTGACGCTGTTCGTCGGCCTGCTCGCGGGCTCGATCGGCTTCGACGTCCTGAAGCGATACGCGCCGGGCGTGGTCGGCAACGACGTCGTCGCCTACGGGCTCTCGGTCGTTCTCTCGCTCCTGGCCGTGTTCGGGTTCCTCGTCGCCGTCTACTACCTGCTGACGAACGTGAAGCTCGCCCTCGTCGACGTCCTCCCGGGCGCCGCGATCGCGGCCGTCCTGCTCGAGGCCTCGTTCCAGGTACTACCCGTCTACGTTCGGCTCTCCAACGTGTCGATCGCCCTGCGCGCCTTCGGTGGCCCGGCCCTGCTGCTCGTGTGGCTCTACGTGATGGCGAACGCGATCGTGTTCGGCGCCGAGGTCAACTCGTGCCGCAGCGCCCGCCGCGAAGCGGCGGTCGAGGAAGCGGCGGGCCTGGCGTAAGCGCCTTTTCGGGGCGTGGCCCGGGGTCAGACCCCAGGACACGCCCAAAGGCGACAAACCGACTCGAATCTCTGCGGTGACGGCGGCAACGATGACTGCGCGAGGTGTCAGCGCGGGCCGTGTCCCGGGGTCAGACCCCGGGACACGGCCGCGACCGCCTCGGCGAGGGCGCGCGCGGCGCGGGCTCGGTGCGAATTGGCGCGCTTCCAGTCGTCGCCGAGCTCAGCGACGGTTTGCTGCTCGCCGGCGGGGACGAAGATCGGGTCGTAGCCGAAGCCTTCGCTGCCGCGGGGCTCGTGGGCGATACGGCCCTCGAAGATGCCCGTCCCGCGCAGCTCCTCGCCGGTCGGAGCGAGAGCGACGAGCTCGCAGACGTAGCGGGCGGCCCGGCCCTCGCCCTCGATCCCCCGGAGAGCATCGAGCAGGCGCCCGACGGGATCGTCGCCGCCGAAGCGCGCAGCGCGGACGCCCGGCCGGCCGCCGAGGCCGTCGACCTCGATGCCCGAGTCCTCGCCGATCACCCAGTCCGAGGAGCCGGCCGCGACCGCTCGGCCGTGCTCGGCCTTCCCCCGCGCGTTCTCGTAGTAGGTCTGGCCCTCCTCGGGCGGGTAGTCGTCGGCGTCGAGCAACCCGAGCTCCCACCCCTCGAGCGCCTGGGCGAGCTCGCGCAGCTTGTTCTCGTTGCGCGAGGCGAGCTTCGCGCTCAGTCCGCCCAGCGGACCTCCAGCACCCCTTCGACGTCCGCGAGCTTTCGGACGAGCTCCCGCGCGACGTCGGGACGGCGCAGCTCGAGAGTCAGCTCGAGGTTGCGGCGGTCGCCCTCGTGCGCGATCTCGATGCTCTCGATGCGTGCGTCCGCGGCCTCGACCGTGTCGAAGACGCGCGCAGGGCTTTCGCCGGCCGGGAGCTGGACCAGCAGGAGCCCGGTCTCGCCGCGGAACCGGTTGACGATCCGGAAGGCGAGCGCCCGCAGCGGCCAGAGGGCGACGAGCGCGACCGCCGTGGTGATCACGGCCGCCGAGTAGTACCCCGCGCCGGCCGCGAGCCCGATCGCGGCTACGACCCACAGCGTCGCCGCCGTCGTCAGCCCGCGGATCGAGAGGCCCTGCCGGATGATCGCGCCGGCGCCCAGGAAGCCGATGCCCGTGACGATCTGCGCGGCGATCCGTGCCGGGTCGGCGCGGACGACCGGATCGCCCGAGGCCAGGAACTCATGGAAGCCGTAGGCCGAGACGATCGTGAAGAGCGCCGAGCCGACGGACACGAGCAGGTGCGTCCGCAGCCCCGCCTCGCGCTCCCGGAGCTCGCGCTCGAGCCCCAGCACGCCGCCGAGCACGGCGGCCAGCGCCAGCCGGAGCAGAACCTCGGGCCAGTCGAGCGTCGGGACGCTAGCCAGCAGCATTCGCCGCATCCTCCTGCGCCGCGGCGATCCGCTCGATGCCTCCCTCCGCGAGGCCGAGCAGCTCGTCGAGGCGCTCGCGGGAGAAGGGCTCCTGCTCGGCCGTCGCCTGCACCTCGACGAGCCGTCCGTCGCCCGTCATGACGACGTTCATGTCGACCTCCGCGGACGAATCCTCCGCGTAGTCGAGGTCGAGCAAGGCCTCACCACCGACGACGCCGACCGAGACCGCCGCGACGGATTCGGGCAGTGCCTTCGAGAGCCCGAAGCGGTCGAGGGCCAGGTGGGCCGCGACGTACGCGCCGCAGATCGCCGCGCAGCGCGTGCCGCCGTCGGCCTGCAGCACGTCGCAGTCGAGCCAGAGCGTCCGCTCGCCCAGCGCCTCGAAGTCCGTGGCCGCGCGTAGCGCGCGGCCGATCAGCCGCTGGATCTCGACCGTCCGGCCTCCTTGCCGGCCGCGGGACGCTTCACGCTGCGTCCGCTCTCCGGTGGAGGCCGGCAGCAGCGAATACTCGGCCGTCATCCAGCCGCGGCCCTTGTTCATCAGCCAGCGCGGGACGCCCTCCTCGATCGAGGCGGTGCAGAGGACCTTGGTCTTCCCCTGGGCGTAGAGAACCGAGCCGTGAGGCTGCTCGAGCCAGTTCGGCTCGAGCGCGAGCGGTCGCAGCTCGTCCGGGCGGCGGCCGTCGGCGCGGCTCATCGAGTCACGCGGCGCGCTTCAGCTCGTCGAGCTCCACGTGCTCGACCGCCGAGATCGGCAGCTGCAGGAACCGCTGGCCGAGCGCCCTGAAGGCGTCGGGGTCGCCGGTGGTCAGGAAGCGGTAGCTCCCTTCCCTCGCCTCGTCGTTCTCGATCCCCTTGCGGGCGAGCGTCTCCGAGACCTCGCGCGCGGTCTCCTCCGCCGAGAACACGAGGGTCACTCCACGCCCGAAGACACGCTCGAAGACGGCGCGGATCAGCGGGTAGTGCGTGCACCCGAAGATGACCGTGTCGACCTCCGCGCGCTTGAGCGGCGCGGCGTACTCGCGCACGGCCTCTGCAGTCTCCGCGCCGAACGGGTCGTCACCCTCGATCAGCGGCACCAGCCGGGGGCAGGGCAAGGCGACGAACTCGACGCCGGCGTCGAGCGCGGCGATGAACTCCTCGTAGCGACCCGCGTCGACGGTCGCCTGGGTCGCGAGCAGCCCGATCTTTCGGTTGCGCGTGGCCTGGACCGCGGCGTGCGCCTCGGGCTGGATCACACCGACGACCGGAACCGCCAGCTCCGCCTGCAGCTGCGGCAGAGCGGCCGACGTCGCGGCATTGCAGGCGACGAGCACGAGCTTGACGTCCTGCCGCTCGAGAAAGCGGCCGATCTCGAGCGCGAAGCCCCGAATCTCCGCCAGCGGCCGCGGCCCGTAGGGAAGACGTGCATGGTCACCGAGGTAGACGAAGTCCTCGTGCGGCATCGTCACGAGGCACTCGTGCAGGACCGTGAGACCGCCCGTGCCCGAATCGAAGACGCCGATCGGCCGTGAATCCATCCGGGCGATTCTAGAAGCGGCGCGCACGCGCCTGTTTTTCGCGATACAACTCTCCGGCCGAATCCGCGTCTCATCAGGAAGGACCGCTGGCGACACCGAGAAGGAAAGGGGCCATGAGGAGATCCATCCGCTTGACAGTTTTCGCGTGCGCTGCCGCGCTGGCGCTTGCCGTCGTTGCGCTCGCAGCCGCGTCCTACACCCCGTCCATGGGCATCTTCCAGGCGACGTACAAGCCGGGCGGCGCCGGGGCTGTCACGGTCGTCGTCGCACAGGAGCGGGACAACGATCCCACGGCGCGCATCACCATCTACGTCGGCCCGGGATATACGGTCAACCTCGGGCAGACGCCCGGGACACAGATCGGCACCGTGCTCGCCGACGTCCAGGTGCTCGATCTCGGCCCGAACGTGCTGCCGCTCTCGGGGCCCGTCAAGGCCGACACGCCCGCGAACTATGTCTCGAACCCGTGCTCACCCGGGCTGCACGAGGCCGTTTGGACACTGAACGCGGCGCTGCCCGGCCAGCCGGCGAACCCGATCCCGGTGTACGTCGACCACGCGACCGCGGCCGAATCGGCGTTCAGCTCGGCGAAGATGACCGTCTGCTTCCGTGATCCGACGCTGCCTCCGGGCGACCCGCGCCGCTCGCCGAACGGGACGAAGTTCCTCGATGCGGCCTTCACCGTCCGGGGCATCTTCACGAATCCGAGCAGCGCCGGCAGTAAGGTCTGGCGCTCGGTCTTCACACCCTGGGCGCCCGGCACCGGCAGCCCCAACCCCCCGGGAACCCGGGAAGCTCAGGGAATCGTCCCGATGCCCTACAGCGTTTCGGTGAAGCGCGTGAAGAGGAATGTGCGCCGCGGGTTCTTCCGGCTCGCCGGCACCGTGAACGTGGCCGGCAGGGCGAC
Organism: Gaiellaceae bacterium; assembly: GCA_035554095.1. GTDB lineage: Bacteria > Actinomycetota > Thermoleophilia > Gaiellales > Gaiellaceae > 13-2-20CM-68-14. The sequence continues at coordinate 7,228 of DATMIX010000002.1, read as the reverse complement.
GAGCGGCACGCGGCTCCTGCTCTTCGCCAAGACGGGCAAGGCCGCCTTCAAGGCGGTCGCGACAACGCGGACCAAGAGGGGCAAGTACGTGTTCAACCGGCGCCTACCGAAGAGGACGACGTTCTACTTCGTCGAGCGTCCGCCGGTGGAGACGACCTGCATCACCCCGATCTCGGCCGCTCCGTGCAGCGCCGCGATCGTAAGCAACGCACTCAGCAAGGTCGTGAGGATCGCCCCGGCCAAGAAGCGGCGCTAGCGCGCCTGTCCGACCAACGACGAAGGCCTCCTGCGGGAGGCCTTCGTCGTTCAGGCGGCCGGCAGGACCGGCTCGCGCCGGACGAAGGACGAGGCGTGGCCGCGCGAGTTCGCCTCGACCAGCTGTTCGCGCTCGAGCGCGCCGATCCGCACCAGCAACTCGAACTCGTCGCGGAGGTGAGTGCGCATCATCTCGGGGCCGTCGGTCGCGATCGTGAACCGGACACCGCCCTCGACGAAGGCACGGAACGTGTCCCGCACGGCCTCCTCCGACACGAGCGCCTTCGTCAGGAGGTTCGACGTGGGGCAGATCTCGAGCACGATCTCCTGCTCGCGAAGCGCGTCGACGAGCGCCTGGTCGCGCGCCGCGAGGATGCCGTGGCCGATCCGCTCGGGACGCAGCGTCTCGATCACCTCGGCGATCTCCTCGACGCCTGCGTCGCCGCCCTCCTCGCCGACGTGGATCGTCACGCCGAGGCCCGCGTCGCGCGCTTCCTCGACGAGCGGCTGGAGATCCCGATACGCGTAGCGCGCGCCCCGCGGGCGCGGGCCCGCGACGTCGATCCCGACGATTCCGCGCGGCGCCCACCGGATCGCCTTCTCGACGATGATCCCGTTCAGCTCCCGCGTGAAGGTCCGGTCCATCATCAGGATCAGCCCCGCCGTGACCTGCGGGTACTCGAGGCTCGCGCGGTCGAGCCCGCGGATCGCCGCGAGGATGATGTGGTCGAGATCCTGCTCGCCGCCCCGGTTTCGCTTCATCGGGTTGAACCGAAGCTCGAGTGTCGTGATTCCCTGCGAGCGGTAGGCGCCGCCGATCGCCGCGTGCACCGACCGCTCGACCGCGAGCGGGCTCGACTGGATCAGCTCGGTCCAGTGGTAGATCGCATCGAGCGCGTCGAGATCCGCCACTCCCCGCGGGTCGGCGATCGTCACCAGCCGGTCGAACTCCCAGTAATCCTTCACGGGCAAGGCGATTCCCTGCTCGTGGGCGAGGCTCCAGAGAATGTCGGAGGAGACCGAGCCGCCGAGATGCGTGTGCAGCTCGGCCAGACCATCCATGGAGCCAGTCTAGAGAGCGCGCGGCTATCACCCGATCGAGGGATGCGCGGCGGCGGCGCACGCCGGATGATCGTGTGGCCGTGGAGCTCTCCGCCGAACGACTCTCCCCCGAGCTCGTTCTCGTCTCGCCCCCCGACGTGGCGGCGGCAGCGCGCGCGGCCCTGCCGGACTCGTTCTTCTCCGCGACTGCTGCCGCCCAGCCACCGGCCCGCCGGACTCCGTCGTCGGTCGGGCGGGCCGCAGGGCTGGCTGCCGTGTACGCCGCCTCCCTCGCCGTCACGCTCACCCCGCTCGGCCTGATGCTGAAGGCGGTCCCGAGCGGGCCGCAGGGCTCACCGAAGTCTGCGGATCACGTCGAGCGTGCGACGGATCTCCCCGGAGCTGTTGAGGATGCTCGGGGCGACGCGTACGTAGGGCGTTGAGTACGGGCTCACGGTCGCGACGATCCGCCGGTCCCGCAGGCGCCGCACGACGGTCTCGGGACTGAGGCTGCCGACGTCGAAGCAGACGAGGCCCGCCGACAGAGCTGCTGCTCGCGGCGTGTGCAGCCGGACGTGCGGCATCGCGGCGAGGCCCTCCTTGAACTGCCGGTTGAGTCCGTGGATGCGACTCGCGATTCGCGGCCTGCCGATCCGGCGGTGCAGCGCGAAGGCCTCGGCCAGGGCCCAGCGATGCTCGAACGAGTGGAAGCCGCCGGGGCTGTTCGAGTTGCCGGGTGTCCCGGTGCCGGTGAACGAGGGGATGGTCGGGTTCGCCGCCGGCCAGGCGCCCGGCGAGCCCCACACGAGGCCCGTTCCCCGCGGCCCGAAGAGCCACTTGTGGCAACCCGTGGCGAAGAAGTCACAGCCCAGGCCGGCGACGCTCGCGTCCTCGACTCCGAAGCCGTGCACCCCGTCGACGCAGAAGATGATGCGGTCGGCCTCTCCGCGGGAGGCGTTCAACGGCTCGATCGCTGTGGCGATCCGGCGGATCGGCAGCTTGACGCCCGTGCTCGAGTGCACCCACGTCAGCGCAAGGACACGGGTCTTGGGCGTGATCGCCGAGACGACGCGCTCCACGATCGAGCTCTCGGACGCCGTCTCGGGCCGGTCGTAGAGCGCGACCTTGCGAACCGTCGCACCGGCTCGCGCCGCCTTCGCGTCGAGCGACTCGTGCGTGACGAAGAAGTCGTGCGTCGAGGTCAGGAGCTCCTGCCCCGCCCGCACGTCGAGGCCGGCGTACAGGAGCGAGAGACCCATCGTCGTGCTGTCGGTGAGGGCGATGTCCTCTGGACGCCCCCGGAGGTAGCGTGCCGCGGCGGCCAGCACGGCGGCCTCGTTCGCAGGCCAGCGGCCGTGCAGATAGTCGACCGGGTTCGCATCGAGCGCCCGGCGGTGCCGCCCGATCGCCTTGCGCACGGGCTCGGGGTGCGAGGCGAGCAGGAAGGAGCCGAGGTGGATGACGCCCGGCTCGAGCCGGAAAAGCCGGCGAACGGCCGTCCAGTCCCGCAGCACCTCCTCCTGCGCCTCGCTCACGTCCTCGAGCAGCGAGAAGCCCGCCACCGCGCCCAGCGCGACGCCCGTGCGCGTGAGGAATTGCTTGCGGTCGAGCGCCTGACCCATCGGCGCCAACCATGGTAGGCCCGGCTACCTGTGGATGACGACCTGGGTCCCGAGCGGGACGACCCGCATCAGGTAGCGCAGGTTGCGGGTCGCCGCGTGGAGGCAGCCAGCGCTCACCGCGCCGGCGGTCGAGCCACCGTGGATCGCCAGGCGCGCTCCGCCGGTCCACCCGCGCGGGAGGTTCGTCTGCTTGCCGGAGAGCGCCAGGATGCAGCAGCCGTAGCCCGAGCCGTAGGCGGCGCCTCCGAGCTTGTCTGTGACCGAGAAGCGGCCGGTCGGCGTGCCGGAGCCGCGCCGGCCGATGCCGACGCGCATCCGCCGGACGACGCGGCCGTCGGCCCAGACGCGGAGGGAACGGCTCGAGAGATCGGCTTCGAGCCTGACCTTCACCCGGCCGAAGGCCAGCGCGCCGCCGCTGGCGTCCACCCAGGCGAGCCGGCCGTTGGGCATCGCGCCGGAGACGACGCCGAGCCACGTGCCGCGCGCGCGGACGACGGGAAGGGCCAGACGCGAGCCGAAGACGGTGCGCGAGCCCACGACCCCGACGCTGCGCCCGTTGGGACGTACGCGCAGCGCGACCCCGCGCCCCCGCCGAACGTAGGCGACGAGCGACCCACCCGGGTCAGCCGGCCGGGCGGCATGCGCCTTCGGTGCTGCCACGACCTGTGGCGTCGCGAGCTGCACCAGCATCGTCCCGAGCGCGAAAAGGTGCGCCACGCAGGTGAAATCGGCAGCGGCGCCCTTTGAGTTTAATCAGCCGTTCGCGGGCCCCTCGATCGAAGGAGGGCGGACCGGCTCGGCGAGGAGGCTTTCGACGAGCCGGATCGCGAGCTCGACGGAATCATCGAGCCGCCGTCCGTCCACGAGCTCGAGCCGCTCCGTAGGCAGGTGGTACTCCGGGTACGGGAAATGACAGAGCGTCGCCGCCGGGATGTCCTTCTCGGCGAAGGCGAACGAGTCGACGCCTGGGCCTGCGGGGCCGACGCTCAGCTCGTAGCGGTCGTCCAGGTCCAGCTCGCGCGCGAGCCGGTCCAACCGGCGGGCGAGCTCAGGCGGCGAGGCCATCAGCTCGAATCGCTCGCCGTACGCGATGCAGTCGAGGTTCACGCACGCCGCGATTCGCCTCAGGTCGCCGGAGATCTCCGCCTCGAAGACGAACTGGCGGGAGCCGACACAGCCGATCTCCTCGGCGGCGAACGCGGCGAAGATCAGCGAGCGCGGGTGCCTTTCACCCGCGAGGCGCTCGGCGACCCGGCGCATCCCCTCGACGCCCGTGGCGTTGTCCACGACGCCCGGCCCACGCCAGACGGAGTCGTGGTGCGCCGAGACCACGACCGCCTCGTCGCGGGCGCCCGCAACCTCCGCGATGACGTTTCGTTCCCTGCGGCCGGGGAGGAACCTGCCGCCGACGCGGACGCGCGCAGTCGCGCCTTCCATCGAGCGGAGCCGCTCCGAGTCGCTGCCCGAGATGAAGACCGTTGGGCCAACCGCGATCTGGCGCACGCCGGTGAGGAAAGGGATCGCCGCGCCGCCGAACGGGCTCATGTGCAAGCGGGCGAGCTCCCGCCCGTCCGCGTCTTCGACCGCGAAGATGTCGGCGTCGGGGAAGAACCCGCCGATCGAGTGGGTGCCGAGCCGCCGGACACGCCCTTCGATCGTCCCTTCCGTCGGTGTGGCGTACATGCAGGGACCGGCGTCCCACCGCTCGCCGTCGATCTCGAGCTCGGGCTCCTCGGGCTCGTAAGCGAGCAGGTCGAACTCCTGGAAACGTGGCTCGAGGCCGACGTCGCGAAGGGCATCGGCGACGAGCTCGGCCGCGAGCCCCGACTCGGGCGTCCCGGCAAGACGCACGCCCAGGTCGACCCCGAGGGACTCGACGAGGTTCACGCGGCGAGTGTAATTCGCACGTGAGCTCCGCCCCGATCGACCGACGCCGTCTAACATCGAAACGCTACGAGGCGTCTTCATAGACGTCCACACACTCTGTCGCCGGAGGTCGAGCATGCGCGTCCGTCCGATGTTCTTCTTGCTGACCGTTCTGGGCATCACCGCCCTTCTCGCAGCCGGATGCGGTGGTAGCGCCAAGAAGAAAACGAGTTCCTCCGAAGGTGGTGGCGCGGGCGGAACGCTCATGACCGTGGCGAAGGGAGCACCCTCGGGCTCGCCCGACCCTCAGATCAACTACACGCTGCAGGAGTGGCAGCTGCTGATCATCACGCATGACGGTCTGCTGGCCTTCAAGCGAACGAGCGGCTCCGAGGGGACGAAGATCGTTGCTGACCTCGCGACCGAGGTCCCGAAGCCGCAGAACGGTGGCAAGACCTACGTCTTCCACATCCGCAAGGGGATCAAGTACGCCGACGGCACCACGCTGAAGCCAAGCGACGTCACGCGGACGATGGAGCGGATGTTCGCGGTCCACGGCCCGACCGCCGGCTCGTTCTACAACGTGATCGTCGGAGCCGACGCGTGCCTCAAGACGCCGGCGACGTGCGATCTCTCGAAAGGCGTCGTCGCAAACGACGCGGACAGCACCGTGACGTTCCACCTGACGAAGGGCGATCCCGAGTTCTTCGACAAGCTGGCCGTTCCGTTCGCGTTCATCCTCCCGCCCTCGACCCCCATGAAGGAGGTTCAGATCCCGCCGCCGGGCACGGGCCCGTACAAGTTCGCGGAGTACAACACGAACAAGCAGATCAAGCTCGTTCGGAACACGTACTTCAAGGAATGGTCGAAGGACGCCCAGCCCAAGGGCAACCCGGATGTGATCATCCAGAAGTTCGGTCTCGGTCCCGAGGCTCAGGTCACCCAGGTCGAGAACGGCCAGGCGGACTGGATGTTCGACAACGTGCCTGCCGACCGGCTGTCCGAGCTCAGCAACAAGTACGCCGACCAGGTGCACATCAACCCGCTGACGGCGGTGTGGTACTTCGCGTTCAACACGAGGATCCCGCCGTTCAACAACCTCAAGGCCCGTCAGGCGGTCAACTACGCGACCGATCGCAACGCGCTCGTGAAGATCTACGGCGGCCCCAAGCTGGCGCAGCCGACGTGCCAGATCCTGCCGCCGAAGTTCCCGGGGTACGAGCCCTACTGTCCGTACACGAAGAACCCGTCCGCGAACAAGTGGAGCGCTCCGGACATGGCAAAGGCGCAGCAGCTCGTCGCCGCCTCGGGCACGAAGGGCGCGAAGGTGAAGGTGACGACGGACACCGTCGACACCGACAAGTCGCTCGGCCTCTACTTCGTCAGCCTGCTGAACAAGCTGGGCTACAAGGCCTCGCTCCAGGCGCTGTCGCCTGACATCCAGTACCCGTACTGCCAGAACTCGAAGAACAAGGTTCAGTTCTGCTGGTCGAGCTGGTACCAGGACTACCCGGCGGCGTCGGACTTCCTCAACGTCCTGCTCGGCTGCGGCTCATTCGTGCCCAACTCGAACGCGAGCCCCAACATCGCAGCCTTCTGCGACAAGAAGATTCAGGCGCAGATGGACGCTGCCCTCCAGCAGGGCATCACGGATCCGGAAGGCGCGAACAAGAAGTGGGCGGCAGTCGACAAGGCGGTAACCGATCAGGCACCGTGGGTCTCGATGCTCACTCCGAAGTACCTGGACTTCATCGCGAAGCGCGTGAAGGGCTATCAGTTCAGCCCGCAGTGGTACTTCCTGCTCGACCAGGCGTCCGTGAAGTAAGGCCAGGCGGAGAGCCGGCCGCGTGACCGTTTTCGAGCCCGAAGCCGAAGGCGTCGTCCTCGACGCAGAGGAGGCTCGTGGCGAGATCGTCGGGAGAAGCCCCTGGGCGCTCGCGGCCCGCCGGCTCGCGCGGAACCGGATCGCGCTCGCCGCGCTCGCCCTCTTCCTCGTGATCGTCGCGGTCAGCTTCGCGGCGCCCGTGTATGCCGACTACATCGCCGACACGGACCCGTTCGAGTCGAACATCTCGGGCACGATCACGATCGACGGTCAGACCAAGCAGGTGATGGAGCAGGGCGGCGGCCAACTCGGTCTCGGTGAGACGCCGATCGGCCCGACCTGGCATTCGCAGTACCTGCTCGGGGCGGACAACCAAGGCCGCGACGTCGCCGCGAGAGTTCTGTACGGCGGCCGCGCCTCGCTCGAGATCGGAATCGGCGCGGCGGTGCTCGCGTGCGTCGTGGCGCTGGTCTTCGCGTTGATCGCGGGGTACTTCGGCGGCGGCGTCGACGCGGTGCTCTCGCGCGCGATGGACCTGATCTGGGCCTTCCCGGTCTACCTGCTCGCGATCTCGCTCGCGACGGTCCTGCTCACCGCGCCGAACGGGCTCGACATCGCG
>DATMIX010000001.1:0-30757 GCA_035554095.1 Gaiellaceae bacterium | reverse complement strand
AGTGCCCACCCATATGCGTTCCAGAAAGCGGAACGAACCATCGGTTGCTCCGCCCGTTCAACGAGGTAGAGGACTGATGGGACGCTCTCCAGCGCCGCAGAAAGGCGACCTTGTCGATAGCCGACACTGAGGCGGCCGGTGGCCGCCCGGATCACCTCGTCGGCGCCATGCTCCGGAAGCTGCTCATACGCTTCGAGGAATTGAAGAGCCGAAGGATCCTCCAGGTCGATTGCGGTGATGAACGAACCCCAAAGCGCATCGCGCAATACTGCTCCATCGCCCGAGGATTCTTTGGCGCGGGCGAAATTCGATAGCGCTTCACTGTGTCGATCGTTGAAATACGCTGCCTGGCCCGCGCGAAGACGCGCTTGTGCGTAGAGAGGCCGCTCCGCCACGAGCTGATCGGCCGCACGCTCGGCAAGCGCCTGCGTTTTCTGATGCAACCCCTGACGAAACGAGACTTCGGCTTCGGCGAGCTCAAGAACGGGCGAGTGAACACCGTGACGGCGACCGAAGTCGAGCCAACTCTCCAGCGTCGCAATGCGACTTGCTGCGAGGACGTCGGTCAAAGAACTTTCTACTAACGCAGGGAGTAGTGTTGCGGATCCCGTGAGCTCGATCAGCGTATAGGCGTCGTCCCAGGCCGCGATCGATAGGCACGCGTCGAACACGCGGTTGACGAGATCTTCGCGGAGTTCAACTTCCACTTCCTTGAACTTCGTCGCAAGAAAAGTTCGAGCGAGCGGGTGCATTTCGCGCACTCCTCGCTGAACCGAAACGACGAAACCGAGTCGAATCGCCTCATTAAGAAGATAGTCCGCGCGTGCAGCTCCAAAAACGCGCGAAGCGGTCGCGTCGGTTAGGGACGGCATGATCGAGAAGGCGCAAAGTGCGAGGCGTAGCTCGGCATCGCTCTCGTTGTAGAGCTCCTCGGCGAAGTAGTCGTACAGCGTTTCAGGCATCGCCTGCTCGACCGGAATTGACGTGTGCGCATGCGCCGCTAGGCCGATGACTGCTGGCCAGCCCTGGGCAAGTGCTACGAGGCCGCCCGCTGACGCCACCGAGACATCTCCGAGAACACGATGAGCCTCTGCCTCCGTCATCGCCAGTGCGGCTTGACCAAGCTCGTAGATCTCTCCATAGAGAAGGCGCCGGGCGGAAGCCCACTCCGGACGACGGCGACTCGTGAGTAGCATCGGTGTTGATGTCGCTGCCTGAAAAGCGGTGAAAAAGGCGCTTGCGGCCTCTGAGTCCATCATCAGGTGGTAGTCGTCGATCGCTAACCAGGCGTTGCTCGGCCATTTCGCTAGCTCCGCAGCAACGAGCTCACCAAGCTCGAGAACATGGGAGCGGGGATCCTCAAACCGTGACAATCGGTCGGCCAAGCGTCGGGGAGCTTGAGGCGCGAGCTCCGCGGCTGTCTGCGCTAGCCCAAGGGCAAGCGCAGCAACATCGGTGGATGAGGGGCTCGCGCGGTACCACGCATGTCTCTGGGGCTTGAGCCACTGCTGCGCCAGGATTGTTTTCCCGTAGCCGGCAGGGGCGACGAGCATGACTACTCGCGCCTCCGTCTGATCGAGGAGACGTGTCAAGCGCGGGCGGTCGATTATGTGGCGCCGCGCCGGTGCGACTTCGTTCGACTTCGGTTGCCCCTCGTCCATCTGCCCGCCAGGTGGCCGCTTACCGTGCTGGAAGGTTAGTGCGGTCCAGCAGGAATTACGACTGACCAAAAGGGACTAGCCGCGCCTGCGGCCTGGAGGCCGCAGGCGCGGTGCCGTCAGTCCCCGCTTCCGGAGTGTCCGGCAGCGAGGCCTTGGGAGAGCGGGTCTTCGCCCGTGAGCTCTCTGTAGGCGTGAGGAATCTGGCGCCTACGTGCTACTCCGAGCTTCTGGCGAAGAACATCGCAGTGCGCCTTCGCCGTCCTCGGCGAGATGCCAAGCCGCTCTCCAACCTCATCGTTGGAGCAGCCCGCGGCGATCAACTCGACGACCTGTCGCTGCCGCGGAGTCAGTCTGGGCGGGCCCTCCTGCAGCATCGTCGTCATGGGCTCGACGCTAACAACGGCGTCTCGCCGTGCCTATTGACCGAAAGGAGTATTTGTAGGCGTACGCCGGTAGATTGGGGTCGTGGACGTCCTCGCAATCATCCACGGCGAACGTGTGCGTGCCGGCGTCTTCGGCGACGTCGTCAGCGAGCGCGGCCACACGCTGGACGAGTGGAGCCTCGCGTGGGGAACTCCTCTGCAGCGCCCGCTGGACGCCTACGGCGCCGTGCTCGTCTTCGGTGGCGCGATGCACGCCGACCAGGACAATCGGCATCCCTGGTTGCGCGAGGAGAACATGTTCCTGCAGCGGCTGCTTCACCTGCACATGCCCGTCCTCGGCGTGTGCCTCGGTGCGCAGCTGCTGGCGAAGGCCGCGGGAGCGCCGGTCTTCCGGGCGGCGGAACCCGAGGTGGGGTGGTTCGGCGTCGAGCTCAGCGATGAGGCCAAGGACGATCCATTGTTCATGGAACTCCCGGACACGTTCGAGGCCTTCCAGTGGCACTACTACACATACGAGCCTCCGGCCGGTGCCCTCGAGCTGGCGCGCAGTCCGCGGTGCACGCAAGCTTTCCGGCTTGGCGAGAGGGCCTGGGGGATCCAATTCCATGCCGAGGTGACCGCCGACCAGATCCGCGACTGGCTCGAGCGCGAGGACGAAGACGAGGACAGGCCTCGGCTGCCGCCTGATTTGCTCGCGGCGACCGAGGAGCGGATCCACAGCTGGAACGAGCTCGGGCGGACCCTCTGCCATGGGTTCGTCGAGACAGCCGAGCGCGTGGCTGTTGCGGCCTAGTCGCAACTAGACCAGTCTCGACGTCGGACACCGTTACGGGGAGGTGACGAACCTTCCACAGGCGCCGAGAATCCGCTGCACGATCGGGGGTTTTCGGCGCTCGGTTGTCGTGTCCGACGTGGGTACTGAACGGTTACGGAGCGCGGACTACCGCTCGAGCGGGAGCTCGGGGTGACGCGACCATTCGTGCCAGGAGCCGGGGTAGTTCCTGGCTCGGTAGCCGGCGGCTCGGAGGGCGAGCGTCGCGCGCGCCGAGCGCGAGCCCGAATGGCAGTACGCGATCACCTCGCCGCCCTCGGGCGCGTCTGCCGCGGCCTGCACCTCGTCGGCCGTCTTCGGCACGCCGGGACCGGCGAAGAGCGCCTCCTCGTCGACTCGCCGTGCGCCGGGGATGTGGCCCTGGCGCGGGTCGCACGGGTAGCCGCCGCGGCCGTGGAACTCGTCCTCGGTGCGGACATCCAGCAGCGTCAGGCCGTCGTCGCCGAGCCGCCGCTCCACCTCGGCCCGCGTCGGCAGGGCGTCGAGCCGCGGCTCGAGCTGCACCTTCACCGGCGTCAGCTCGACCTGGCCGACGTCGAGCTCGTCGGGCCAGCCCGCGATCCCGCCGACCAGAACCGAGACGTGCGGATGGCCGGCCAGCTCGGCGAGCTGCGCCGAAGGCATTGCTCCGACGCCGTCGCCGCGGTCGTACAGGACGAGCAGCTCTTCGCCGGTCACGCCGTGGCGCCGGAGGCGCAGGCCGATCTCCTTCGCGAGCTCCTCGATCACCTCGGGGTCGCTCATCGGCGGCGGGGAGCCGAGGACGAGCGGCTTCGAGCCCCGGATGTGCCCTCGGGCATGCGCGTTCGGCCCGCGCACGTCGCCGACGAAGACCTCGGGCTGGCCGAGCCGCGGGCGAAGCCACCCCGCGTCGACGACCGGCGGCAGCTCGGTCACAGAGTTGCCGTGAGCTCGAGCTCCGCGGCGATTGCGGAGCGCTCCTCGAGCTGCGCGAGCCAGGCGGACAGCGCCTCGAAGGGTTCGAGGTCGACGCCGAGGCTCCCTCGGGCTCGCAGGATCCAGGGGATGTAGCCGATGTCCGCGAGGCCGTATTCGCGGCCGCTCAGGAACGGCTGGCCTTCGAGGGCCGCGTCGAGCTCCGCGAGCCGGGCCTCCAGCGCAGAGGGCTCGCCGCGCCGAAGCGCGTAGTAGTCGTCGCCGAGCCGGACGTCGAACCGGTTGAGCCAGACCCGGCCGAGGGCGCGCTCGGCCGGATCCGCGGGCCACAACGCCGGCTGGGGAAACCGCTCGTCGAGGTACTCCATGATCACCGCCGACTCGGGTAGGACCAGGCCGCCGTCCTCCTCGAGCACCGGCACCCTTCCGCTCGGGTTCTTCGCGTAGATCCAGGCCGGCCGGTCGCGAAGGTCGATCTCGAGCGTCTCGTACAGGAGCGCCTTTTCCGCCAGCACAATGCGGACGCGGGCGCAGTAGGGGCAGCGCGGAGCGTCGTAGAGGATCACGCCGCGAGCCTAGCGGTGCGCGATCACCCGAGCGCCCGCCTCGCCGGCGCCCTCGTAGCCGTGAGTGGCGCCGGTCAGGCCCATCAGCCCGGCGATCTGGCCGACCAGCTCGGGCGGCGGCGGCAACTCGTCGGGCCCGCCGGCGGTGCGGGCCACCTCCTTGAACGCCCGCGAGTCGGCGCTCGTGAGGCGGCCGACGACGGTCGCGTTCGCGCCCAGGGCGATCGCGTCGCCCGGCGGCAGAGCCCCGTAGTAGTCAGGCACCGACAGGTACTCGTCGACGACCGACCCGCGTTCGAAGAGCACGTAGCGGACGACGGCCCCCTCCTCGACTCCGATCGTCACCGTGACGGCGTCCGTCGCGTTCGACAGCTCGGAGCCGAGTCGGCGAAGAACCGAAGGCTCACGGTCGCAGAGCTCGTCGTAGACGGCAGTCCAGCCGTTTCGAGGACCGGCCACGGCACTTCCCCCCGAGCTTCCGAACCGCGGGATGTACTTGCGAACCGCCTTCTCGACCGCGTCGACGTCGTCCGTCTGAACGTGCGCGGAGCCGAAAGACTCGCCGCGCGGCTCACGGCTCGCCCGCACGAGCAACTGGTCGACCGGTGCGTAGAGCTCCAGCGAATCGGCCTTGAATCCAAGGCGCTCGTATGTCGCACGCGCCGGCGCATTGTTCAGGCCGACGTCGAGGAAGATCACCACCGCTCCGCCGCCCTGCAGCCGCGCCGCGACCTCGCGGATCAGGCGTCTCGCAGCACCCTGCCGGCGCGACCCCGGTGCGACGTAGAGGTCGCTGAGGAAGCCGTGGCCGGGATGGTCGTCCATCTTGGCGAGCGCGAAGCCGATCGCCGCCCCGCCGTCGTCCTCGGCGAGCAGTGCGACGTGATCGTCGGCGTCGATGTAGTCGACAAGCTGGTTGAGCTCGTGCTGAAGGTCGACGGGCATGTCCGGCGGCGCGGGTTGCTCGCGGAAGAAATCCTCGTACAGCTCCCGGAGCCTGGCGAGATCGTCCTTGGTCGCCTCGCGGATCGTCATACAGGCGGCGCTACGCGGTAGCCCGTGAGCAGGTAGTGCGCGCTGAGGTTCTGGAACGGATCGAGCCGCTCAGCGAACTCACGCACCTCCGCGAGCGAGAGCTTCCGGCCGCCGAAATAGAAGCCGGACACCGCCTTCACGAGACCGAGGTCACCGGCCGGCCAGGCGTTTGGACGCGCGAGGTGGCGCGCGAGGAACCAGTCCGCGGTCCACTCGCCGAGCCCTCGCAATGCTGTCAGCCTCGCCTTCACCTCCTCGTCGGGAAGGTTACGCAGCGCGTCGAGGTCGAGGTCCGCCTGGGCGACACCGATCACGTACTCGGCCTTGCGGCGGGAGAAGCCGAGCTGCAGGAGGTCCTCCTCGCTCGCCCGCGCCATCCGCTCGCGCGTCGGGAACGAGTACGCGTGCACTCCTCGGTGTCCGAATCGTTCGACGATCCGGTTGCGGACCGCAAACGCGGCGAAGAGCGACACCTGTTGCGCGCTGATCGCGGACACGATCGTCTCGTAGGCATCGGGCGAGAGCGGCGGCCGGAAACCCGCCAGTCTCGACACCAGCTCGCGCAGGACCTCGTCGCCCTGCGCCCAGTCGTAGAACGGCCCGAGCTCGAAGGCCGCACCGAGCAGCTCGCGCGCCACGGGCTCGGTCTCGGTGTCGAGGGGAGCGACATCGGCGCCGCCGGGTGCGGCCTCGATCCGGACTTCCCGCCCGCCGACGACCCGGTGCACACCGCCCTCGTGCCATAGGTTCGCGAGGTCGGGGCCGAAGGCCCGGAAGCGCTCCGTCGAGAGCTCGAAATCGTACGGCTCCGGGAGGCGGACCAGCGTCACGCGGCGAGCGCGCGAGAGACGTCGTGGAAATCCTCGAACCGCTCGTACGCGACTCCGCGTTCGTCGAGGTACCAGGCGAGACCATCGCGGGCGAAGATCCGGTCGGCCGCCTGGGCCGCGCAGCGGTCGGAGTAGCCGTCGCCCACATAGACGACCTGGCCTTCCCGGTGGCCCGGTACGTCGGCTCGCTTGCAGGGCTCGCCGCACGTGCCGCACGCATCGCCGTTTCGGAACGTGCCGCGCCAGCCGTCGGGATGCCACTCCACGTCGTTGGCGCGGACCTCGAGCTCGAGGCCCTCGTGCTCGAGGATCGGCTCGATCAGCTGACGGAAGTTGCTCGAGACGATCACGGGCCGATGGCGCTCGGCGAGCTCATGAAAGCCGGGGCGCAGCTCCATGTGCTCGACAAGCCAGCGCTGGACTTCCTCGAGCGGCGTCTTGATCGATGCGGCCGAGCGGCGGATCTCCTCGTGCAGGGTGATCTCGCCGCGGCGAAGCGCCGCGGCGGCTTCGTGCTGAATCGCAACGTCGCCGAAGACCTCGATCGCGCGGATCAACGTGTCCTCCGTCGTCGCGGTGCCGTCCCAGTCGACGATCAGGGTCATGCGACTGCGATGTAAAGGCCGCGTCCCATCGGCCCCTCCGGGTCGTGCTCGGCGTCGAGACCGGCCGCGCGGAAGGCAGCGAGCTGCTGCTCGACCGTGAAGAGGCCGAGCTCGTGCAGCTCCGCGAAGTGCTCGACCCCCTCAGGCGTGCCGACGAGGTAGTGGAAATCGACCACCGACACCTGGTCGCGATGCCTCGATGTGTTGATCCGGGCGATCTTCAGCTCCGGCTCCTGCACGAAGACCGAGCCGACCAGCCCGTCCGTCCACACGTCCGGCGTCAGCCACGGCTCCACGACGAGGATGCCGCCCGGCTCCAGATGACGCGCCATCGAAGCGATCGCTCCTTGCAGCCGCTCCTCGGTCAGCGCATAACCGATGCTGCTGAACATGCAGACGACCGCGTCGAACCGCTTGCCGAGGTGGAACGAGGTCATGTCGCCTTCGTGGAACGTGGCATCGGGCAGCCGTTCACGCGCGATCGCGAGCATCTCCGGGTCGAGGTCCAGCCCTTCGACCTCATACCTGCCGGCCAGGTGCTCGAGGTGGGCGCCCGTGCCGCAGGCGACGTCGAGCAGCGTCCGCGCGCCCGGCCGGCGCTCCTGGATCAACCCGTCCAGCTCCGCGGCCTCGCGCGGGTAGTCACGGATGGACGCATAGATCGCGTCGTACAGGCGCGCCGAACGCGTGAACACCTAGAAGTGGGAGGTCAGTCCGGCACCGGACGCGTCGCCGTCGACTGACGCCGTCTGCTTCTCATCGGCGTTCTCGTACCAGGAGTACGCGTACTTGCCGTCGTCGAGGTCCTTCGCGAACTTCGACAGCTTGAGCGGGTGGAACGTGTCGCACATCACCGCCAGCTCGTGCGTCTCGCGCACGCCGATCGACTTCTCCGCCAGCCCCGGCTGGGGCCCGTGCGGCAGTCCCGACGGGTGCAGCGTTATCGAGCCGACGCTGACGCCCTTGCGGGAGCCGAAGTTGCCGGAGACGTAATAGATCATCTCCTCCGACTGCAGATTCGAGTGGTGGTACGGGATCGGCACCGCGAGCTCGTCGAAGTCGAGCTTCCGGGGGCAGAACGAGCAGATGACGAAGTTCCGGCCCTGGAACGTCTGGTGCGAGGGCGGCGGCTGGTGGATCCGGCCGGTGATCGGCTCGAAGTCGTGGACGGAGAACGTCCACGGGTACAGGTAGCCGTCCCAGCCCACGACGTCGAACGGGTGGTAGTCGAGGACGTAGGTCTGGTAGCCGTCGCGGACGCGCACCTTGACTGGGAACTCCCCCTTCTCGCGGTGGGTGTTCAGCTGCGTCGGCGGGTGGATGTCGCGGTGGTAGTACGGCGCGCCCTCGAGCAGCTGCCCGTCCTGGTTCCGATAGCGGCGCGGGATCTCGATCAGGCCCGGCGTCTCGAAGACGAGGTAGCGCTGCTCGCCCTCCGGTCGAAAGCGGTAGGTCGTGCCGCGGGGGATGACGATGTAGTCGCCGTCCTTGTAGGGGACGTCGCCGAAGATCGTCTCCAGCGTTCCCGAGCCCTCGTGGACGAAGATGACCTCGTCGCCTTCGCCGTTGCGGAAGAAGTACTCGGCGCTCTCGGACGGTCGGCAGAGCGAGATCTCGACGTCGTCGTTCCACATGAGGAGCCGCCGGCCCGTGACCTCGTCGCCGCCGGTGTCGACGTCATAGGTGTTGAAGAGCCTATGCGCGTGCGCGTCCGGGACCCACTCGTCGCGCTCGATCTCCTCGAAGTCGCCGAGCTCCATCACCCGGCAGGGCGACTGGAGGTGGTAGAGGATCGACTCGTTCCCGACGAAGCCTTCCAGGCCCATGACCTCCTCGGTCAGGAGCGAGCCGTTGTCGCGGAACTGGATGTGCCGCTTCCGCGGGACGTCGCCGAGACGCTGGTAGAACGGCATCAGAACAACTCTAGCCCGAAGCCAGATCGGCGAGGCGCTCCCCGATCGCCGGCGCGAACTTGAAGCCGTGGCCGGAGCAGGGCGAGCCGACGACGAGGCGGTCGCGGCGCTCGAGGATGAACGTCTCGTCCGCGGTCGTCGTGTACATGCAGGTCTCGGCGCCGACGGGGTCGGGGTCGGCGAGCCGGTACGTCCGGCGCGCCCACTCGGCGATCTGCTCGATCAGGTGCGGCTGCGGGTCGCCCGGCACGTTCGGGTCGGCCTCCGCACCGGCGTGGTGCGCCCCGACCTTCAAACCGTGCTTCGGATCCGCGAGTGAATACATGTCGTGCGTGTGCCGGTCTGGCTTGAACGAGACCACGGAGGGGATCGGGCCGCCCTGCTCGGGCCTGAAGTAGCAAAGCGTCTCCCTCGTCACCTTCACGGGCAGCGCCTCGGTGAGAAGCTCGTTGACCCATGAGCCGGCGGTGACGACGACGACGTCGGCTTCGACCTGGTCGGGGTGCGCCTTCGTCCCCTCCCGCACGTCGAGCTCGCGGGCGAACGCGGTCAGCGCCTTGTCGGCCCGAACGATGCCGGCCTCGGGCTGGAGCACGGCGAACGAGCCCTCGGGCACCCTGATCGGGAACCGGCGCTCGGCTTCCTGCTCGTCGAGGCGCTCCCAGGCGACGCCGCAGGCCTCCAGCGTCGGCGCAGTGCTCTCCTCGAGTGTCCTGACCACCTCGACCAGGCCGTTGAGCTCGAGCAGCGTCTCGCCGGTCTCAGCCTCGAGCTCGCGCCAGAGCCCGAGCGATTCCTGGGCGAGCCGCACGTACTCCTCTTCCGCGTACGCGAGCCGGAAGATGCGCGAGCGCCCGTGACTGGAACCGCGTTCATTGCCGACGCGGAACTGCTCGTAGACGACGACATCGTGGCCGCGGCGCGCCAACGCACGGCCGGTCGCAAGGCCCATCACGCCGGCTCCGATGACGGCGGCCTGCATCGGTGGGCCGCCTATTCGCCGAGCAGTGAGCTCGCGCGCGCGAGCGAGTAGAACAGGAGATAGCCGGCGATCAGGAACGACATGAACAAGGCGGTGGCCGCGATCGCGTGCGGGTAGTCGAGCGGATCGACGAGCGCCTGGCCGAGATCACCGGCGAGCGCGCCCGGCCGGACGAAGACATCCCATGAGTTCCAGCGCAGCACGCGGCCGAGGTAGACCCCGAACGAGCTCAGTCCGAGCACTGCGAAGACGAAGAACCAGGCCGACCGGGAGCCCGCACTGCGCCGCACGATCGCCTGGAGCAGGTACAGCGAGACGAACCCGAGCAGCAGCCCGGTCGCGGCCGCCGTCGCGATCAGCACGCTGTCGAAGAGGAACACTCTGCCGCTGGTGCCGTCCAGGTGCACGACGTCGGTGACGATGTACGGGGCGTTCGGGAAGAAGAGCAGCCAGAGCAGGCCGAGGCCAACCAGCGTCCCGGGCCCGGCGCGGTGCGAGTACCGGTCGTAGAGCAGGAGCGCGAGGGCGAGCGGCACCCAGGCCAGAAACAGGTTCCACAGGAGGCTCACCGCATCGGACGTATGGGTATACGCGACGCGGAACGCCACCAGGCCGACGACGAGCGTCGAGAGCGCTCCGAGCAGGGTCAGCACGGCGAGCCGCCGGTCGCTGAACGAGGTGCGCAGGCCCTCCAGCATGTTCCGAGATTACCGCGACGTCGCGGGCCGAGGGCCGATCACGTTCCTGAGCACCCCGATTCCCTCGACCTCGAGCTCGACGACGTCGCCCGGCTGCAACCAGCGGCCGTCGCCGTGTTCGAGGATGCAGCCGCTGCCGATCGTGCCCGAGCCGATCACGTCGCCTGGAACGAGCCTCGTGTTCTCGGCCGCCCGTTCGAGGATGGCCTTCCAGGAATGGTGCATCGAGCCGAGGTTGCCGCGCGAGCGCTCCTCCCCGTTGACGCGCGCGACCATCTCGAGCCGCAGGTCGCCGAGCTCGTCGGGGGTCACGACGACCGGCCCGAGCGAGGTTGCGAAATCCTTGCCCTTCGCGGGGCCGAGCCCGACGCGCATCTCCTGGCGCTGCAGGTCGCGTGCCGACCAGTCGTTCATGATCGTGAATCCGCCGATCCGGCTCGAAGAATCGGTGACGTCTCCGATCACCACGGCGACCTCGAGCTCGTAGTCGAGCTCGTTCGAGCCCACCGGGAACGGGATCTCGTCGTCGGGCCCGTAGATCGCGGCCGGGTTCGAGAAGTAGAAGACAGGGAGCTCGTACCACTCGTCCGGAACGCCGGCACGGCCGGTGACGCGGGCGGCGTTGCGGACGTGCTCCTCGAACGCGTAGAAGTCGCGGACCGACGGCGGCCTGGGGACAGGGGCGAGCAGGCGGACGTCCGAGAGGGCGTACTCGTCGTGCTCGCGCGCGGCGCCTCCACCGGTGAAGAAGGACGCGAGCGTCTGCGCCGCGAGATGGACGACCCGGTCGCCCTCGATCATCCCGACCCAGCCGCGCACATCGCGGCCGTCCGGCCTGAAGAGGCAGAGCTTCACGGCTCGGTATGGACGATCACGTCTGCGATCTCGGGCCGTGCGCGGCGGATACGCTCCTCGACGAGGCTTGCCCGGCGGTGCGCTTCCTCCAAGGGTGTACCGGGGTCGAGGCCGAGGGTGAGAAAGGCGACAAGGCCCACCTCGGTGTCGAGAAAGCGGAGCGCCCGCGGCGCCGCGCCGGTCGCGCCGCGGACGATGTCTTCGACGAAGCCGGCGTCCCGGTCGACGCTCTCGCCGCGCGCGGGCTCGCGAATCGGCTCGAGGTGAGTCTGCACCGAGACGACCTCGCGCACGTGCTCCGAGATCGCCTGCTCGACCGCCGTCGCGACCGCGTGCGCGTCTTCGAGCGGGAGGTCGCCCGGGAGCTTCAGATGCAACGACACTTCCACGCCGCCGTCCGTCCGAAGCACGGTCAGGTTGTGGATCTCGCGCACCTGCGGGACGCGCTGCGCCGCGGCGAGAACGCGCTCGCGTAGCGCCGACTCGTCCTCCTGCGGCTCGACGTGGACGACGACGTCGCTCTCCGGCAAGGTTCGGTGCACGGCGGCCTCGACGGCGTCCGCGGCCGCATGCCCCTGCCCGACCGCCGCGCCGGGCGGCACCCCGATGACGACGTCGGCGAACTGCCGGCCGCCGGCCTGCCGCATCCGCAGGCGACGGAGCTGCACCTGCGGTTCGAGCGCTGCGATCGCCTCCTGGGCGGCCTCGTGCGCCTCCGAGGGGACGCGGTCCATGAGGACGTCGACGTTTCGCCGCATCAGCCGGGCCGCGGCCGCAAGCACGAGGACGGCGACGAACAGCGCCGCCGCCGAGTCGGCGTCCTGCCAGCCGGCGCGCACGCCGAGCAGCCCTGCGAGCACCGCCGCCGACCCCGCGAGGTCGCTCGCAAAGTGAACCGCGTTCGCCTGCAGCGCGGAGGAGCCGTAGCGCCGCCCCGCACGCCACGAGACGATCGTGCGGCTGAGATCGACGAGGATCACGAACGCCAGCGCTGCGAGCGCGTACCACGCGGCGTCGACGGTGGACTCGCTGAATCCCGCGAGGTGCGAGACGGCTCGCCAGACGATCAGCAGGCTGGCCGCGACGAGAATCGCAGCTTCGCCGAGGGCCGCGAGGTGCTCTGCCTTCCCGTGGCCGTATGCGTGACCCCGGTCGGCGGGCCGCGCCGCGACCCCGACCGCGAAGAACGTGAGCAGCGCCGCGACGAGATCGGTCCCCGAGTGGAGGGCTTCCGAGAGCAGGCCGAGGCTGTGCGATGCGATCCCAGCCACGAGCTTCACGGCGATCAGGACGCACGCGGCCACGACGGAGACGAGCGCGGTTCGCCGCTGCGGGCTCACCCGCGAAGCATCACCGAAATGCAGAGAGCCCGCCTTACGGCGGGCTCTCCTTTCTGGCGAGAAGACTTCGTCGTCGACTACGAGTTCGCGATGTCTCCGATGAAGATCTCGTGCACGCCGTCGATCCCACGATCCACCCAGTGGTGGCGCTTGAGACCCTGCCGCTTGTGGCGCTGAGCCGTGTAGCTGAAGTTGAAGCGGCAGCCGGCGTAGCCCTCGCTGCACGTGAACTTCGAGCCGGCGGTGAAGAAGCCGGCGATGAAGTCACCGCTCGTGCACTCGGTTGTGCAGGTGCCGTTCGGGATGAAGGTGCCGCCCGTGACGGTGCCCTGCAGGTAGCCCTGCATCGTGCCCTTCTTGCCCGCGCGGAGGGTCGAGCCGTGCTTGCCACGGCGAATGACGCCGGGGCACGGGTCGGCGCTCGGGCTCGGGCCGGCGAGCGTGACGAAGCGACCCCTGTCCTCGCGGCGGACGACGTACGAGCCATTTTCGCGCTTGCGCACCTTGTAGACCCGCCGCAGCGTGTCCGTGGCCCACGGCCGGAAATCGCAGCCATGATCCGTCGTCGTCACGTGGAAGACGAACATGCCGCCCTTCGCGTTCGGCTTCCCTTTGTTTCCGTTCCCCGGGTTAGCCAGGCCGATCGCGGCGAGCGAGAGCGCGCCGGCGATCAGAATCGGAACAACGAGCCAACGCTTCATGGATTCGATTTCACCCTTTCGCGAGCTTTGTTTCTCCAGCCTTGAAGTAGACGACGAACCGGGCCCGCTCTTGCGGCGTGCTAACGGCTCGCTTGAACCGGCCGAAGCGGCCAGATCAAGACGTCCTGGCGATGTGCGAGATGCAACAAAGGCACGCCTTCGACCGGGAACGGCGGCATCGTGTTCGTGCGGAGCTCGGCCTGCGCCGTCCGCAGGCGCCACGGCGGGTGCTGGATCTCGGCGCGGTGGAGCCGGCCCCGGTCGACGGCGTAGAGGCAGTAGCGCTCGGTCAGAAACCATTCCAGGGAATCGGCCGCGGCGGTGAACGCTTCACCGGCCGGACGGTAGGCGGCCTCGAAGCGATGGTCTGAGCCGTCGGCCCGTGCCGCCGAGTACTCGACCCCGTTGGCGCGCTGCGCCGCGGACATGTGCGCGTAGTGGTAGGGGAGCTTGTACGCGCGGCGGGCGCCCTCGACGGCGAGACGGCTGGCGGCGTCGAGGCTAAAGAACCAGATTCCAGGCTTCTCCCCCACCGTTACGTAGGTGCGGACGTTCAACTCGGGGAACGTGGACAAGCCGGGAACGGGAGGCGCGCCGCGGAGGCGGAAGCCCGTGAGGACGAAGGGGGTGACGCCGAGCCAGGCACTGCCGTCGTACAGTTCGACCTCGAGGCCCTGCGGCACGTGGTGGGCGATCGTCTCCGCGGGCACGCGCCAGTGCGTGAACAAGAGGTTGTCCCAGGTCTGCGCCATCACCCACGGCTCGTCGGGCAGCGGCCACGGCCGGTGCCCCGTCTCTGATTCGACGCGGGCCTGGCGGGCCGGAGTTTCGAGCAGCTCGACGATCATCGACGCGTGAGGAACTCGAGGCGATTTCCCGCCGGGTCGAACGCGTAGAACCGCCGCGCGCCCGGCAGCCGCTCGTCCCACGTCACGTCGGCGCCCGAGGCCTCGAGCCGCTCGGCGAGCGCGTCGAGCGCCTGTGCCTCGAGCTCGAAGGCCGGGTGTGCTTTCGCGGCGGGCTCGAACGGCTCGTGCTCGGAGACATGGAGCTCCTGCCGGCCGACGCGGAACCAGACGCCGGCGCCGCCCAACGTGGCCGGCCGCTCGATCTCCTCGAGGCCGATCACGTCGACGTAGAAGCGCCTCGCGGCTCCTGAGCCGTCTCGCGGTGAGAGAACCTGGGCGTGGTCGAGCTTCAGAGGTTCCCGCGCAGAGCCTGCTCGCGCTCGATCGCCTCGAAGAGCGCCTTGAAGTTGCCGTTGCCGAACCCACGCGCGCCGTGGCGCTCGATCACCTCGAAGAACATGGTCGGCCGGTCCTGAGAGGTCTTCGTGAAGATCTGAAGCAGGTACCCCTCGTCGTCACGGTCGGCCAAGATCCTCAGGCGCCGCAGGTCGTCCCAGCTCTCGTCGATCTCGCCGACGCGGTCGCAGGCGTCCTCGTAGTACGTCTCGGGCGTCTCGAGGAAGCCGACGCCTCGCTCCTTGAGCGCGTCGACGGCGTCGACGATGTTCTCGCTCGCGAACGCGATGTGCTGGACGCCCGGGCCGCCGTAGAAGTCGAGGTACTCCTCGATCTGGCTCTTGCGCTTTCCCTCGGCCGGCTCGTTGATCGGGAACTTGATCCGGCCCTCACCGTCGGTAAGGACCTTGGACATGAGCGCGGAGTACTCGGTCGAGATGTCCTCGTCCGAGAAATGGATCATCTCGGTCATCCCGAAGGCGCGTTCGTAGAACTCCACCCAGTGCTCCATGCGCCCGAGCTCGACGTTCCCGACCACGTGGTCGATCGTCAGCAGGCCGACGCCGAGGCCGGGGTGGCCGTTCGTGGAGACCGAGACGTAGCCCGGCATATACGGGCCGTCGTATCCCTCGCGGTTCACGAACGTGTGGATCGTCTCCCCGTAGGTCGCGATTGCTGCGAGCTCGATCGAGCCGTAGGTGTCCTCGATCGTGTGCGGCTCGACGACGCCGCGGGCGCCGCGCTGCACCGCCTGGCGATACGCCTCCGTCGCGTCCGGGACCTCGAGCGCGATGTCCTTGACGCCGTCGCCGTGGCGGCATTGATGCTTCGCGATCTCGTGCTCCTCGCGGAGCGGGCTCGTGAGGACGAGGCGGATGTCGCCCTGCTCGACGACGTAGGAGGCCCGGTCGCGGACGCCCGTCTCCGGGCCGGCGTAGGCGGTCCGTGTGAATCCGAACGCATGCTCGTAGAAGTAGGCCGCCTGCTTCGCGTTCCCGACCCAGAGCTCGATGTGGTCCCAGCCCTTGAGCGGCATGAAATCGGTCGAGCTCACGCTCTTACTCTAACGCGCTCCTTCTAACGTGCTGCCGCCCGCGTTCCTGGCTGCGGAGACGACTCGTCGCCGACCGTTACGCCCTCGAGCTCCGTCCGCAGCGGCGCCTCACCGATCCAGAGCAGCGAGATCACGAAGACGAAGGCGCAGAGGATCACCCCGAAGAAGAACGCCGGATGGAGCGCGTTCGCAAGCGCCGCGCGCCCGGCCTCGGGCAACCGGTGAAGCGCAACACCGTTCGTGCTGACGCTCGCCGGCAGATTCTGGTTGATGAGCACGCCCATCAGGGTGACGCCGAGAGTCGATCCGATCGAGCGCGCGAACTGCGTCAGCGCGGTCGCGGAGCCCATCGCGGCCCTCGTCACCGAGTTCTGAACCGAGAGCACGAAGATTTGCATCATCATCCCGAGCCCGATGCCGGCGATGACCATGTTGCGGGCGGCTTCGCCCCTCGTCGTGTCGGTGCCCATGCGCCAGAGCAGAAGCATGCCCAGGCCGAGGACGACGGGCCCGATCAGGGTGTTCGGCCGGTAGCGACCGGTCCGGGAGACGATCTGGCCCGAGATGAAGCTCGTCGTCACTGCGCCCAGGATCAGCGGGGTCAGCACGATGCCCGATGACGTTGCCGAGGTGCCGATCACGCCCTGGACGAAGAGCGGCACGTAGCTGATCGTCCCGAACATGGCGGCCCCCACGAGCGCCATGCAGGCGACGCTCGAGGCGACGGTTTGGTTGCGGAACAGGTCGAACGGCAGGATCAGCTCGGGCACACGTCGCTCGACCACCCCGAACGCGACGAGCAGGACGGCCCCCGCCGCGAGCGCAACGAGGACTTCGGACGAGGACCACGGGTACTCGTTTCCGCCCCAGACGAGCCCGAGCAGCAAGGCCGTCGTCCCGGCGGCGAGGATCGCGGCGCCGAGCCAGTCGATCGAATGCTCCTGCCGGTACGGCCGCCGAGGCATCGTCACGAGGATCACCGCGAGCGCGAGGCCGCCGACGGGCAGGTTGACGTAGAAGATCCAGCGCCAGCTCGTGTTGTCGACGATGAACCCGCCGACGAGCGGCCCGATGATCGAGGCGCCGGCGAAGACCGAGCCGATCAGGCCTTGATAGCGGCCGCGCTCCCGAGGCGGAACGATCATCCCGACCATGGCCAGCGTCAGCGGGAAGAGGCCCCCCGCGCCGACACCCTGCACGGCGCGGAAGATGACCAGCTCCCACATGTCCTGAGCAGCCCCGCAGAGCGCCGAGCCCACGAGGAAGATCACGATCGCGATGATGAAGAGCGGCTTTCGACCGTGGACGTCACCGAGCTTGCCGTAGAGCGGCACCGTCACGGTCGAGCCGAGCATGTAGGCGGTGAACACCCACGAGTACTGGGAGATGCCGCCGAGGTCCGAGACGACCTTCGGCAGGGCCGTGGCCACGATGGTCTGGTCGAGCGCAGCCAGGAGCAACGCGACCATCAGGCCGGAGTAGATCGCGAGGACCCGGCCAATCGTGAACTGGTAACCGGGGGGCTTCCGGGGCGAGCCGGGCGCGCAACGAGCTCACGAGCCCTCCGCCGCGACGAGCGCGGGCTCGCGGCCGCGGGAGAGGACGATCCCCGTCGCGATCAGAAGGCCGCCGGCGACCTGGTATCGCGTCAACGGCTCGCTCAGCAGGAGCAGCGCGAAGATCGCGCCCAGGAACGGCTGTAGGTTCGCGTACAGGGATGCGCGCGAAGGGCCGACGCGGTCGATCGCGTTGAACCACAGCAGGTTGGTCAGGAAGAGCGGGCCGAGCACCGCGAACACGAAGGCGACCCAGACCAGCGTCGGCAGCCCACTGAAGCTCTGGTCGGCGATCTGAGGGGCGCCGACGATGAGCACCGGGATCGAACCGAGTGTCAGGGCGAACGCGCTGATCCGCGCGGCCGTGTAGCGGGTCATCAGCGGGGCGATCGAGACCGAGTAGGCCGCCCAGGTCGCCGCCGCGACGAGGGCGAGGCCGTAACCCCAGAGGTCGCCCGAAACCCCGCCCTTGGCGCCGAAGGCGACCATGCACACCCCGCCGAACGAGATCGCGGCGGCGAGCCAGAAGCGCGCATCCAGGCTCTCGATCCCGCCCGCGGCTGCGAAGAGGGCGGTCATGATCGGCAGCGTCCCGAAGATGAGGGCGACCGTCGTCGCAGTCGTCAGCTTCGTCCCGTAGACGAACGTCACCTGGTTCAGCGAGACGCCGATGAGCGCGGCGCCGACGATGAACGGGATGTCCTTCCGCCGCAGGCGGAACGAGTGCTCCCGCGACCACGTCACGCCGATGAACAGGAGAGCAGCCGCACCGAAGCGGATCCCGCTGTAGGCGAGCGGGCGGAAGCCGTGGTTGAGGACGTACTTCGTAACCGTGAAGTTGAGCGACCAGATGCCAACCGTCACGAGGAGCATCAGGTCGGCGGCCTCGGGACGTCGCACCCGTTCGACCCTACCCATTAGGCTCTTCGCGATGCCCGAGCCGACGAGGGAAGCCGTCGACGCCCTGGTGGGGCCGGCCACGCCGCAGTTCGCGTACCAACTGCGTGCGCGCGTCGAGGAGCTCGTGAAGGATCTGCCGGAAGGCGACCCGGTGCGTGAGTACGGGGAGGAGAAGATGGCGCTCCTGGACCGGCTCGGCCACGCCTCGTCGAAGGCCGCGGGCGGCGACCGGGTCCGGCGGGATGTCCCGGGCTGGGACGAGTTGCCGAGCTCGGCGCCGGCGGCCGAGCCGCTGCCCGGGCGGGACTAGCCGCGTGCGCTTCGAGGGCGCCTCGGTCCTCGTGACCGGTGGGTCGCGCGGGATCGGCAAGGAGATCGCGCTCCGCTTCGCGCAGCTCGGGGCCGCGCGCGTCGCGATCGGCTATCTCCGGAACGACGCGGCTGCGGAGGCCACCGCCGAGGAGCTTCGCGCCGCAGGCGCCGAGCCGGTGCTCGTCCGCGGCAACGTCTCGTCGGATCGGGTCGCCCGGGAGGTCGCAGAGCTCGGCGGCCTCGACGCGCTCGTCCACAACGCGGCGACCGGCGTGATCCGGCCGGCGCTCGAGGTGGAGAAGAAGCACTGGGACTGGACGCTCGACGCGAACGCCCACGCGTTGCTGGCGCTTGCCAAGATCGCCGTCCCCCAGATGAAGGCGGGCTCGTCGATCGTCGGCATCTCGAGCCTCGGCGCGCAGCGGGTGCTCGAGAACTACGTCGTGGTCGGGACGTCGAAGGCAGCACTCGAGGCGCTCGTGCGCTACCTCGCGGTCGAGCTCGCACCGCGCGGGATCCGCGTCAACGCCGTCTCGGCGGGGGTCGTCGAGACGGGCGCGCTCGAGCACTTTCCCAACAAGGAGCAGATGCTCCGGGCGGGGCGGGAGCGCACCCCGGCCGGGCGCCTCGTCGAGCCGCGCGACGTCGCCGACGCCGTGACGTGGCTGTGCTCGCCGGGCGCGGCGATGGTCTGCGGCCATACCCTGATCGTCGACGGCGGCTTCTCCCTGCTGGCCTAGGCCGAACCGGCCCTGTCTCGACGTCGGACACCGTTACGGAACTGTGACGCGAGCCCGGGTTCCCCCTGCACGCGCCGAGGTTCGCCCGGTGTCGGACACCGTGCTGTAGGCGTCACGGGGCGTAGCCTTCGCTCCGTGGAACCGACCGAGCACAATCGCCGCGCCTGGGACGAGATCCACCGCCGCCGGGCGGACGCGATGCGGGGCCGGCTCGGCATCCCGAAGCCGGTGCGCGAGCGGCTGCCCGACCTCGAGGGCAAGCACGTCCTCCACCTGCAGTGCGCGACGGGTGAGTCGACCGCGGAGCTCGCGGAGCTCGGCGCGCTCGTGACGGCCGTGGACATCTCCTCGGAGGCGCTGACGGTCGCGCGCGAGCGCGCGCCGACGGCGGCGTTCATCCAGGCCGACGTGCAGGAGTTGCCGATCCAGCTCGAGCGCAGCCGCTTCGACCTCGTCTTCACCGGTGGTGGAGTGCTCAACTGGCTCCACGACCTCGACTCCTGGCTGCACGGCGTCGCGTCGGCGCTCAGGCCCGGAGGGTTCCTCTTCCTCTACGACGGCCATCCCGCCGGCAAGTGCCTCGACATGACCCTCCGCTGGCGTGAGGACTACTTCGACGACCAGCCGCAGGCGAACGTCGGCTGGGAGCACTTCGAGCTGCCGGGAGAGCCCCCCGAGGAGCAGAAGGTCGAGAGGTTCTGGCGGCTCGGCCAGATCGTCACCGCGGTCGCGAAGTCCAGCCTGCTGCTCCGCTCGCTCGAGGAGTTTCCCGAATTCGACCCGTGGCGGCACCGCGACCGGCGGGTGCCGGGCGATTTCGTGCTCATCGCCGAGAAACCCTCCTAGGGAAGTCGCGACAGAGCCTCGTCGATCTCGTCGTCCGTGATCGTCAGCGGCGGGGTCGCGGAGATCAGCCGGCCACCCGGCCCGGCAGGGACGACGATCACACCGCGCCGGAGCGCCGCATCGGCGTCGCCCTCGCGCGCTCGCAGCAGGCCGGCGCCGTGCCACCCGGCGCGCTCGAACCGCTCCCCCGCCTCGAGGACGCGGCCGAGCAGCCCCGGTACGGCGTCGAGCACGACGAGCGCGGCCGCTGCCGCGAGCGGGTTGCCGACGTGTGTGTGCGTGTAGACGTCCTCCTCGCCGAGCTCCCACACCTGCTCCAGCTCTTCGCGGTAGAAGAGCGCGGCCGAGATCGGCAGGCCGTGTCCCAATGCCTTGCCGACCACGAGCACGTCGGCGTACTCCGCGCCCGGCCAGAGCTCGCCGACGCGTCCGAGACCGGCGTAGACGGCGTCCACGATCAGGATCGCCCCCCGCGCCGTGCAGCGGCGCCGCAGGACGCGCATGAAGTCCGGCCCGGGAACTCGGGCGCCCCCACGCCCCTGCACCGGCTCCACGATCACGCAGCCGCAGCGCGCCGGCAGCGGCCCGGGATCCTCGCCGTACCGACGCCTGTAGACCGGCCCCGGCAGCCAGGTCCGAAACGGGAGCCTGAAGGCGTCGATCGACGTCGCCGCGAGAGCCAGCAGACCCGTCCCGTGGTAGGCGCCCTCGAACGCGAGGATGCCGGGCTTCCCCGTCGCGAGCAGCGCGGTTCGCAGGGCGATCTCCACCGCGTCCTCACCGGTGACGCCGAGCTTCGCGGGCTTCGGCAGTCGGCGTCGCAGCTCCGCCGTCGACTCGGCCTCGGCGAGGTCTCCGAGCGCATGGACAACGCGCTGCTCCCGCCACGCGGCGAGGATCTGCGGGTTGCGGTGGCCGAGCACGGCGACGCCGAAGCCGCCCGAGAGGTCGAGGTACTCGCGACCGTCGGAATCGACGACGCGGCAGCCCTCGGCCTCGGCCCAGATCAACTCGCGCCGTTGCGGCGGGGCACGAGGCGGCCGAGCGTGTCCGCCGCGATGTAGCCGGCGATCTTCGGGTTCTCCTGCAGCCGCCTCAGCGAGTAGGCGTACCAGTGCTCGCCGAAGGGAACGTAGATCCTCAGGCGGTGCCCGCGGCGGACGAGGCGGTCGCCGAGAGACTCGGTGACGCCGAGCAGCATCTGGAACTCGTACGCCTCGCGCTCGAGGCCGCGGCGGGCGACGATCCGCTCGCCTTCCGAGACGAGCCAATCGTCGTGGGTGGCGATCCCGACATAGCAGCGCGCGTCGAGGAGCGCCTCGAGCGCCCGCACGTAGTTCACGCGCACCTCTTCGTAGCCTTGGTAGGCAAGCTCGGGCGGCTCGACGTAGATCCCCTTGCAGATCCGCACGCTCGGCTGGAGTGGGGCGAGGGCC
The DNA here is from genome assembly GCA_035554095.1 of Gaiellaceae bacterium. GTDB lineage: Bacteria > Actinomycetota > Thermoleophilia > Gaiellales > Gaiellaceae > 13-2-20CM-68-14. The sequence continues at coordinate 9,371 of DATMIX010000001.1, read as the reverse complement.
GCGATGTCGTCGAGCGTGCGCCGCATGTACGCCTGCAGCACGACGCCGAGGTTCTCGTGGCCGGCTTGACGGAGGTCGCGGTAGAGGCGAAGCGTGTCGTCCGTCGTCGACGAGTCCTCCATGTCGATCCGGACGAAGTTCCCGCGCTGCGCAGCCTCTTCCACGACCGACTCGAGGTTCTCGCGGCAGAGGTCGTAGTCGAGCTTGAGGCCGAGGGCGGTGGGCTTGACGCTCACGTTCGAGTCGAGCTGCTGCCGGTCGATCGTCTCGAAGACGTCGCGGTAGGCCTGGGCGATCGCGCGCGCCTCCTCGTCGCGTGTGATCTCCTCGCCGAGGACGTCGATCGTGGCCATCTTTCCCTGGGCGTTCGCCGTCTCGACGACGCGGCACGCGTCCTCGAGGCGCGCGCCGGCGATGTACCGCTGCGCCAGCTTCTGCACCAACGGCCTCGGCACCGCCGGCAACATCCGAGCGATCGTGCGATCCAGGATCACGAGCGCCGGGATTCTAGGCGGCGCGGAGCGTCAGCCCTCGCGCATGAACCCTTGGCGCGCCGCGCTGACCAGCGCGACGGCCTCCGGGAAGAGCACGCGCATCGCGTCGCGAAGGGCGACCGACTGCTCGTCGGCGCCGCCCTCGACGTGCACCTGCTGCAGCGCGGCGGCGGTGAGCTCGACCGCGGTGTTGAGCGTCAGCGTGGCGAACTGCTCGCGTTGGGCCTCGGCGACGGTCTCGGCCTGCTGCTCCGCGAACTCGCGCAGCCCGCGCATCAAGTCCTCGGGATCGCCGCCGAAAGGGAATCCGAAGCCGCCGCTGCCCTCCATCGGGCCACTGTAGCCAGCCGTCGTCAGGTCAGCGGGATCTTGTACGACCCCTCGACGTCACGGCTCAGCTTCTTGACCGTCGCGGTCGCCTGCTTCATGGCGGCTGCGAAGGGCGACGCGCCGTCGCTGCCGAGCACGCGCTCGAGCCTCAGCGTCGCCGCGCCGACCGCGTCGAGGTGGGCGGGCGTGGCCAGACGGGGGGTTGCGCCGATCGCTGCCTGCAGCGCGAGCGCGGCCTCCTCCGCCTCCTCGATGCCCGGCGGGTTCTCAGTCAGGCGCAGGGCGACCAGCTGCGAACGAAGCTGGTCGAGGTCGCCGCCGGCGGCAACCTCCTCCGCGAGCTCACAGAGAGCGGTGATCGAAACGACCTCTCGAACCTCGCGGCGCCGGTCGACGGGACGGCCGTCGTCGTCGAGGACGAGCCAGGAGGTCTTGCCGTCCTCGGCGCGGAAAGCGCAGAGGTATCCCCGAGTTCCGGAGGACGGCTCCGCCGGGACGATCCCGACAACGTCCTCGCCGGGGCCGGCGAAGTGGACCGCTGCGTCGGCGGTCCTCCGCAGATCCTCCGGCAAGCCCAAGACGCGAGAATAGACTCAGGCCCGTGGCCGAGGCAGCCTCCGCCCGGACGCGCCAGGCGCTCGAGCTCTTCGCGCCGCTCGGGCCGACCTACGACCGGTACGCCCGCCTCCTCTCGTTCGGACAGGACCCGCGCTGGCGCCGCTTTCTCGTCTCGCGCGTCGACGTCGGCCCCGGGGACCGTGTGCTCGACGTCGCGACCGGGACTGGCGCCGTCGCACAGGAGCTGATCCGCCAAAAGGCTTGCGCGGTGGTCGGCGTCGACCAGAGCGCCGAGATGCTCGAGATCGCCGCGGAGCGATTGCCGGCCGGCATTCGCCTGGTCGAGGCGAGCGCCGAGAAGCTGCCGTTCGATGACGCCTCGTTCGACGCGCTGACGTTCACCTACCTGCTGCGCTACGTCGACGAACCGGGCAGGACGCTGCGCGAGCTCGCGCGCGTCGTCCGACCCGGCGGAACGGTCGCGAGCCTCGAGTTCGGCGTCCCGCGCGGCGTCTGGAACCCTTTGTGGCGTGCCTACGTCGGCGCTGTGCTCCCCGCTGCGGGCCGGGCGGTCTCGCCCGGCTGGCACGAGGTGGGGCGGTTCCTCGGCGGCAGCATCCGCGAGTTCTGGCACCGGTACCCGCTCGAGCGCCAGGTGGCGCTCTGGCGCGAGGCAGGAATCGGCGACGTCCGACATCGCCGTCTGAGCCTCGGCGGCGGCGTCGTCATGTGGGGCGGCGCGTGAGCAGCCAGGCCAGGCCGGCCTTCTACGCGCTCGCGCCGGGCGGCTGGCGCGACTACGTGACGCTCCTGCATCTGCCCTACACGCTCTGGCACCTGAGCTACATCGTGATCGGGGCAGCGCTGGCGCCGCGTTTCCCGGTCGGCCGCGTCTCGCTCGCAGTTCTCGCGTTCTTCCTCGGCCTCGGCGTCGCCGCTCACGCGCTCGACGAGCTGGTCGGGCGTCCGCTGCAGACGAGGATCCCGGCGCGGACGCTCGCCGTCCTCGGTGTCGTGTCGCTCGCCGCGGCGGTCGCGCTCGGTGTCGGAGTCGCGATCGCGTGGAACCTCTGGCTGCTGCCGTTCGTCATCTTCGGCGGCTTCATCGCGTGTGCGTACAACCTCGAGCTCTTCGGCGGCCGGTTCCACAACTGGTTGTGGTTCGTCCTCGCCTGGGGGTCGTTCCCGCTTCTCGTCGGCTACTTCACGGCCGCCGGGACGATCACCGCCGAAGCGCTGCTGGCAGCGCTCTTCGCCGCGCTGCTGAGCACCGTCCAGCAGATCCTCTCGACGACGGTGAGGCACGTGCGGCGCCGAGTCGCAACCGTCAGCGGCACACTCGAGCTCAGGGACGGGACGCGTGAGCCCATCGACGCGGCCACGCTGATGCGGGCGCCGGACCTCGCGCTGCGCGTTCTGTCGGCGGCGACCGTGACCCTCGCGGCCGCTCTCGCGGTGATGCGCCTCGCCTAGGATCACAACGTGTCCCTCGACACGATCCTCGAGCTCCTGTTCGCCGCGGGCATCGTGCTCGCGTCGATTGCCCTCGGCTCGGCGTTCCTGGGCCGCGCAACGTCTTCGACCCTCGTCGGGATCGCCAGCGTTCTGGGCGTCGCGGCGGCGGCCGCCTGGGTGGGCTTCGCCTTCGAGCTCGACCGCGAGTCGGCGCTCGCCGCGGCCGGGCTCACCGTGTGCTTCGCGGCCGGCCTGGGCTCGATCGCCCTGCTCGCCGGAGTCGTGCGTGCCCGCCGGATCGACGGCGAGCTCGACGTCGCCGAGGCGCGGCTCAGGGAGCTGATCGAGCGCGAGGCGACCGAGCGGAGCGGCGAGCTCGAGCGCACGCTGGCGCGTGCGCGGGCGGACTCGGCCTCCCAGGTCGCCGAGGAGGAGCGCCGCGTTGCCGAGAGCAGGCGGAGCGAGCTCGCCGACCGCGAGCGCAGGTTCGCCGCGGAGCTCGGCGACGCGCTGACCGTCTCCGAGCGCCGGGTCGAACAGCGCCTGACGGAGTGGTCCGGCGATCTCGACCGTGTCCAGCAGGCCTTGACCGGACGGCTCGCGGAGCTGACGCAGCGCCAGCGCGAGCTGCTCGGCGAGGCCAACGCGCGTCTGGAAGCGGAGGCCGAGCAGGTCAAGTCCGCGAGCGACGAGCAGCGCGAGACGGTGAAGCGGCTCCGCGAGGAGTTCGAGCGCGCGTCGGAGGAGGCAGGCGCCGCCGCGCGGCGCGACGTCGAGGTTCACGAGAGCGAACGCCGGCGCGCACTGCACGAGGTCTCGGAGCGGCTGCGCCAGCGCGAGCGGGAGCTACGCGAGCGGATCGCAGCCGAGGAGACCGAGGCCGTGCGGCGGATCCAGGCCGGTTTCGCGGACGTGGAGCGGCGTCAAATCGACCAGCTGAGCCGGATCGTGGACCGGACGGCCAGCCGGCTCTCCGAGGCGGCGGTGGAGGAGTTCTCCAAGGCGGTCAAGGGCGCCCGGGACGACGCGGCGAAGCGCCTGTCGCGCGAGCTGGACCGAGCGGTCGCACAGTTCGCGCACGACGCCCAGTCGGTGCTGGCGGAACGGCTCGCACAGGTCTCCGACGCAGGCGCGGCGAGAATCGACCGCAAGCTGACCGAGATCGTCGGGGCGATCGAGCGTCGCCGCGACGAGTTCCTGACCGACTTTCAGCGCCGCATCTCCGACGCCGAGGCCGAGTTGCGCTCCCAGATCAGAACGATCGGCGCCGACGCGGAGGCCGAGCGCGCGGTCCTGGAAGCCCGCGTCCTCGAGTTGACGAGGCGGCTCGAGAGCACGATCGCCGAGGCCGAATCGAGTCTCCACGGCGCGTTTCGCGCCGAATAGCGCTGGACACAAACTTCGAGCGGCAGGGTTCGTCTACGAAAAGGCGAAACACGAGCATCTCATGGCTCAGACGATCGAGACATCACAGGACGAGCGCACGAAAGTCGAGAGCTGGCGCCTGCACGTACTGATGGAGGCCGGGTTTCCGCTCCCGCTTGCGGAGAAGCTCGCCCACAGCGACGCCGATCTTCATCGCACCGTCGAGATGGTCCTCAGCGGCTGCGACCACGAGACCGCCGCGCGGATCCTCCTCTAGCCAACCGGCGTAGCGGGCTAGCATCGACCGGGTGAAGGTCGAGGCAAGCGTCCACGGCGATCGCAAGGTCTACAGCGTCTCGGCGTTCAACCGCGGCGTCGCGACGTGGCTCCAGCGGCTGCCGACCGTCTGGGTCGAAGGCGAGGTCACTGAGCTCAAGCGGCATCCCCGCTGGCAGAGCGTCTTCTTCACCCTCAAGGATCCGGCCGACGGAGCATGCCTTGCCGTGTCGATGCCCCGCGGTCAGTTCGAGGGGCTCCGGCTGGAGCTCGCCGACGGCGATCGAGTGCACGCGTTCGGACGGCCCGAGCTCTATGCGGCGCGGGGGGAGTTTCGCCTCCGCGCCCTCTCGCTCGAGCGGTTCGGTCTCGGCGACCACCTCGCGGCACTCGAGCGCTTGAAGCGCAAGCTGGCAGGAGAGGGCCTTTTCGCACCCGAGCGGAAGCGCGCCCTGCCGCTGTTGCCGCGGACTATCGGCCTGATCACGGGCAACGACGCGGCGGCCAAGCGCGACGTCCTGGCCGGAATCACGACGCGATTTCCGCCGGCCCACGTCGTGGTCGCCGAAACGTATGTCCAGGGGCCGAGAGCCGCTGCAGCGGTCGGCGACGCGCTCCGGCGGCTCGCGGGCTTGGCCGACGTGATCGTCGTCGCGCGCGGGGGCGGGAGCTTCGAGGATCTCCTGCCCTTCAGCGACGAGCGCCTCGTACGGGCCATCGCGGCGTCCCCCGTGCCGGTGGTCTCGGCCGTCGGACACGAGCAGGACACACCTCTCTGCGACCTCGCGGCCGACGTCCGGGCCTCGACTCCCACGGCCGCTGCCCGGCTCGTTGTCCCGGACATCGCAGGGCTCCACCGGCACCTGGACCGCCAGCGCGCAGGTCTGACGCGCGGCGCGCGGCGATCGCTCGACCGCCATGCCGACCGCCTCCGCCGATCGCACGAGCGGCTGCGCCGCGCGCCCGCATTGCTCGTCGAGCGGAGGCGCGCGGCCCTGGAGCACGCCGCAGGGAAGCTGCGCGCGCTCTCGCCGCGCTCGACACTCGAGCGCGGCTACGCGATCGTCAGGACCGGTGACGAGCTCGTGCGCTCCGCCTCGGCCGTGGAGAGAGGCGACGCGATCGCCATCGAAGTCGCGGACGGGAGGTTCGGCGCGCGTGTCGAGTGAGCAGACGTTCGAGGTGGCGCAGCGCGAGCTGGAGCAGATCGTCCAGCGGCTCGAGGGCGGCGACGCCCCGCTCGACGAGGCGATTGCGCTCTGGGAGCGGGGGGAGGAGCTCTACCGCTTCTGCCTCGGCAAGCTCGATTCCGCGCAGGGCAAGATCGAGGAGTTGGCGTCGCGCGCCGAGGCCGCGAAGCCGTAGTCATTTCGCCTCACGCGCCTTCCGCAATAGAATCGCGCCATGGCTGACGCACCGATCGAGCTGCTCGAGCAGATTCCGCTGTTCCAGGGCCTGCCGCGCGGCGAGCTCGAGCGGATCTCGCGCTCCTTCAAGGAGCGGCACTTCAGCGCAGGCGACTCCGTCGCGGCCGAAGGCTCCGGCGGGGTCGGCTTCTTCGTCATCGGCGAAGGAACCGCCAGCGTCGACGTCCACGGCGAGAAGCGCGCCCAGCTCGGTCCGGGCGACTACTTCGGCGAGATCGCACTGATCGACGACCAGGCCCGCCGCACCGCCTCGATCGCGGCCGACACCGATCTGACCTGCTACGGCCTCACGTCGTGGGATTTCAGGCCGCTGGTCGAAACGAACGCAGAGATCGCCTGGAAGCTGCTGCAGGTGATGGCGAGGCGGCTGCGCGAGGCCGAGCAGCAGCACGCGTAACAGGGGCCGTCGTGAGCCATGCGGTTTCGGCGGCGCAGCTCGTGGCCCGCTGCCGCGGCGGCGACCAGGAAGCGTGGGCGTCGCTCGTGGAGCGGTTCTCGCGCTACGTCTACGCGATCGCGATCCAGGGCTTCCGGCTCAAAGAACAGGATGCCGAGGATGTCTTCCAAGAGGTCTTCGCACGCGTCTACGAGCGGCTCGACACGTTGCGGAGCGACGACGCGATCCAGCCCTGGATCGCCCAGCTGACCAGGCGCCTGTGCATCGACAAGATCCGAGCCGGGTCGCGCGAAGAGCCGACCGACGAGCCCGAGCCCTCGGGCGCCGACGAGGACGCGCTCGCCAAGATCGACCAGGCTCTCGACGTCCACGAAGCGATGGTCGAGCTGCCCGAGAACTGCCAGGACATTCTCGACCGCTTCTTCTCCCGCGACGAGAGCTACCGCACGATCGGGCAGGCGCTCGATCTGCCTGCCGGCACGATCGCGAGCCGGATTTCCCGCTGCTTGGTGAAGCTGCGCGAGGAGCTGGAGGGAAGAAATCCCCTTGCTGCGCAGTCTGGTGGGCAGGTGACGACATGAGCGCATTCGACGAAGACCGCCTGGCGGAGCTGATCGCAGCCCTTCCCCCCGCGCCGGAGGCGTGGGTCCGGGCCGCGCAGGAGCTGCCGTACGCGCGCAAGAGCCTCGACGAGATCGTGGCCCGCGCCGAGGCGGACGCCGAGTTCCGGCTGGCGCTCATCCGCGATCTCGAGTCGGCGCTGGCGCAGGCGGGGTACGAGCCCGATCGTCCGCTCGTCGAGGAGCTCCGCCGGCGCTACGCCGGCTCGTAGGAAGCCACTCCTGACGGGTGCGGCGCCCACGAGGGCGCCGCACGCGGTGCGAATAGGATCGGCGCGTGGCGCGGAACGAGCCCGATCCCCAGGTCGACGAGAACCTGCCGGCGTGGAGCCTGCCGGCGGCGGCGTCGGAGAACATCGGTGTCACGGTTGAATGGCCCGAGCGCGTCACGCGCGAATGGGCGTGGGGCGGTTCGGCCGGCGCCGGCGTGCAGGTCTGCATCCTCGACAGCGGCGTCGAGCCGGACCATCCGCTGGTCGGGGCGCTCGACGGTGCGGTGGCGCTCACCAAGCAGGAAGACGGGGAGATCGTGGTCGAGGATGACGTCGAGGGCGATCTCTGCGGACACGGCACGGGTTGCGCCGGCATCGTGCGGTCGCTCGCCCCTGAGTGCCGGCTCTTCAGCGTCCGGGTTCTCGGCGCCGGCTTCAAGGGCAGCGGGGCCATTCTCCTCGAAGGGTTGAAATGGGCGATCGCCCAGGGCTTCGACGTCGTCAACATGAGCCTTTCGACCACGAAGCGGCAGTTCGCCGGCCTCCTGCACGAGCTCGCCGACAGCGCCTACTTCAAGCGGACCGTGCTCGTCGCCTCCGCGCACAACATGCCCGTCGAGAGCTATCCGTGGCGCTTCTCCTCGGTGATCTCGGTCGGGAGCCACGAGGAGGACGACCCGCAGACGTTCTATTACAACCCCGCGCCGCCCGTCGAGTTCTTCGCCCGTGGCGTCAACGTGCCGCTCGCGTGGCTCGGGGGCGAGACCATCGCGGCGACGGGCAACAGCTTCGCGACGCCCCACATGAGCGGGATCTGCGCGTTGATCCTCGCCAAGCATCCCGAGCTGACCCCGTTCCAGCTCAAGAGCGTCCTGTACCTGACCGCATCGAACGTCGGAGGCCGCGAATGACCGACAACAACCTGCAAGCCGCCGTCTCTGCCGGCGTCATGTCTGCGGAGGACGAGCATCGCGCGCTGCTGCAGTCGATCGTCGAGGTCGCGCGCTCAATCTTCTCCGCGAAGGCCTCGTCGATCTTCCTCCACGACGAGGACACGGACGAGCTCGTCTTCGAGGCGGTCGCGGGCGAAGGGTCCGAGAACTTGATCGGCGAGCGCTTCCCCTCGAGCACCGGGGTCGCCGGGTGGGTCCTCGTTACGCGGCAGCCGCTCGTGATCGAGGATCTGGCGAGCGACCCACGGTTCGCCCGCGAGACCGCCGAGGTGACCGGTTACGTGCCGAGAGCGATGATGTCGGTGCCGCTCCTCCACGAGGAGCGCGCGCTTGGGGTGCTCAACGTGCTCGACCGCGCGCAAGACGTGCAGTTCTCGCTCGGCCACATGGAGCTGCTCGGGCTGTTCGCCAACCAAGCCGCGATCGCGCTCGACCTGCTCCAGCGGGCCCGCCACGCGCGTTCGGTGCTCGCAGGGAGCGGGGGCGACGCGGCGGTGATCGCGCGCATCGCCTCGGCGCTCGAGGGCCTCGACGAAGAGCAGCGGGAGCCAGTCCTCCGGCTGCTGGCCGCGCTCGACGACGTCCTGCACGCCGACATGTCGTTTTGAAAGCGTCAGGCCGGGCGCTGCCCGGCCTGACAGAGGGCCTTCAACCGGCGAGGCTAGAGCTTCGCCTGGTTGAGCCGCATGTGGCCCTCGACGTCGTCGTTGGATTCGTTCTCGTCGATCCCGCCGCGGAGGACCCTGCCCTTCAGGGCGCGATGACCCTCGACGTCGTCCTCATCCTGCTCAAAAAGGGCTTCGTCGTTCTGATCCGTCATCTCTGCCTCCTCCCGGAAAAATTCGCTGTCGCTCACCAGACGCCCGACCTGGGAGGAATCTTCCCGAAAGCACGTCGGGCCGGGAAAATCCCGGCCCGACCGGCAGTCAAGGCTGCTGATTAGAGCTTCGCCTGGCCCTTGAGCTTCATGTGGCCCTCGACATCGTCGTCGCCCTCGTCCTGGGCGAGGCGCGGCTCGAGCGCGGGCTCGGAAAGTGCGCCGCCCTTGAGGTTGGCGTGGCCCTCGACATCTTCGTCGCCTTCGTCCTGGGCGAGCCGCGGCTCGAGAGCCGGCTCGGAAAGGGCGCCGCCCTTGAGGTGGGCGTGACCCTCGACGTCTTCCTGCTCCTCGTTCTCGAGGCGGGCGTCGTCGGTCTGATCCGTCATTTCTCCTCCTTCGGAAACTTGCACTGCCGACCCACTAGACGCGTGGTACGCCCCCCATCTTCCCTCGCCTTCTTCAAA